>NZ_QHHZ01000031.1:0-68831 GCF_003947315.1 Nonomuraea sp. WAC 01424
GCCGTCCAGCAGGGCGACCAGCAGCTTCAGCCGGTTCTGGTCGGACAGCAGGCCGAAGACGTCGGCCGTGTCGGCCAGGTCCTCGGCGGCGGGCATGCGCTCGTGCACGGCGGCGACCCGGTCGGCGTCGACCACCTTGACGGTACAACCGTCGACGGCCAACACATGGTCATCTGAAGAACTGTTCATATGTCTAACTTAGTAGGACATGTCGGTGTTCTGTCAAGCGGGGGTCAAGCGCGCAGGCGAGGGGTCAGCCGCTTCAGCGCCGCCGCGAGCCGGTCGACCTGCGCCGCCGACGTGAACAGAGCCGGCGTGACCCGGACGGCGTCGCCGCCGGTCATGCCCGTCCGGGCGACCGTGTACAGGCCGTAGGTGTCCAGCAGCGTCTTGGCGACGGCCTCGTTGTCGGCGGTGGAGGTACGGCCGGCGATGCGGAAGGCGGTGATCGCGCCGTACATGCCGGGTTCGTCGGGGGTGAGGATCTGCATCCCCGGCAGGTCGCGGACCTGGCCGACCCAGCGGTCGCGCAGGTGGCACAGCCGGGCCTGCTTGAGCGGCGCGCCGAGCCGCTGGTGGAAGTCGAGGGCGTCGGGGACCGTGAGGGGGGCCGCGACGTCCATGGTGCCGGAGTGCACGCGCGAGCGGATGTCGCCGGCCGGGTAGCTCTCGTCGGCGAAGACGGGCTCGATGTCGGCCAGCCGTTCGCGGCGGATGTAGAGGAACCCCGTGCCGAGCGGCGCGCCCATCCACTTGTGCAGCGAGAACGCGGCGAAGTCGGCGCCGAGGCCGGGCAGGGTGAAGTCGAGGTGCCCCCAGGAGTGGGCGGCGTCGACGACGACGTCGACGCCGCGTTCGCGGGCCATGGCGACGATCTCCCGGACCGGCAGGACCAGTCCCGTGCGGTTGTTCATGTGCGACAGCAGGAGCAGCCTGACCTTGGGGTTGGCGCGCAGCGCCCGCTCGTAGGCGTCAAGAGCCGCCTGCCGGGTGGCGGGCTCGGGCACGACGAGCCTGGCGACACCGGCCTCGCGCCGCCCGGCCAGCCAGTTCATCGTGTGCTGGGCGGCCGGGTAGTCGAGGTCGGCGTACAGCACGGCGTCGCCCGGACGCAGCCGCCGGTAGCCGGAGATGAGGTTCTGCAGCGCCTCGGTGCCGCCCCGGGTGAGCGCGATCTCGTCCCGGGTGACGCCGAGCAGCCGGGCGACGCGGTCGCGCACCTCGTCGGCCTTCGCCTTGTACGTCGTCCGCAGCAGATGGGAGTTGCGGGCGTTGAGATCGTCGACGTTGCGGTGGTAGGCGCGCCGGACCGGCTCGGGCATGATCCCGTAGTAGCCGTTCTCCAGGTTGACGAAGTCGGCGCTGACCCGGAACTGCCCGGCGACGCCCGCCCAGAAGCGTTCGTCCCGGGCGAGTCCGGAGACGTCGGCGGCGAGGGCGGGGGCGGCGGCCACGGCGGCGGCCAGCGCGCCGACCCCGGCGATGACCGCACGTCTGGACAGGGCCATGCGCACCCCTTCGGTCGGCGGAACGGTGAATGCCAGTGTCGCGGAAACAATCACCCGCCACGGGGACGGCTCGCCGTTGTGCCGTCATCCGGCGGGAATGCAGCTGTTTGAGAGATCGGGTGGGCATTAAGTAATTCGCACAGCGGATCCGGTGCAACGGGAATTTCTTTACGGCAACCTTGTCCTTTCCCGGGCGCGCCGCGTCGCGTGGCGGGCATGATTCGCGGTGATGCTCATGACCAGGTCAGCCGGTGCGCACCGGCCGCCCCTCCCGGGGGCCGGCCGATGGCTGACGCACGCGGTCCTGGCCCTGGCCCTGCTGATCACCGTGGTGTTCGCGCACGGCGGCGCGTGCGCGGCCGTCGAACTGTCCGAGCGGGCCTCGGGCGGCCCCGCGCCGGCGGCCGTCCAGGACGCCGCCTCCGGCCTCCACCGGCACGTCACGTGGTCGTCCGGCCGCATGCCGGTGCAGGACGCGGAGTGCCTGCACGGTGAGCTGCCGCTCGGCCATCTGCACGGCACCGAGCAGAACTGCTCGGCGGTCGCCGCCGCCTCCGCGCCCGTCGTGGCCGCCGTCTGCGCGCTGCCCGCCGTGCCCGCCGCTCCCGCGGCCCTGTCCGTACGGGCGGCGCCGCCGGTCGTTCCGGCAGGACTCGCGCCGGGTCACGGATATCCCTGTGTGATGCGTATATAGGACGCGCGTTCCTCGTCGCCGTCCATTTCCACTGCGCCGTTTCGCGGTGCCTTCCATGCCGCGGGTGCGCCGTCCATCTCGGGGATATCCACCAATGTCGTACGACACTTTGCCGCGCCCTGACATTCTGCCCGCCATCGGAAATTCGGGTATTTGTGTCACCGTCGGAAACACACCACTGGCGTTCGTCGCCGCGCCGTTCGTCACCCAAGGAGGCGGCTTCTGGGCCAAGCTGGAAGGCTTCAACCCGGGCGGCATCAAGGACCGGCCCGCCCTGCACACGATCCGCCAGGCCCGCGCCCGGGGCGACCTGGCCCCCGGCGCGACGATCGTCGAGTCGACCAGCGGCACCCTGGGGCTGGGCCTCGCCCTGGCCGGGATCACCTTCGGCCACCCGGTCGTGCTGGTCGCCGACCCCGGCATGGAACCGCTCATGCAGCGGCTGCTGGCCTCCTACGGCGTACGCCTGGAGATCGTGCCCGAGCCGCATCCCACCGGAGGCTGGCAGCAGGCCCGCCGCGACCGGGTCCACGAACTGCTGGCCGAACTGCCCGGCTCCTACTGCCCCGACCAGTACAACAATCCCGACAACGTCGCCGCCTACGCCGGGCTGGCCCGCGAGCTGCTCGCCCAGCTCCCGCACATCGACACGCTGGTCTGCTCCGTCGGCACCGGCGGGCACAGCGCGGGCATCAGCCGCGAGCTCCGCCGCCACCTGCCCCGGCTGCGGCTGGTCGGCGTCGACACCGTCGGCTCGACCATCTTCGGCCAGCCCGACCGCCGCCGCCTGATGCGCGGCCTCGGCTCCAGCATCCACCCCGGCAACGTCGCCTACGACGCCTTCGACGAGGTGCACTGGGTCAGCGCCGCCGAGGCGGTGTGGGCCTGCCGCACCCTGGCCGCCCAGCACTACGTCTCGGGCGGCTGGAGCACCGGGGCCGTCAGCCTGGTGGCCCGCTGGCTGGCCGGGTCCGCCGGAGCGGGCGCCGTCGTCGCCGTCTTCCCCGACGGGCCCTGGCGTTACTGGAACACCGTCTTCGACGACGGCTACTGCCGCGCCCACGGCCTGCTCGGCGTCACCCCGGCCGACGAACCCGACGAACTGGACAGCCCCTCGGAACGGGAGGTACGCCGCTGGACCCGCTGCACCACGGTCACCGACCCGCTGGCGGGCACACGATGAAGGACACGCTGCGGGAGTTCCGCTCCTTCGACCGGCCGATCCGGCTGCTCCAGATCAACCAGGCGGGCATCAACATCGGCTTCTACATGCTGATGCCCTACCTCGCCCAGCACCTGTCGGCCGGCGCGGGCCTGGCGGCCTGGACGATCGGGCTCATCCTCGGCCTGCGCAACGCCAGCCAGCAGGGCATGTTCCTGATCGGCGGCACGCTGGCCGACCGGTTCGGGCACAAGCCCATGATCATGGCGGGATGCGCCCTGCGCACCGCGGGGTTCGCGCTGTTCGGGCTCACCACGTCCCTGCCGCTGCTGGTGGTGGCCGCGGTGCTCACGGGGCTGGCGGGGGCGCTGTTCAACCCGGCCGCCCGCGCGTACCTGGCGGGCGCCGCTGGGTCGCGCAAGGTGGCGGCCTTCGCTGTGTTCAACGTGTTCTACCAGGGCGGGATCCTGCTCGGACCGCTGCTCGGGGTGCTGCTGCTGGCGGGCGGGTTCACCGTGGTGTGCCTGGGGGCGGCGGGCATCTTCGCCGTCCTGACGGTGTTGCAGGGGCTCTACCTGCCGTCGCGGCCCAGGGAACCGGACCAGGCGCGGCAGCCGGTGTTGCGGGCCTGGCGGCAGGCGTTCGGCGACCGGGCCTTCGTCTCGTTCGCGGCCTCGATGATCGCCTCGTACGCGCTGTCGTACCAGATGTACCTCGCCCTTCCGCTGCAGGTGCAGCGGGCCGGCGGCGGCGAGTGGGGGGTGACCGCGCTGTACGCGGCGTCGGGCCTGCTCGGCATCGCCGGGCAGGTACGCCTGACCGCCTGGTGTGCCGAACGGTGGAGCCGCGGCCAGGCGATCACCCGCGGGCTGGCCCTGATGGGGGCGTCCTTCGTGCCGATGGTCGTGGCCGCGCAGCTCCACCTGCCGCCGGCGGCGACGCTGGCGGCCGCGCTGGTCTGCGCGCTGCTGCTCGGCGCGGGCACGCTGGTCGCCTTCCCGTTCGAGATGGCCACCATCGCGGACATGGCGGGCGAGCGGCTGGTCGGCACCTACTACGGCCTGTACAACCTGGCCTCCGGCGCGGGCATCCTGGCCGGGAACCTGCTGTCGGGCGCCCTGCTGGACGTGACCGCCGGAGCGGGCTGGGCGGGCCTGCCGTGGTTGGCGCTGGCCGCCGCCGGGTCGCTCTCGGCCCTGGCGGTGGCCCGCCTGGACCGCCGCCAGGCCCTCCAGCCACGCCTACCGGCACCCGTCCCGACCGGCTAGCCGGCGTCGCCGGGGTTGCGCTTGCGGCGGCCGGCGATGACGGTCGCCGCTCCGCCCGCCACCAGCGCCGCCGCGGCCACCCACAACCAGCCGGGCACACCGCCCGAGCCGGTCTCCGCCTGCGCGACCGGCGTCGAGGAGGCCGCTTCCGGCTCGCCGGAACCGGCGGAGGCGGCGGGAGCGGCCTCGGACGGCGTCGCGGAGTCGGCGGGAGTGGCGGCGCCGGACGGTTCGGCCGTGGCGGCGCCGGACGGCTCGGCCGTGGCGGTGTCGGACGGCTCGGCGGTGGGGGTGGCCGGGGCGGTGACGGTGAAGCGCAGCTCGCCGGAGATCGGGCGGCCGTCGGAGGAGACCACCCGCCAGGCCAGACGGTACCGGCCCGGCTCCAGCGGCTCGCCCGGCTCGGACGTCACCTTGACGCCCTGGCTGCGCGGCTTGCCCAAGGGCAGGTTCTTGCCCGCGGGCCCGTCGAGCACGAGGGTCGGCATGGTCATCCGGGACGTGAACTCAAGCTCGATGCTCTCCACCTGCGCCACCTTGGCGCCGTCGGCGGGGGAGCTGTCCTTCAGCCGGTCATGGGCCAGCGCCGCGGGCGCGGTGGCCAACAGCAGCAGTACGGCACCGCCGACGGCGACACCGGCACGGCGGATCGCCCGGAACGGACGACGAACGGGGCGGTTGGAACGGGTCACTGTGAACTCCGAAGATCCTGGATCCGGCTGAACCGCCGGATGGACGTACGCTCCGGCGCGTGACGGCGCGGAAGGCGCACCGCGACGGCGCCGGCTGGCACCTGCCGGACGGCACGCGGGACCCGCCGCGTGACGGTACGTCAGCGGCAGTGCGGGCGGGCGTGCCGGACCGGGCCGGGCGGCCCGCGCCGGGAGAGCACCGGAGCCAGCAGCAGGACCCGGTGTCCCGCCACGGGCGGCCACAGCGGGCACGCGCGGGCGGGCCCGGCGACCGGCGGCGCCAGGACGCGCAGCCAGGCGGACAGGACACCCCACAACCGGGCCAGCCGGACGGTGCTCAGGCGCAGCACCGCCGCCAGCGCCGCGTCACCGCGGGCCAGCCACCAGCTCGACGACAGCGCCACGGCCAGGTGGATCACCACCATGCCCGGGGCGGAACCGTGCCCATGGGCGACGGCCCCGGTGGGAACGACTGTCGACACGGCGGAGGTCGCGGGGGCGGAGGCGTCGAAGAGTTCGTGCAGGCCGTACTGGGCGGCCACGCACATGCTCAGCAGCAGCGGCCAGCCGCGCGGGCGGGAGCCGGCGGCGTAGGCGGCCCCGAAGGTCTCCGCCACGGCCACGGCCAGCGGGCCGGGCGCGATCGCGGTGCCGCCGACCAGCATGTGCAGGGCGGCGGAGACCAGGACGCACACAGCCGTGAACACCGCGGCGCGAAGCGCGCGGACCACGGGACGGGCGACCTGCACCCGGCCATCGTGCCAGAGCCCGGGAGCGTCGTCATCCGCGTGCGTGCGCAACCCGGTCCGCAGTCCGGGCTCCATGCCGGGGGGCAGCCAGGTGAGGCGCCGGCCATGCCAGGGGTCAGCCATGTAGGAGTCAGTGGTGTTGCGGGGTTTCGAGCTCGCCGCCCAGCCGGGCGCGCAATTGTTCCAGCGGGCCGGCCGCGGCGACGACCACCCACCGCTCGCCGACCAGGTACGAGCCGCCGTACGCCTGGGCGGCGTCGA
Organism: Nonomuraea sp. WAC 01424; assembly: GCF_003947315.1. Lineage (NCBI taxonomy): Bacteria > Bacillati > Actinomycetota > Actinomycetes > Streptosporangiales > Streptosporangiaceae > Nonomuraea > Nonomuraea sp. WAC 01424. Next base: position 6,335 of record NZ_QHHZ01000031.1, read on the forward strand.
GCCAGGTCCGTTTGCCGTTGTCAGTGGCGAAGGTCACGATCGTGAGCCGGCCCTGCGGGCTGTCGCAGGCCGCCTGGCGCAGCTCGGCGGCGTCCACCTGCAACTTCCGGGGCGGGCAGCCGAGCAGGGCGGTGAGCTGTTCCATGCTGGCGGCCCGCGACGCGGGAGCGGCGGCGGGAGCCTGGGCGGCGGCGGGGGGAGCGGCGCCGTGGTGGTGCGCCGCCTGCTGGACGGGTACGGGCGCGGTCGCGCAGCCCGCCAGCAGGGCGAGGCCCAGGGCCGCGACGGCCGGCCGTGGGATGCGGATGTTCCTGGTCGTGGGCATGAGGCTCCGTACGATGAGCGATGAGCGATGCGGTGTGGCGGGTCCTGTCAGTTCTGTTGCGTCCACCGGCGTCAGGGGGTGGTCGGGGCGGGGGAGGGGGCCGGCGGTTCGGGGAGCTGGTTGTGGTTCACCAGGCCGGTCGACTCCAGGTACGTCATGTGGCGCATGACGAAGTTGATGCCCTCCTGGGCGAACTTCCGGATCTCGGCGTTGCGGGTCCCGGCCCGTACGAGGGCGAGGGTGCCGAAGACCTTGCCGTGGGCGGCGCGCAGCAGGTTCGCGTAGTCCTGGTCGAAGGCGGGGCCGCTCTCGGTCGCGAGCTGGGCCAGCCAGCGCTGCTGGTCGGGATTGGGCTCGTCGGGCAGCGCGACGCCGAGCTTCGCCGCGGTCTGGCGGGTCATCTGGTCCAGCTTCCCGTGCTCGTCCATGATCTGCTTGCCGACCTGCCTGACGCGCGGAGACTGGGCGCGGGTGGCGGCGTACTCGCCCGCGGGCATCTCCCACAGGCCCGCCTGCCGCACCTTGATCAGCAGATCGACGTCGGCGGCAGAGAGCGGGCCGGAGGACGTCTGGGTCGGTTGCGCGACCGCGGAGTCGATCGACTGGGGCAGGATCAGCAGGATCGTCGCCGCGGCCGCCGCGACGAAGCCGCCGAGCATGAACATCTCACCGCGCAAGAGCCTCTGCATGCTGCGAGGTACGCAGGCCGGCCCGGTCCGGTTCAACGGTCATGGCCCTTCTTGTGTCGCTGCGTCGCGGATATACCCCCCTTGGGTATAGTGTGGCCGCGACAAGGAGGACAAATGAGACGTCTTGCAGCGCTGGATCCGGCAGAGGCCCCTGAGAAGTCCCGCCCGATCCTGGAGGACATCGTCGCCAGGCACGGCGGCGTGGGCGACATGGTGTCCACGATGGCCCACTCGCCCGCCCTGCTCCAGGGATACCTGGACTTCTCCCGTGCGATGAAGCGGGTGAAGATCCCGCGCGCGCTCGGCGAGAAGATCTCCTTGGCCGTGCAGGAGTGGATCGGCTGCGGCACGTGCCTGGCCGCCCACACCGAGGCGGCGCTGGCGGCGGGCCTGACCGAGACGGACGTGGCCCTGGCCCGCCAGGGCACCTCGGCCGACGCGCGGGAGGCCGCCCTGATCGGCGTGGCCGTCCGCGTACTGGTCGAGCCGTCGGCCATCACCGACGAGGACGTGGCGGGGCTGCGTGCCCACGGCTGGAGCGACCGGGTGATCGCCGAGGTCGTCGGGCTGGTCTCGCTCAACCTGCTGACCGGCGCGTTCAACCTGCTCGTGGGCAACCAGCCGCACGAGTCGTAGGCCCGTGCGGGCGGCCGTGGCAGGATCGGGGTGTGCGGGAGCAGCGGTACACCACGGAGAGCCGGTCGGGCGGGCGCGGGCGGATGTTCGTGCCGGTGCCGTTCGATCCCGACGCGGTCTGGGCGCCCAAGCAGGTCCACCACGTGACCGGCACGGTCGAGGGCGTGGCCGTCCGCGCGGTGATCGTCGAGGAGCAGGGTGAGCGCGGCTTCCTGCTCGGCCCGGCGTGGTCGCGATGCGGGCCGACGCCGGGCGCGCGGGTGCGCGTGGTCCTCACGCCCGAGGGGCCGCAGCGGGCGGACCTCGCCGACGACCTCGCGGCGGCCCTCGACGCCGACCCGGCGGCGGGCGCCTTCTTCGACTCCCTCGCCCAGTTCTACCGCCGGGCCTACCTGCGCTGGATCGACGGCACCAAGGGCCGTCCCGAACTGCGGGCGCGGCGCATCGCCGAGACGGTCGGCCTGCTGGCGGCGGGCGTGAAGGAGCGTCCCAAGACCTGAGCCCCGAGGGGCGGGCGCCGGGCCTGGGCGGTGCGCGGTCCGTACGCGCCGACCAGGGGGATCGGCCGCACGGCCGGTCACGTGGTCAGCGGTCGTGGTGTACTGGCTGATGGCGATCGGCGTGCGCCGGGAGGCGGTCCCCCGCACGCCCCGGCGACGGTTGGAGGACGACATGACGGTGCACGAACCGGCGGCAACCTCGCATTTCCGGCGGGCGCACGCCGACGCGGTCGACGCGGTCGACGCCTTCATCGCCGCGGCCAACGCCGACGACCCCGAACACCGTTCCGCGCTGCTCAGCCGGGCCCTCGCCGCCGACGTCGTGTTCTGGGGGCCGCTCGGGCGCGGCACCGGCCGCAACGCGGTGGCCGACTTCATCACCGAGGTCGTGCAGGGCTACCGGGCCGGTGGTTGCCGCCTGGTGCGGACGACGTCCGTCGACGCGCCGCACGAGTGGGCCCGGTTCGGCTGGCGCTTCGAGGCGCCCGACGGCGCGACCGTCCTGTCGGGCACCGACATGGTGCACCTGACCGCCGCCGGCGACATCGACGAGTTCGTGGTCTTCGCCGGGCCGCTCCACTGACCGCCGCTCCCGCCGCCGCCAGGACCTAAGCCCCTGCGCCTCCGGGACGTTCGCCGCTGCCGCCCGCGCCCCCGCGCGAGGGAACGTGGAGGCGGAAAGCGAGGTGGCCGATCATGTCGATCGAGGTCAAGGACGTCATGGGGCGCGTGGCGATCGCGGTGCTGGAGCACGCGTCGTTCGCCGACATCGTGGCGGCGATGAAACGGTACGCGGTGGGCGCGGTCACCGTGATCGACGCCGACCGGCGGCCGGTGGGCGTGGTGTCGGAGGACGACCTGCTGCTGAAGGAGACCGGCCACGCGCGGCACGCGGTCTCCGTCTTCGACTCGCGGGCGCGGCGGCAGGAGCACCGCAAGGCCGGCGCCGTCACCGCGGCCGAGCTGATGACGTCACCGGCGATCACGGTCACGCCGGGCACGCCGGTCCGCGAGGCGGCCCGGCTCATGCACGCCCGGCGCGTCAAGCAGCTCCCGGTGATCGACCCGGTCACCGGCCGCGTCGCCGGCACGCTGCACCAGCGCGACGTCCTGCGCGTCTTCACGCGCCCCGCCGGCGAGCTGGAGGCCGACGTCCGGGCCGTGCTCCCGAGGGACGGGACGTTCTCGGTGGCGATCGACGCCGGCGTCGTCACGATCGGCGGCAGGGTGGCCGCAAGGTCGCGGGCCGTCGAGCTGACGGAGGCGGTCCGGGCGGTGGAGGGCGTCGTGGACGTCGTCGCCGAGATCGAGCACGACCACGAGGACCTGTTCACCGTCCCCCCGTTGTTGTAGGGCGGGACCAAGGTCCTTCCGGCGCGGGCCGTACGCCACTGCACCCGGACGGCCGCGACCGGTGGGATGAAGGCAAGACAGAGAGCACGACCCCAGCGGAAAGGAAGGCCCGCCATGGCCACCACCGTTCACACCCCCGTGATGGGCGTCGCCGCCGTCGCCAAGGCGGCGCACACCCCGGTCGACTACGTCTGGGCCGCCGCCCGGATCGCGATCGGCTGGATCTTCCTGTGGGCGTTCCTGGACAAGACGTTCGGCTGGGGCTTCGCCACCCCCGCCGCCAAGGCCTGGATCAACGGCGGCAGCCCGACGACCGGCTTCCTCAAGGGCACCGGCGAGAACGCGCTCGGCGGCCTGTTCGGCGCCCTGGCCGGCCAGGCATGGGTGGACTGGCTGTTCATGACCGGCCTGGCCGGCATCGGCCTGGCGCTGGTCCTGGGCGTCGGCACCCGGATCGCCGCGGTCACCGGCACCCTGATGCTGGCCCTGATGTGGGCCGCCGAACTGCCCCTGGCCACCAACCCCTTCCTCGACGAGCACATCATCTACGCCATCGTCCTCGTCGGCCTGGCCCTGACCGGCGCCGGCACCACCCTCGGGCTCGGCAACCTGCCGATCGTCCGCCGCAACGCCTGGCTCAGGTAGCCACTCCGGTCAAGGGCCCGTACCTCGTGGGGGACGGGCCCTTGGCCGTTCCGCGGGTGGACGGCCTGATGCTGCCGGCGACGGGTCCGGCTGGGACACTGAACGGTATGTCGGAAAGTGAGCACCGTAGCCTGATGCCCCAGATGCGGCTCGACGAGTTGCTGGCCGAACTCCAGACGAGGCTCGCCGCCGTCCTCGCCACCCGCGACCGGGTGCACGCGCTGCTGGAGGCCGTCGTGTCCGTGGGCAGCGACCTCGACCTGGAGACCGTGCTGCGGCGGATCGTCGAGACGGCGACCAGGCTGGTGGACGCCTCGTACGGGGCCCTCGGCGTGGTGGGGGAGGAGCGCACGCTCGTCCAGTTCATCCCGGTGGGGCTGAGCGAGGAGGAGATCGCCAGGATCGAGCACTGGCCCCACGGCCTCGGCCTGCTCGGCCTGCTCATCAAGGACGCCCGCCCGCTCAGGCTGGGCCGCATCTCCGACCACCCCGAGTCCTACGGCTTCCCGCCCGGCCACCCGCCGATGGGCACCTTCCTCGGCGTCCCGGTACGCGTCCGCGACGAGGTGTTCGGCAACCTCTACCTGACCGAGAAGCGCGGCGGCGGCGACTTCGACGAGGAGGACGAGGCCATCGTCGTCGCCCTGGCCACCGCCGCCGGCGTCGCCGTGGAGAACGCCCGGCTGTACGAGGAGTCGCGCCGGCGCGAGACCTGGCTGAAGGCGTCCTCGGAGATCACGACCAGCCTGCTGTCCGGCGCAGGCTCCCGCGAGGTGCTGACCACCATGGCCGCGCGGGCCCGCCAGATGTGCGACGCCGACCTGGTCCAGGTGCTGCTGCCCGACCCGGCGGGCCAGACGCTGACCGTCGACGTGGCCGAGGGCGACGGGGGCGGCGCGCTGGTGGGGACGGCGTTCGACGTCTCGGCCACACTGGCCGGCGAGGTGTTCACGCACGCCGAGCCCCGGTCGGAGCGCGACCTTCCGGGCGCGGCCCACCGCGACTCCCCGCTGCGGCGGCTGGGCTACGGCCCGGGGCTCATGGTGCCGCTGGGCGCCGCGCCCCGGGTGCGCGGCGTGCTCACGCTGGCCAAGCGCGGGGGTCGGCTGCCGTTCAGCGCGGCCGACCAGCAGATGCTCGAATCGTTCGCGGGGCAGGCGGCGATCGCGCTGGAGCTGGCCGAGACCCGCCGCGACGCCGAACGGCTCGGCCTGCTGGAGGACCGCGACCGCATCGCGAAGGACCTGCACGACGTGGTCATCCAGCGGCTGTTCGCGACCGCGATGACGCTGATGAGCACCGTACGGCTGGTCGAGCGGCCGGAGGCGGGCAAACGGCTCCAGCACGCGATCGACGAGCTGGACGAGACCATCCGGCAGATCCGCTCGTCCATCTTCGCGTTGCAGGCCCCGCGCGAGGACACCGCGCCGAGCCTGCGCACGCGGATCGTCGACCTGGTCGAAGGGGCGGGCGCGCACCTGGGGTTCATGCCCGGCCTGCGGATGGAGGGCCAGATCGACACCCTGGAGCCCGACCCGGTGGCCGAGCACCTGCTCGCCGTCCTGCGCGAGGCCCTGTCCAACGTCGTACGCCACTCCCACGCCACCCGCGCCGAGGTCTCGATCGAGGTCGCGGACGGCCGGCTCACCCTCGTCGTCGGCGACAACGGCGTCGGCGTGGGCGTGGGCGGGCGGCGCAGCGGCCTGCGCAACATCGAGGAACGGGCCGGCGACCTGGGCGGCGCGGCCGAGCTGGAGACCCCGGAGGAGGGCGGCACCCGCCTGCGCTGGCACGTGCCCCTGTGAGGGCCCGGCGCCGCCGCGCGTCCTAAGTCCTCCCAGGTCGGGACCTTCGTCCATACCCCACGTCATCCCCGCTGAGCTGTGATGGGACAGCACATCCCGGTGATCGCGGCCGTCCCCCGGCCGCATGAACGTGAGGAAGACATGACGAACGCACCGGCCACCACCCCCGGCCGCAGCCCGGCGTTGATGCTCGGCCTGGCGACCCTGGGCTTCGCGGTGAACTTCTGGGCCTGGGCGCTGCTGAGCCCGCTCGGGCCGCGTTTCAAGGAACTGCTCGGGTTGTCTGCCGGGCAGCAGGCGCTGCTGGTGGCCGTACCGGTGATCGTGGGGTCGCTGGGCCGCATCCCGGTCGGCGCGCTCGCCGACCGGTTCGGCGGGCGGGTGATGTTCCCGCTCGTCTCCGCGGCCACCATCGTCCCCGTGTTGTTCATCGGCCTGTTCGGGCAGACGTCGATGGTCGCGCTGCTGACCGGCGGGTTCTTCCTGGGCATCGGCGGCACCGTGTTCGCCGTCGGGGTGCCGTTCGTCAACGCCTGGTTCCCGCCGAACCGGCCGGGCCTGGCCGTCGGGATCTTCGGGGCCGGGATGGGCGGCACCGCGATCAGCGCGCTGACCACCGTCCCGCTGGTGCGCGCCGCCGGGCCGGCCGTGCCGTTCGTCATCACCGCCGTCGTGCTGGCCGCGTACGCGGTCGTGGCGTGGCTGGTGCTGCGTGACGCGCCCGGCCGCGCCGTCGTCGTCCAGCCGCTCGGGCTCGGCCTGGCCGCCGCGCTCAGGCTGCCGATCACGTGGCAGGCGTGTGTGTTGTACGCGGTCGCCTTCGGCGGATACGTCGCCTTCTCCGTCTACCTGCCCGCCTACCTCCAGACCGGGTACGGGCTGGAGCAGGCCGACGCCGCCAACCGGATGGCCGGGTTCGTGGTCCTGGCCGTGCTGGCCCGGCCGCTGGGCGGCTGGTTGTCGGACCGGGTCGGGCCGGTGCCCGTCCTGACCGGCGTGTTCGTCGTCACCGCCGTCACGGCGGGCGTGCAGGCGCTCACCCCCGGCCTCATGCCGGTCGGCACGATCGCGTTCCTGACCATGGCCGCCGCGCTCGGGGCCGGCAGCGGCGCCACGTTCGCCCTCGTCGCGCAGGTCGCCCCGGCCGACAAGGTCGGCACCGTCACCGGCCTGGTCGGGGCCGCCGGCGGGCTCGGCGGGTTCGTCCCGCCCCTGGTGATGGGCTTCCTGTACGGCCGGCTCGGCTCGTACGGACTGGGTCTGGCCCTGCTGGCGGTCACCGCCGTGGTCACCCTGGCCCTGACGGTGACCGCGGTCCGCGCGCTGGCCGCCAGCCGCACGGCCGGCTCCCACTGACGTGAAAGAAGGGGCGGGGCCCGGCGGGCCCCGCCCCTTCTTTTCGTCCGTCGCTAGATGGAACGTTCCCGGGCGATCCGGCGGCCGGAGACCTGCTCGGCCTCGACCACGACGAAGTGATCGCGGCTGCCCGGCGCCCAGGGGGACAGCGGCAGCCTGGCCAGCCGGGCCGTCTCGGCGGGATCGTTCACGGCCCGCGCGTGCCCGACGGCCGTCACCGACCAGCCCGTGCGCGTCGCGGGATCGAACTCGTCGGCCTCGAACGCCACCACGGCGTGCCGGGTGGCCGCCGCCAGCTTCGATCCGATCGAGGTGCGGATGACGACGCTCTCGCCGTCGAGGCAGAAGTTGACGGGCTGGACGGCGGGCAGGGCGCGATCGGTGAAGACGATGCGCCCGATCGGCGCGGACGACAACAACCGCAGGCACTCCTCACGCGAGAGCACCTGGAGCCCGGACGAATCGAGTCGCATACGCCTCAGCCTGCCACCGGGACGCATCCCGGCGGCAGAGGCGAAAGTCCCGAGGTCAGGGCCGCTCAGCAGGGCCGCTCAGTCGCGCCGGTCGGCCCGCAACCGCGCCGACAACGCGGCCGCCTGGGTACGGCGCTGCATGTTGAGCTTGGACAGCAGGTTGGACACGTAGTTCTTGACCGTCTTCTCGGCCAGGAACATGCGCTCCCCGATCTGCCGGTTGGTCAGCCCCTCGCCGATCAGGTCGAGGATGTGCCGCTCCTGCTCCGACAGCGCCGCCAGCGGGTCCTTCCGGGCCGCCTGGTCGCGCAGCCGCTGCAACATGGCGGCGGTGGTCTGCGGGTCGAGCAGCGACTGCCCCGAGGCCACCGTACGCACCGCGCCGACCAGGTCGGAGCCGTGGATCTGCTTGAGCACGTAGCCCGAGGCGCCGGCCATCACCGCGTCGAACAGGGCGTCGTCGTCGGCGAACGAGGTCAGCATGAGGCAGGCCAGCTCCGGCAGCTTCGAGCGCACCTCGCGGCACACGTCGACGCCGTTGCCGTCGGGCAGGCGCACGTCGAGCACCGCCACGTCCGGCCGCAGGGCCTGGATGCGGGCGACGGCCGACTCCGCGGTCCCGGCCTCGCCGATCACCTCGATGTCGTCCTCGGACTCCAGCAGGGTGGCCACGCCACGCCGCACGACCTCGTGATCGTCGAGAAGGAACACACGAATCATGTCTCCGACGCTACCGCCTCCCGTCACCCGGCAGTAGGGACCAAGGTCCCCCGTGCCGGTCGTGGGCCCATCGGCCCCCACGAAGGGACTTTGGTCCCTGCCGGGAGCGGGCGGCCACCCACCAGCCTGGAGCCATGACCGTTGTGGCAGGGGAAAAGTTGTGAGCGACATAGACGCGATCCCGGGCATGGGGCCGTTGCTGGCCGCCAGGAAGTTCTTCACCAAGGCGGAGGTGTCGGCCGACGGGCGCACCATCCACCAGATCGACCCCAGCGCCTGGGACCGCTTCTACCGGGACCGGTGGGCGCACGACAAGGTGGTGCGCTCGACGCACGGCGTGAACTGCACGGGCTCGTGCTCCTGGCAGGTGTTCGTCAAGGACGGCCTGATCACGTGGGAGCACCAGGCCACCGACTACCCGTCGGTCGGCCCGGAGTCGCCCGAGTACGAGCCGCGCGGCTGTCCCCGTGGCGCCTCCTTCTCCTGGTACACCTACTCTCCCTCGCGGGTGCGCTACCCGTACGTGCGCGGGGTGCTGCTGGAGATGTGGCGCGAGGCCAAGGCCAGGCTGGGCGACCCCGTACTGGCGTGGGCGGAGCTGACCGGCGACCCGGAGCGGGCGCGGGCCTACAAGCGGGCCCGCGGCAAGGGCGGGTTCGTCCGGTCGAGCTGGGAGGAGGTCCTGGAGCTCATGGCCGCCGCCCACGTGCACACGATCAAGGACTACGGCCCGGACCGGGTGGTCGGCTTCTCGCCGATCCCGGCGATGTCGATGGCCTCGTTCGCGGCGGGCACCCGCTTCCTGTCGATGATCGGCGGCACCCTGCTGTCGTTCTACGACTGGTACGCCGACCTGCCGATCGCCTCGCCGCAGGTGTGGGGCGACCAGACGGACGTGCCCGAGGCCGCCGACTGGTGGAACTCCCGCTACCTGATCATGTGGGGCTCCAACATCCCGGTCACCCGCACCCCGGACGCGCACTTCATGACCGAGGCCCGCTACCAGGGCACCAAGGTCGTCGCCGTCAGCCCCGACTACGCCGACAACGTCAAGTTCGCCGACGACTGGCTCGCGCCGCACCCGGGCACGGACGGCGCCCTCGCCATGGCGATGGGCCACGTGACGCTGACCGAGTTCTTCCGCGACCGCCAGGTCCCGTACTTCACCGACTACGTGCGCAAGTACACCGACCTGCCGTTCCTGGTGACGCTGGAGCCGCGCGGCGACGCGTACGTGCCGCGTCGGTTCCTGACCGCCGCCGACCTGGGCCAGGAGAGCGAGAACGCCGAGTTCAAGACCGTCTTCCTGGACGAGACGACCGGCGCGGCGCAGGTGCCGAACGGCTCGCTCGGCCACCGCTGGGGCCAGGAGGGCGAGGGCCGCTGGAACCTCGACCTGGACGGCGCCGTCCCCGCGCTGACCCTGCTCGACCGGTCCGGGCGCGCGGTCGAGGTGGACCTGCCGCGCTTCGACGAGGGCCCCACCGAGGGCGGCACGGTCATGCGCCGCGGCGTGCCGGTGACCGAGCTGGGCGGCAAGCTGGTGACGACGGTGTTCGACCTGCTCATGGCCCAGTACGGCGTCAAGCGCGACCTGCCCGGCGTCTGGCCGGACGGCTACGAGGACGCCACGCAGCCCTACACCCCGGCCTGGGCGGAGGAGATCACCTCGGTCCCGGCCGCCACGATCGCCAGGATCGGCCGCGAGTTCGCCCGCAACGCCGAGCGCACGCAGGGCCGGTCGATGATCGCGATGGGCGCGGGCACCAACCACTGGTTCCACTCCGACCAGATCTACCGCGCGTTCCTGACGCTGGTGCTGCTGACCGGCTGCCAGGGCGTCAACGGCGGCGGCTGGGCGCACTACGTGGGCCAGGAGAAGGTCCGCCCGGTCACCGGCTTCCAGCACCTGGCCTTCGGCTTCGACTGGCAGCGCCCGACCCGGCACATGGCCGGCACCGCGTTCTGGTACCTGGCCACCGACCAGTGGCGTTACGAGCGCATCGGGGCCGGCGAGCTGGCCAGCCCGCTCGGCGAGGGCAGGTTCGCGGGCCGGTCGTTCGCCGACTGCAACGCCCAGGCGGCCCGGCTCGGCTGGCTGCCCTCGCACCCGACGTTCGACCGCAACCCGCTCAAGCTCGCCGACGAGGCCGCCGAACGCGGCATCCCGGTCGCCGAGCACGTGGTGAACGAGCTGACCTCGGGCCGGCTGCGCTTCGCCGCCGAGGACCCGGGCGACCCGGCCAACTTCCCGCGGGTGCTGACCGTGTGGCGGGCCAACCTGCTCGGCTCGTCCGGCAAGGGCAACGAGTACTTCCTGCGCCACCTGCTCGGCGCCGACGCCGAGGCGCGCAACGAGGAGACGCCCGAGGGGCTGCGCCCGGCCGAGGTGACCTGGCGGGAGAACGCCGCCGAGGGCAAGCTCGACCTGCTGACGACGATCGACTTCCGGATGACGTCCACGGCGCTGTTCTCCGACGTCGTCCTGCCCGCCGCCACCTGGTACGAGAAGCACGACCTGTCCAGCACCGACATGCACCCGTTCGTGCACGCCTTCAACCCGGCCATCGCGCCGCCGTGGCAGACCCGGTCCGACCACGACGCCTTCCTCGGCCTGGCCGACGCCTTCTCCGAGCTGGCCGCCCGCCACCTGGGCCGGCGCACCGACGTGCTGGCCGTTCCGCTCACCCACGACACACCGGACGAGCTGGCCCAGCCGGGCGGCCGGGTGCGCGACTGGAAGCACGGCGAGTGCGAGCCGATCCCGGGCAAGACCATGCCGAAGATCATCACGGTCGAGCGCGACTACGCCGCCGTCGGCGAGCGCGTACGCGGGATCGGGCCGCTGTTCGCCGAGCTGGGGCTGACCACCAAGGGCATCACGTACCAGGTGGGCCCCGAGCTGGACTACCTGCGCGAGCAGAACGGCCGCACGCCCGAGGGACACATCTCCCTGAGCACCGCCGACCGGATGTGCGAGGCCATCCTCGCGCTGTCGGGCACCACCAACGGCCGCCTGGCCACGCAGGGCTTCGAGACCATGGAACGGCGCACCGGCACCCGGCTCGCCGACCTGGCCGCCGAGCACGAGGGCAAGCGCATCACGTTCGCCGACACGCGGTCCAGGCCGCAGCCGGTGATCACCTCGCCGGAGTGGTCCGGGTCGGAGACCGGTGGGCGCCGCTACTCCGCCTTCGTCATCAACGTCGAACGCGACAAACCGTGGCACACCCTGACCGGGCGGCAGCAGTTCTTCCTCGACCACGACTGGATCATCGAGCTGGGCGAGCAGCTTCCCGCCTACCGGCCGCCGCTCGACCTGCGCCGCCACCACGGTGACCAGGGCGACGGGCAGGGGGCCGAGGTCACCGTGCGGTACCTGACGCCGCACTCGAAGTGGTCGATCCACTCGGAGTACCAGGACAACGCGTACATGCTGGCCCTGTCGCGGGGCGGGCCCACGATCTGGATGAGCGTCGAGGACGCCGCCGCGATCGGGGCGGCCGACAACGACTGGATCGAGGCGTACAACCGCAACGGCGTGGTCGTGGCCAGGGCGGTCGTCTCCCACCGGATGCCGGCCGGGACCGTGTACATGTACCACGCCAAGGACCGCAACGTGAACGTGCCGCTCACCGAGAAGTCGGGCCGGCGCGGCGGCGTGCACAACTCCCTCACCCGGCTGCTGCTCAAGCCCAGCCACCTCATCGGCGGGTACGCGCAGTTCACCTACGCCTTCAACTACTACGGGCCGACCGGCAACCAGCGTGACGAGATCACGGTGATCCGCCGCCGCGGCCAGGAGGTGACCTACTGATGCGCGTCATGGCACAGGTCGCCATGGTGATGAACCTGGACAAGTGCATCGGCTGCCACACCTGCTCGGTCACCTGCAAGCAGACCTGGACCAACCGGGACGGCGTCGAGTACGTCTGGTTCAACAACGTCGAGACCAAGCCCGGCGTCGGCTACCCCAAGCGGTACGAGGACCAGGAACGCTGGCACGGCGGCTGGGAGCTCGACCGGCGCGGCCGGCTCAAGCTGCGCGCCGGCGGCCGGGTCAAGCGGCTGCTCAACCTGTTCTCCAACCCCGACCTGCCGGACCTGGACGACTACTACGAGCCGGCCACCTACGACTACGACACCCTGCTCAACGCCCCCGCCGGGCCGCACGTGCCGGTCATCCGCCCCAAGTCGGCCATCACCGGCCAGGACATGAACATCACGTGGGGCGCGAACTGGGAGGACGACCTCGGCGGCGCCCCCGAGCACGCCCACGGCGACCCCAACCTCGCGGCCATGGCCGAGAAGGTGCGCATGGAGTTCGACCAGACCTTCATGTTCCACCTGCCGCGCATCTGCGAGCACTGCCTGAACCCGGCGTGCGTGGCCGCCTGTCCGTCCGGCGCCATGTACAAGCGGGAGGAGGACGGCATCGTCCTGGTGGACCAGGACCGCTGCCGCGGCTGGCGCATGTGCGTCTCGTCGTGCCCGTACAAGAAGGTGTACGTCAACCACAAGACCGGCAAGGCCGAGAAGTGCACGTTCTGCTTCCCCCGCATCGAGGCGGGACAGCCGACCGTGTGCGCCGAGACCTGCGTCGGACGGCTGCGCTACATCGGCCTCGTCCTGTACGACGCCGACGCCGTGCTGGCCGCCGCCCGCGTGCCCGACCCGCGCGACCTGCTGGAGGCCCAGCGGAAGGTCTTCCTCGACCCCGACGACCCCGAGGTGGCCGCCGCCGCGCGGGCGTCCGGGATCAGCGAGGACTGGATCGAGGCCGCCCGCCGCTCGCCGATCTACCGGCTGGCCATGCGCTACCGGGTGGCGCTGCCGCTGCATCCGGAGTACCGCACGCTGCCGATGGTCTGGTACATCCCGCCGCTGTCGCCGGTGCTGGACGCCGTGACCGGCGCCGGCGCGGACGCCGACGACCCCGACAACGTCTTCCACGCCATCACCGACCTGCGCATCCCGCTGGAGTACCTGGCCGGCCTGTTCAGCGCCGGGGACACCGAGGTCGTGGCCGGGGTGCTGATGAAGTTGTCGGCGATGCGCGGCTACATGCGGGCCCGTACCCTCGACGGCACCGTGGCGGAGGACCTGCTGGAGTCGGCCGGGATGACCGCGCGCGACATGGAGGAGATGTACCGGCTGCTGGCCGTCGCCAAGTACGACGAGCGCTACGTCGTGCCCGCCGCGCACCGCGAGGACGCCGCCGCCCTGTCGGCCCAGGCCGACGGATGCAGCCTGGACGGCGACGGCGGCCCCGGCATGAGCGAGTTCCACCCGACGGGCCTGACCGGCCGCCGTACCGACGGACGCCTGGGCCTGAAGCTCTTCACCGGCAAGGGACCGGCCTCATGAGACTGCTCCGCGCACCCGAGACCGCCCTCGAACGGCCGCAGGACCGCGCGACCCTGCTCCGGCTGGTGTCGCTGCTTCTGCAGTACCCGGACGCCGGGCTGCTGGACGCCCGCCCCGAGCTGGGCCGGGTCGTCGCCGCGCTGCCCAACTCCCACCCGCGCCAGGCGCTGGAGCAGTTCCTGTGGTGGTTCGCCGACCGGCAGCCGATGCCGCTGGCCCGCCACTACGTCGAGACCTTCGACCTGCGCCGCAAATCCAGCCTCTACCTCACCTACTACCTGCACGGCGACACCCGCCGCCGCGGCATGGCCCTGCTGACCCTCAAGCAGCGCTACCGTGTGGCCGGGCTCACCCCGCCCGAGGGCGAGCTGCCCGACTTCCTGCCGGTGGTGTGCGAGTTCGCCGCGCTGGCCGGGCCGGACACGGGGGAGGCGCCGCTGCGCCAGCACCGCAAGGGGCTGGAGCTCATCCGCACCGCCCTGCACGACTCCGGCTCGCCGTACGCGCTGGTGCTGGACGCGCTGTGCGCGGTGCTGCCCGGCCTGTCGGAGGCCGAGCGGACCGCGCTGGCCGACCTCGCCCTGGCCGGCCCGCCCGCCGAGGACGTCGGCCTGGCCCCGTACGGGCCGTCGCTGAACGAGAGCGGCCTGGCCCCGTCCGGGTCGCCGCCGAACGAGAGTGAGGTACGGCCGTGAGCGTCGTGCTGTGGGCGATCGTCCCCTATGTCGCCTTGACGATCTTCGTCGCCGGGCACGTCTGGCGCTGGCGCGTCGACCAGTTCGGCTGGACCACCCGTACCACGCAGGTGCTGGAGAGCCGGGTGTTGCGGCTCGGCTCGCCGCTGTTCCACCTGGGCGCCTTCGCCGCCATCGGCGGTCACGTGCTCGGCCTGCTCGTCCCCAAGAGCTGGACCGAGGCGGTGGGCGTCGACGAGCATCTCTACCACCTGGTGTCGGTGAGCGCCGGGACGGTGGCCGGGATCATGGTCGTCGCGGGCCTGGCGCTGCTGCTGGCCCGCCGCCTGACCAGCCCCCGGGTGCGCCGTACCACCACGCGCTCCGACAAGGTGCTGTTCACCGTGCTGGCCGTGGTGATCGTGCTCGGCATGACCGCGACCGTGGGCCGCAACCTGCTCGGCGGCGGCTACGACTACCGCGCCACCATCGCGGTCTGGTTCCGCGGCGTCCTGACCTTCCGCCCCGACCCCCGCCTGATGGCCGACGTGCCGCTGATCTTCCAGTTGCACGCGATGTCGGCCTGGCTGCTGGCCGCCGTCTGGCCCTTCACCCGGCTGGTGCACGTGTGGTCGGCGCCGGTGGCGTACCTGTGGCGGCCCTACGTCGTCTACCGGCGGCGCGTGCCCGTACGGCCGCGCTGACCGGCGCGGGGATGAGCGTGGCCAGGGCGGCTGTGGTGCTGCTGGCCGCCGCCGGCGCCGCGCTGGTGGCGGCCGGCCCGGTCACCGCCGCCCAGGAGGACGCCGCCCGCGCCGAGATCCGGCTGGAACCGCGCGGACAGGTGATCAGGCTGGTTACAGCGCGTGGATGCGGCGGCCGGTGATCCGGTGCGGGACGATGCGGATGTAGAGCCGCCGGTCGCCGCCCGCCCACGGCGTGGGGTCGGCCCCGGCCTGCTCCTCCGGCGTCACGTGATGGGCGGCCCCCTGGACCAGCACGCTCCAGCCCTGCCGCCTGGCCTCGTCGATCCGGTCCACCTCGAAGCCCACCATGACCTCGACCCCCTCCAGCCCGGTACGCAGATCCTGGTCCATGGGCCCGCCCGAGCCGGTGCGGAAGACGATCGCGCCCTCGTGCATCCGGAAGTTGACGGGCAGCACCGTCGGCCCGTGCGAGCCGTTGAACGCGATCCGCCCGATGCCGCCCGGCTCGATCAGCCGCCGGCACTCGTCGGGATCGAGCACCTCCAGCACCGGCTCGGCCATCGCCGGTCCGACGCCCGGCGGACGGTCGCGCCCGCCGCCCAGCAGATCCTGGCTGGTGGTCTCCAGTGCGTCGGCCAGGCGGTTCAGGGTGCCCCGGTCCGGGATGTCCACATGCTCCTCCATGTAGCGGATGTAGCCGGCGGACATGTCCGCCCGCTCCGCCACCTGCTCTGGCGTGAGCCCCAGCCGCTGCCGGTGATATTGGATGCGGTGGCCGAAGTCGCCGGTCCCTGTCACTTTCTCCTCCTGCGCGCTAGAGCACTGCGTGATGAAGCTACCCATGTCCCTGCCCTCCGGACAGGGTCCTTCGCCCCTTCCGGCCCCGGCCGTGGGACCAACGTCCCTTGTGCCGGGGACGCACGGCCCTAGGGGACGGCGGCCGGGAAGAGGAGCCTGGCCTGCATGGATGTCCTGGATCTCTCCCGGTGGCAGTTCGGCATCACGACCGTCTACCACTTCCTCTTCGTGCCGCTCACGATCGGCCTGTCGATCATCGTGGCCGGGTTGCAGACGGCGTGGCACCGGACGAAGAAGCCGGAGTACCTGCGGCTGACCCGGTTCTGGGGACGTCTGTTCCTGATCAACTTCGCCATGGGCGTGGTGACCGGGATCGTGCAGGAGTTCCAGTTCGGCATGAACTGGAGTGACTACTCCCGCTTCGTCGGAGACGTGTTCGGGGCGCCCCTGGCCATGGAAGGGCTCATGGCGTTCTTCCTGGAGTCCACGTTCCTCGGCCTGTGGATCTTCGGCTGGGACCGGCTGTCGCCCCGGCTGCACCTGGCCACGATCTGGCTGGCCGCCATCGGCACCAACATCTCGGCCTACTTCATCCTGGCCGCCAACTCCTGGATGCAGCACCCCGTCGGCTACCGGATCGTCAACGGCCGCGCCGAGCTGACCGACATCTGGGCCGTGCTCACCAACTCGACCACGCTGGTCACCTTCCCGCACGTCCTGTTCGGGGCGTTCCTGACCGCGGCCGCGTTCGTGCTCGGCGTCAGCGCGTGGTTCCTGCTGCGCAAGCGGGACGTCTCCCTCTTCCGCACCTCGGCCCGCCTGGCGCTGGCCGTCAGCCTGGTCTCGGCGATCGGGGTGTCGTTCTCCGGCCACTGGCAGGCCCAGATCATGACCGAGCAGCAGCCGATGAAGATGGCCGCCGCCGAGGCCCTGTGGGAGGACGAGACCTCCGCCGGCTTCTCCCTGTTCGCCATCGGCGACGTCGAGAACGGCCGCAACCACGTCAACCTGCAGATCCCGTACGGCCTGAGCCTGCTGTCCACCAACACCCTGGACGGCGAGGTCGAGGGCATCAACGACATCCAGGCCCGCTACCAGGCCCTGTACGGCCCCGGCGACTACCGTCCGGTCGTCGGCCTGGCGTACTGGTCGTTCCGGCTGATGATCGGGTTCGGCATGGTGTCGGCGCTGCTGGCCCTGGCCGGACTCTGGCTGACCAGGCGCGGCCGGCTGCCCGCGGGCCGCTGGGCCTACCGGCTGGCCATCGCCGGGATCGGCCTGCCGTTCCTGGCCAACAGCATGGGCTGGATCTTCACCGAGGTGGGCCGCCAGCCGTGGACCGTCTTCGGGATCATGCGCACCGCCGCGGCCGTCTCGCCCACGGCGGACATCCCCTCGGTGGCCATCACGCTGGTCGGCTTCACCCTGGCCTACGCCGTGCTCGCGGTCATCGAGATCCGGCTGCTGCTCAAGTTCATCCGGATCGGGCCGAACGAGCAGGCCGAGCCCGACACCGCCGTCCCCGCGCTGAGCTACTGAGGAAACCATGGAAAACGTCTGGTTCGTACTGATCGCCGTGCTCTGGACCGGCTACTTCCTGCTGGAGGGATTCGACTTCGGCGTCGGCATCCTGCTGCCCGTCCTGAGCCGCGAGGAGGCCGACCGGCGCGCCATCGTCAAGACGATCGGCCCGGTGTGGGACGGCAACGAGGTGTGGCTGCTGGTGGCCGGAGGCGCCACGTTCGCCGCCTTCCCCGAGTGGTACGCCACCCTGTTCAGCGGCTTCTACCTGCCGCTGTTCCTCATCCTGCTGGCGCTCATCGCCCGCGGCGTGGCCCTGGAGTACCGCAGCAAGAGCGACAGCACGCGCGGCTGGGACCGGGCGCTGTTCTGGGGCTCGCTCGTCCCGGCCTTCCTGTGGGGCGTGGCCTTCGCCAACATCGTGCGCGGTGTCCCGCTGGACGCCGACCACGAGTACACCGGCACGCTGCTGACCCTGCTCAACCCGTTCGCGCTGCTCGGCGGGCTGGCCACGTTGTTGCTGTTCACCCTGCACGGCGCCGTCTTCCTGGCCCTGCGCACCACCGGTGACCTGCGCCAGGCCGCCGCCCGGATGGCCAAGAGCATCTCCCCGGCCGCGTTCCTGGTGGTGATGGCGTTCATGCTGCTCTCCGACGGCGGCGGCGGGGCCGTCCGGTGGGCCGCGGTGGCGCTGGTCGCGCTCGGCCTGATCGGCGCGGTCGCCGCGACCGTACGCGGCCGTGACGGGTGGGCGTTCACCGCCAGCGCGGTCGCGATCGTCGCGCTGGTCTGCGCGATCTTCAGCGGCCTGTGGCCGAACGTCATGCCCGCCCTGGACCCGGCCAACAGCCTCACCGTGACCAACGCGGCCTCCAGCCCGTACACGCTGACGGTGATGACCTGGGTGGCGGCCGTGTTCACGCCCGTCGTCCTGGCCTACCAGGCGTGGACGTACTGGATCTTCCGCCGCCGTCTCACCGGCGCCGCCTGACCCGGGCCGCTACGCGCGCCGGGCGATGACGTGGGCGAGGGCCGCCACCCGCCGATAGGGATCGGTGGCCCCCGCCAGCTCCTCACAGTCCAGCAGTTCGGCGAGCTCGGGCCCGGCGGGCGGCTCGGCGTTCGACGGCACGACGTCGGTGAAGACCCGCACGCCGTACCAGGCATCCACCGGCAGGCCGCGGACGGCGAGCGCGGCGACCAGATCCGCCACCCGGTCCGCGCGGGCCGTCACCCCGATCCGGTTGTCGTAGGACAGGTCCCCGAACGCGCGCCGCGCCGCCGCCCAGTCGCCCAGCAGGCCCGGCCGCATCGCCAGCGCGTCACCGTTGCGGACCAGCAGCGACACCAGGCCGCCCGGCCGTACGAGCCGCGCCAGGTCGTCCAGCAGCGTGGCGGGGTCGGCGAAGTACATCAGCACGCCCTGGCAGAGCACCACGTCGAAGTCGTCCGCCGCGAACAGCGCCGCCAGGTCGCCTACGTCGCCCTCGACGGTCCGGACCCGCCGCCGTACCTGGTCGGGCTCGTCGGCCAGCGCCCGCCGCAGGTCGCCGAGGAGCGTGGGGGAGGAGTCGAGCCCGGTCACCTCGTGGCCGTCACGCGCCAGCCGCAGGAGCTGGGTGCCCTGTCCGCAGCCGGCGTCCAGAACCCGCAGCGGCCGGTCCGGCAGGTGTGCGGCGAGCTGACGGGCCACCAGCTCCTGGCGTACGACCTGCCGCAACGTCCCCAGGTGGGCCCGCCACCGCTGCTCGCCGGACGAGAACCCCGGACTCACCCCACCCCCGGGTCGGCGGCCCCGCCGAGCTCGGTCACGGTCAGGGCGCGCAGCAGGTGGGGGTGCAGGCCCTCGGCACGCTGCCGGGGCAGGCCGGCCGCCAGCGCGGCGTCGACGAGCGCGGCCTTCGTCCACGCGAGGTCGACGCGCCGCCCGGCGTCGCCGGTGATCAGCGGATGGTCGGCGGGCCGCCCGCCGCACAGGCCGCGCAGCGGGCGGCGCAGGTACGGCGCGAGCGGGAAGGCGACGACGTCCCCCCGCCCGTCGTGCAGGGTGATCAGCGCGGGATCGCCGCCGCCCACCAGGTGGACGTCGCACGGCGTCAGCCGGGCCAGCGCGTCGACGGACGCGCCGGTGGACTCCAGCAGCCCGATCGCCACGGCCTCGGCCAAGCGCCCCTCCCCGGCCAGGCGGGCGACCCCGTCGCGCAGCAGCCGCCGCTCGGCCGGCGTGGGCGGATGGGCCGCCGGTACGGGCAGGGCCGGGCCGTGCCCGCCGGCGAAGGCGTAGAAGGAGGCCAGGACGGCCCGCCTGCGGATCACCGTCGCCTTGGCCAGCGGCCGCCCGGACGGGGCCAGCCCGCCGGTGATGGCGGCCAGGCAGTAGGCGTCGGCCTGCGACCCGGCCGCGAGCAGCTCGGCGCCGGGTTCGGTGGCGCGTAACCATCGCAGGTAGGAGGCCAGCACCCGTAACCGCGTACGCCGCAGGGCCGGGGACGGCTTCTCGCGCAGCCATCCGGCCACCACGCGCGTCGCCACGGGATCCAGCCCCTCGACGAGATCGACGTCGGGCGCGGGCACCTCACCCCCGTCGCCGGGACGGCGGCGTGGGCGCAGCCCCTCGATCCGGGCGACGAGGCCGCGGGCCTCCGGGCCGGTGAGCGCGTTCCAGGACGCGAGGCCGCCTTCGGACATGCTCAGCACGCGACCGGCGTGCTCGCCGGGCCCGCGGTGGCCCGTGCCGGAGCAGGGCAGGACGGAAGGAAGGCGTGGAGGACGTGACTGCTCGCGCCCAACGGACCCATCATGATCTCGATCGTCTCATGGAACCGTGCCCCAAAGCTCCATCCGGCCGGGCCCGTGCGGCCCGCGCACCCCGCGGCCCGGCCGTACGCCGAGGTCAGGGTTCGATCAGGCCGGCGCGGATGGCGTAACGGGTCAGGTCGAGGCGGTCGTTTAGGCCGAGCTTGGCCAGGATGTTGCTGCGGTGGCGGTCGACGGTCTTCGGACTGATGACCAGGGTGTCGGCGATGGCCTTGGTCGAGTGGCCCTCGGCGATGAGCTTGACGATCTCCTCCTCGCGGGCGGTCAGCAGGCTGTCGGGCAGCGGGTCGCCGTGCTGGTGGCGGTGCAGGTAGTCGCGGATCAGCGCGGTGACCGCCCCCGGGTAGAGGAACGGCTCGCCGCGCATCGCCGCCCGGCACGCCTCGATCAGGTCGCGGTCGGCGACCGACTTCAGCACGTAGCCGCAGGCGCCCGCCTTCAGCGCGGCGAAGAAGTACTGCTCGTTGTCGTACATCGACAACATCAGCAGGCGTACGCCCGGCTGCCGGCGGGAGATCTCCCGCGCGGCCTGCAACCCGGTCATCCGGGGCATGGCGATGTCCAGGATGACCAGGTCGACGTCGTGGGCGCGGACGGCCTCGACGGCCTCGGCCCCGTCCGCGGCCTCGGCGACCACGGTCAGGTCGGGCTCGGCGTCGAGGATCAGGCGTACGCCCTGGCGGACCAGCGCGTGGTCGTCGGCGAGCAGGATGCGGGTCATGGGGCGTCCTCCTTGGCCGCGCCGGGAACGGTGAGGGTGATCTCGGTGCCGCCGCCGGGCGGCGAGTGCACGTTCAGGCGGGCCCCGATGAGCAGGGCGCGCTCGTGCATGCCGCGGATGCCGGCGCCCGGCTCGCCGATGCCGCCACGGCCGTTGTCGGTGACGCGCAGGACCAGGTCGCCGCGCTCGGGCGCCAGCGTGAGCGTGGCCCTGGTGGCCTGGGCGTGGCGGGCGACGTTGGTGAGGCTCTCCTGGGCGATGCGGTAGAGGACGAGCTCGACCTCGGAGGTGAGCGGCGGCAGTCCGGGAGCCAGCCTGCGGTTCACCTCGACCGTGCCGGTCTGGGACAGGTCGGTGGCCAGCGCGGTCAGGGCGCTGGTCAGGCCGAGGTCCTCCAGTACGCCGGGGCGCAGCCGGTGGGCGACCTGGCGCACCTCGTCCAGGCTGGTCCTGATCGCCTCCTGGGCGTGCCCCAGCTCCTCCGACAGCTCCGCGGGCCCGCGGTCGCGTACCCGCTTGAGCGCCAGCAGCGCGACGGTGAGGCTCTGGCCGATCTCGTCGTGCAGCTCGCGGGCGATGCGGCCGCGTTCGGCCTCCTGGGCGGCCAGGGCCTGGGCGCTGGCCACGCTGCGCTCCTCCTCCAGGCGGTCGAGCATCTGGTTGAAGGTGTCGGTGACGCTCCTGAGGTCGCGGTTGCCGGCGACGGGCAGCCGGTCGTGGGTGTGCATCAGGTCCACCCGCCGCATGAGGGCGGTCAGCGAGGTCAGCGGGGCGAGGCTGGCCCGTACCAGGAACGCGTTCGCGGCCAGGATCAGCGCCAGGCCGATCAGCAGCACGGGGACCTCGGCCAGGAGCACCGGTGAGGAGACCGTCGCCGGTGACAGCGCCAGCACGAACGTGCCCGCGGCGAAGACCAGCGCGTTGATGACGAACAGGCGGCGGAACAACGCCTGGGCCGGACTGCGGCCAGGCGGCTCCGGCGCGGTGGCGACGGCGTCTTTCATGCCTCCAGCCTGGGCGGTTGCCGCCCGCGCTGTCCACTGACCCCGCCCGGATACGGCTCGGCCCCCACCCGATATGGGGGCCACACCCAATGGGCACGGGCCCCCGCCCGGTGATGACATTGAAATCCCCGGAAAAAAGGGACGGACCGTGAGGAGGTGGGCGATGCGTGGCACGGACTCCGTCCGGGCCACCACGGCAGGACCGCTTCTCCTCCTGCCCGCCCCCGTGCCGCGGTCCGTCCCCCGGGGCCAGCCGACGGGTGGGCCGAGCCGGGGGCCGGCCGCCGTCCAGTGGCCGGGGAAGGGCGCCTGAGGCCGTCCCCGCCAGGCCCGCACCGGGCCGCCGTCACGACCTTCGCCAACGCCCCCGCAGGAGGTGCCCCATCAAGACCTGCCATACGACCATGCCCGGAACCGGCGGCGACCGCCGTGTACTGACCACTTCGACCAGCGTGGAGGGTGCCTTGCGAGCACAGGACATCGTCGTCGCCCTGCCGACCGTGACCGCCCGCGACTCCGTCGTACGCGCGGTACGGCTGATGGTGGTCAACCGGCTGCCCGGACTCATCGTCGTCGACGGGCAGGGCCGGCCGGCGACCGTGCTGCCCGGCACGCAGGTGCTGCGGCTGGCCATCCCCGGCACGTACCAGGAGGACCAGGCGCTGGCCCGCACCCTGGATGAGAGCGACGCCGAGCTGTTCTGGCAGGAGCTCGCCCACCTGACCGTCGGCGACTGCCTGCCCAGGCCGCCGGCGCGGCCCGTCACCGTTCCCCTGGACGCGACACTGCTGGAGGTGGCGGCGCTGATGGCCCGCACCCGCAGCCCGCTCGTCGCCGTGCTCGGCGCGGACGCCACCCTCACCGGGGCGATCACACTGGAACGCCTGCTGACCAGCCTGGCCATCACGAGCCTTCCGGACTGATCGGATGAGCGCGATCCTGGCCATGGCCATCTTCGTGGTGGCGTTCTTCTTCATCGCCACCGAGAAGGCCGACAAGGTCAAGGTCGTCCTGGTGGCGGCCGGGCTGATGACCGTGCTCGGGCTGACACCGGGGGAGGAGGTGTTCTCCTCAGGCCACGCGGGGATCGACTGGAACGTCATCTTCCTGCTGCTCGGCATGATGATCATCGTGGGGGTGATCAAGCAGACCGGGCTGTTCGACTATCTGGCGATCTGGGCGGCCAAACGCTCGCGCGGGCGGCCCTACCGGCTGATGGCGATGCTGATGGCCATCACCGCCGTGGCCTCGCCCTTCCTCGACAACGTCACGACGATCATGCTGGTCGCGCCGGTGACGGTGATGGTGTGCGGGCGGTTGCGGATCCCGGCGCAGCCGTACCTGATCGCCGAGGTGCTGGCCTCGAACATCGGCGGGGCGGCGACGCTGATCGGCGATCCGCCGAACATCATCATCGGCAGCCGCGCGGGCCTGACGTTCAACGACTTCCTCGTGCACATGGCGCCCGCGGTCGTGGCGATCTTCGCGGTGTTCGTGCTGCTCACCTATCCGCTGTTCCGGCGGTCGTTCCACTACAACGCCGACCACGTCGCCAAGGTGATGGCGTTGCAGGAGCGGCGGGCCATCACCGACCCCGCCCTGCTGGCGCGGTCGATGACGGTGCTGGCCGGCGTGGTGACGGCGTTCGCGCTGCACTCCGTCCTGCACCTGGCGCCCTCGATCATCGCGTTGGTCGGCGCGGGGGTCATGCTGCTGGTGTGCCGGGTCGAGCTCGGGGACGTGCTGCGCGAGGTCGAATGGCCCACGCTGGTGTTCTTCGCCGGGTTGTTCGTCATGGTCGCGGGCCTGGTGCACACCGGGACCATGGAGACCATCGGACGGGCCACCATCGACCTGTTCGGCGACAACTACTTCGCCGCGGCCACCTCGCTGCTGTTCGGCTCCAGCGTGCTGGGGGCCTTCTTCGACAACATCCCGTACGTGGCCACGATGGCCCCGGTCGTGGAGGAACTGGCGGCCGCGGCCCCGGACGCCGCCACCGGGCAGGCGCTGTGGTGGGCCTTCGCCTTCGGCGCCGACTTCGGCGGCAACGGCACGGCCGTCGCCGCCAGCGCCAACGTCGTGGCCCTCGGGATCGCCGCCCGTACGGGGAACCCGATCACGTTCTGGCAGTTCACCCGGTACGGCATCGTCGTCACCCTGGGCAGCACCGCCCTGGCCTGGGTGTACGTCTGGCTGCGCTACTTCTGAGCCGGGGCCGCCCGGTCAGGGGCGCAGCCGGTGGAACAGCTCGACGCGGGCCCGGTGGTATTCCAGGTCCTCCTCGTCGTGCGCCACCCCTGACCGGGCGGCCTTGTGGAAGTAGGCGTACTCCCGGCGCAGCTTGTGCCTGACGAGCTGGGCCAGCGACTCGTCGTCGAGCGGGGCCGCCGTGCCGCCCTCCTCGTGGTAGGCGGCCACGAACTCCTTGCTCGGCCCGGTCACGTCGTCGCCCCACTCCAGGGCGGCGGCGGCCAGCTCCAGCTCGGGGGCGCCGACGAAGGTCTCGTCCCAGTCGAGCACCGCGACGATCCGGCCGTCCCTGGCCAGGGTGTTGCCGGTGTAGAAGTCGCCGTGCAGGGGGTGGCGTACGGGATGGCCGGCGTGGAAACGCGCCAGCCAGCGGTCCAGGACGGGGTCGGGCAGGCCGGCCGCGTCCTCGGGCGGGTCGCCGTACAGGCCGGACTCCTGGAATGCGGGCACCGGGCGCGGCCCCGGACGGCAGCCGGCCAGCGCCCGGTGGAGCCTGGCCAGCAGGCGCGCCCCGGCCTCGCGCTGGGCCGGTACGTCAGAGTCCGGCCAGTCGCCTTCGACGTACGGCCAGCAGGAGATCGGCCGCCCGTCCACGACGACCACGGTCGCCCCCTCGGCGGTGGTCAGCGGCGCGACGGCCTCGGGCAGCGTGGCGGCGGCGTGCCGGGCGACGGTGTGGCACCACTCCGACTCGGCGACGCCGCGCGCGGCCGGGCCGATCCCGAGCACCCGGTCGCCCAGGCGGTAGGCGGCCGACTCCTCCCCGCCGTGCAACCGCCCGCCCTCTCCCTCGACATCCCAGGCCATTAGGGCGGCTCGGCGGATCGCGGGGGTGAGGGGCGTCTTGGCATAGATCACCTTTCCAGGCTACGGTCCCGGCCCGGTTCTTGAGTGTTCCGCCAAGGTAGGCCAAGGTCGGGCAAGGTCGGGCGACACGGGGTCCCAAATTCCGCGTTCTCCGCCGCATGGCGCTTAACCTGCACTAACAGGATCATCATTCGCTTGCCACCCTGCCGCGAGGCCAGCCGGTGCCAGGCCCGCTCCGAACTCGGGATGCCCATGATCGCGCAGTCGCAGGAGATCTCGCGCAGCTCTCATCCGCCCCATACCCGCCCGCTCCGGCGTCAGGTCCGCGGGGGTTTTGGAACGTTCCACACCTCGTGCCCGACCTGGCGCGACCTTCCTCCCGCCGTCGTCCCGCGCCGCCGCTAGCGCCGTCCGGCCAGGCCGCCGGGCGTGTCCGCCGATCAACGCCTGGGAGTCCCGCGTGTCCTATCCAACGCCGCCGGCCACGCCGGCGCGGCCGCGTACGCCCTGGCGGCACGTGACCGGCGCCGGGCGGCGGGTGGAGATCAACCCGTGGTTGTCGCGGGCGCCGTGCTCGGTGCGCGCGTGCCTGCCGGAGGAGGTCGCCGCCGCCGGGCGGGCCCGCCGCGCGGCCCGGCTGTCCGCCGCCCTGCTGGTGCTGCTGACGTCCTTGCCGGTGTTCCTCGTCATGGGCGCGGCGCCGCGGTTGTGGCGGGCGCGGATCGTCCGGGCGGCGGCCAGATTGCTGCTGCGCGCCCTCGGCGTCCGGGTCGAGGTCACCGCGAGCGAGCCGCCGGCCTGCGACGCGGCCGGGCTGCTCGTCGTGGCCAACCACGTCTCGCTGCTCGACCCGGTGGTCATGCTGGCCGCGCTGCCCTGCCGTCTGCTGGCCAAGCAGGAGGTACGCGGGTGGCCGCTCATCGGGACGCTCGGCGCAGCGTGCGGGGCGCTGTTCATCGACCGGGAACGCCTGTCCACGCTGCCGGTCGCGGTGGGGCTGATCCGCGACGCCCTGCGGGCCGGCGAGGCGGTGGCCGTCTTCCCCGAGGGCACGACGTCCTGCGGGCGCGAGGTCGGCACCTTCCGGCCCGCGGTCTTCCAGGCCGCGATCGACGCCGGGGCGGCGGTGTGCCCGGCCGTCCTGCGCTACTACGAGGGCGAGAGCCGGTCGAGCCGCGGGAGCTGGGTGGGCGAGGACACGCTGCCCGGCTCCCTCCTGCGGGTGGCCGGCACGCGGCGGCTGCGGGCCGAGGTACGGCTCACCACCCTCCTTCGGCCCGCCGAACCGGGCCCCGGACCGAAGGCGCGGGCCGCCCTGGCCCACGCCGCCGAGGAGCGCGTGCGCGCCGGCCTCGACTGACCGTTACTCAAGGTGAGGACTTACCGATGTGGGGCAATTCGCCGCTGCCCGGCCGTACGCGGCGCCTGCGGCAACAGGCGGTGCTCTGGGGCGCGCTCGCCACGTTCGCCGTGGCGCTCGTGGCCGGCATGGACGTGCACGAACGGCTCGTACTGGGCGACATCGTCCCGCTCGGATCGTCATCCGTACGGGCGGACGACCTGCTGCGGAACGGCTTCCACGCCGGGAACGCCAACCTGGTCCTGATCGCCCGTGCCACGCGGCCCGTGGACGCCCCCGAGATCGACGCCGCCGGGAAACGGCTCACCGAACGCGTCTCGGCCGACCCCGGGGTGTGGCAGGTCACCTCGTACTGGCGGGACCACGCGCCCCGGCTGCGCGGCCGCGACGGGCACGCCGGGGTCGTCCTGGCGCACCTGAGCGGCGACAACGCCGCCCGCAACGCCGCCGCCCGCCGGATCGTGCAGTCCCTGAACGGCCGCTACGGCCCCCTGGCGCTGTCGGCCACGGGCGAGGCGCAGGTCCGCGTCGAGGCCCAGGACCGCAGCGAGGCCGACCTGCGCACCGCCGAGCTGATCGCCGCGCCGCTGACCCTGGCCATCCTGTGCCTGGTGTTCGGCAGCGTCGTCGCCGCCCTGCTGCCGGTGCTGATCGGGCCGCTGGCGGTGGTCGCCACCATGGCCGTGCTGCGCCTGCTGACCGAGGTCATGGAGATCTCGGTGTTCGCCCTGAGCATCTCCAGCGCGCTGGGCTTCGCCCTGGCCGTCGACTTCAGCCTGTTCATCGTCACCCGCTTCCGCGAACACCTGGCCGAGGACGGGGACGCCTCCCGCGCGATCGCCGTCACCATGCGCACCACCGGACGGGCGATGGCCTGCTCGGCGGCCACCGTGGCGCTGTCCATGTCCGCGCTGCTGCTGTTCCCGTTCACGATGCTGCGCTCACTGGCCGTGGGCGGGATGACGATCAGCCTGATGGCGGCGGCGGCCAGCCTCCTGGTGCTCCCGGCCGTGCTCACCCTGCTCGGCGACCGGGTCAACCGGCTCCCCGTACCGGGTCCGTGGAGCGCCCGGCGCCGCGCCGCGCCGCCGGTGGAGGACGGCCCCTGGTACCGCCTGGCGATCGCCGTCATGCGCCGGCCGGTGGTGGTGGCCGTGCCCGCGACCGCGTTGCTGCTGGCCATGGGCGTGCCGTTCCTGGGCGCCCGGTTCGGCACCCTGGACGACCGGGTCCTGCCGCCCGACGCGCCCGCCGCCGTGGCCGCCCGGTCCCTGCGCGCCGACTTCGGCGGGCAGCAGGTCGTCGGCGGCACCCTGATCGTGCTGCCGGACCTGCCGCCGACGGCCCAGGACGCCGCCGGCCGGCTGGACGCCTACGCCCGGCGCCTGTCCGCCACCGCCGGCGTGCTGCGCGTGGACACGGCGGGCGGCTCGTACAGCGGGGCCGGCGTCGTCCCGAGGGAGGGCCGCCGGTTCACCGGCGAGGCCGGCACCTGGCTGCTCGTCACCACCGCGCACGAACCGTTCTCGGTGGCCAACAGCGAGCTCGTCCAGCGCCTGCGCGCGATCACCGCCCCCGGGCGGGCGTTCTTCGGCGGGCCGGGAGCCGAGCTCGACGACGTCAGGCAGAACATCGCCGGCACGCTGCCCCTGGCCCTGACGCTGATCGCGCTGACCACGCTGGCCATGGTGGCGCTGCTGACCCGCAGCGTCGTGCTGGCCGTCAAGGCCCTGGTGATGAACGTGCTGAGCCTCACCGCCACCTTCGGCGCCCTCGTCCACGTCTTCCAGGACGGCCACCTGGGCTGGCTGGTCGGCGACTTCACCGCCACCGGCAGCATCGACGCCCTCATGCCCACGCTGATCTTCTGCGTCGCCTTCGGCCTGTCCATGGACTACGAGATCTTCCTGCTGTCCCGCATCACCGAGGAGTACCGGCGCGGCGGCGACACGGTCACCGCCGTGGCCACCGGGCTCCAGCACACCGGGCGGCTGTTCACCTCGGCCGCGGTCATCTTCGCCGTCGTCATGGCCGCCGTGGCGACCTCAGGGCTGGCGGTGCTCAAGATGATCGGGGTGGGCATCGCGGTGGCCGTCCTCGTGGACTGCACGCTGATCCGCACGCTGCTCGTGCCCGCCGTGATGCGCCTGGCCGGGCCCGCCAACTGGTGGGCCCCCCGGCCGCTGCACCACGGGCGGCGCGGCGGCGACGGCTCGTCCGGGGCGGCGCCGCGTGTACCCGTGGGCGCCGGCGCGGGCGGCTCGGACGGCACGGACACCCCGCCGCCACCACCCTGACCGCCCGACCGCCCGGCCGACCAAGGAGATCGCGATGTCCATCCCCGCACAGGACCACCGCCACGAGGACACGGCGTCCCCGACGACGCCGTGCGCGCCGGAGTCCTGCGTCGGGCCGCCCGTCACCGCCGCCGGGCCGGTCCGCCGGGCCGCCCGCCTCCTGGGCTGCGGGCTGGCCCTGCTGACGGCCCTCGCGGTGACGCCGGTGCTCCGCCACGGCCCGGCGGCCCTGCGCGGGCCGCTGTCCCGGCGGTCCATGCGCCTGATCGTCGGCTCGGTCGGCATCACGGTACGGACCACGAACGGCGTCCCCGCACCGGCCGGCCCCGGCAGCCCCGGAACCCTGCTCGTCAGCAACCACGTCTCCTGGGCCGACTCGCTGGTCCTGGCGGCCGTCACACCGGCCCGCCACCTCGCCAAGCGGGACGTCGGCCGCTGGCCGCTGATCCGGTCGCTGGCCGCGGCACACCGCACCCTGTTCATCGACCGGGACCGCCCCGCCGCGCTGCCCGCCGCCGTCACCGCGGTAGCCGCCGCCCTGCGCGACGGGGACACGGTGCTGGCCTACCCCGAAGGCACCACCTGGTGCGGCCACGCCATGGGCGCCTTCCACCCGGCCCTGTTCCAGGCCGCGCTGGACGCGGGCGCCACGGTACGTCCGGTGGCGCTGCGCTACCTGGAGGGACGGGCGCGCTCCAGCCGCGGCTCCTGGGTCGGGGAGGAGTCCCTGCTGACCTCGCTGCTGCGCGTGGTCGCCACCCGGCACGTGGTGGCCGAGGTGACCTTCCTGCCACCCGTACGCCACGAGCCCTCCGGACGGCCGCGCGAGGACCGGGCGGCCCTGGCCGCGCTGGCCGAGTCGCAGGTCAGGGCAGCCGTCCTCGGCCCGGCTTGATGGACATTTGAGGTGTCACACCCGGACCGGCACGCACTGCTCCTGCACACTCGGACTCGCCCCCCCAACTCGTCGAGAGAACGGAGGACACCATGACCGACGACCAGATCGCAGACCTGCTCCGCGGCCACTGCGCGCGAGTCCTGGGGGTCAGCCCGGCTCAGATCACCCCGCACACCGACCTGCGCACCGAACTGGACGCCGACAGCCTCGACTTCGCCGAACTGTACGCGGTGGTCGAGGACGAATGGGGCACCTTCGCCGACGAGTCGCTGCAGCGGGTCCGTACGGTCGCCGACATGGCCGCCGTGATCCGCCGCCATCTGATGACGGTGGGCGGCTGATGCGAACCCGCGTCGCGGTCACCGGGGTCGGCCTGCGCACGCCGGCCGGGTCCGGCCCCAAGGAACTGTGGAACACGCTGCTCGGCGGGCGTTCCACGGCACGGACCATCACCTCCTTCGACGTGTCCGCCCTTCCGGTGCGCTTCGCCTGCCAGATCCACGACCTGGACGTCTCGGCGTACCTGACGGTCAAGCAGGCCCGGCGGCTGGACCGGGCGTCGCTGCTGGCGGTGTGCGCCGCGGGCGACGCGCTGGCCGACGCCGGCCATCCCGAGGTCCCGGCCGAGGGCCGGGCCGTGGTGGCGGGCAGCTCCTTCTGCGGCACCGAGACGTACGAGTCGACGCTGCTCGGCGCGGACGGTCCCGGCGGGCTGAAGGCGTCCCCGCTGTTCATCCCGAAGATCATGCCCAACGCGGGCGCCGCCGCCGTCGGCATGCGGTACGGCGTCCGGGGGCCGAGCATGGCGGTGTCGACCGCGTGCGCGTCCGGGGCGCACGCCATCGGCGAGGGCGTCCGGCTGATCCGCGACGGCTCGGCCGACCTGGTCCTGGCCGGCGCCGGGGACGCCAACATCACGCCCGGCATGCTGCACGGCTTCAGCCGCTGCCGCGCCCTGTCGGCCCGCAACGACGACCCGGCGGCGGCCTGCCGGCCCTTCGACGCGGGCCGCGACGGGTTCGTACTGGCCGAGGGGGCCGCCTTCCTCGTCCTGGAACGCCTCGACGACGCCGTACGCCGGGGCGCCCGCGTCCACGCCGAGCTGTCGGGCTACGGCCGTACCTGCGACGCCCACGACCTGACGGCGCCCGCCCCCGAGGGAGAGGGCGCCCGGCGGTGCATGGAGGCCGCGCTCGGCGACGCCGGCCTGAGCCCGGCCGACATCGTGCACGTCAACGCCCACGGCACGGGGACCGAGCTGAACGACCTGACCGAGGCCCAGGCGATCCGGAGCGTCTTCGGGCCCGCCGCCGTGCCGGTGACCTCGACCAAGGGCGTGACCGGCCACGCCATCGGCGCCTCCGGGGCGATCGAGGCCGTGGCCTGCGTGCTGGCGATCGCGGAGTGCACCGCCCCGCCGACCGCCAACCTGGACCGGCTCGACCCGCGCTGCGACGTCGACGCGGCGGCCGTGCCCCGCCCGATCGCGCGGGGGCCGGTGTTGTCGAACTCGTTCGGCTTCGGCGGCCACAACGCCACCCTGATCCTCTCGCCGCCGCCCTGACGGTCCGCGCCGCGTCAGTGCTCCCCGGGATGCGACGGGGAGACGAACACGCAGAACGGGTGACCGGCCGGATCGGCGTAGACCCGCAGGGGCTCCTCGGCGTCGTCGATCCGGTCCAGCAGCAGTCGGCCGCCGAGGCGCAGGACACGTTCGTGCTGGGCCAGGAGGTTCCCGGCGGACGCCACGGTCAGGTCCAGGTGGAGCTGCTGGGGCACCCCGTCGTCCGGCCAGGTCGCCGCCGGCAACGTGCCGACCTGCTGGAAGGCGAGTTGAGGGGCGCCGTCCGGGGTTCTCAGCACGAGCCAGTCACGGCCGCGCGGGTCGTCGGCCCCCGCCTCGGGCGGCTCGTCGCCGGGCCGGTAGACCAGGCCCAGCAGGGCCCGGTAGAACTCCGCCAGCGCCCTGGCGTCGGTGCAGTCGAGCACCACCTGACGCAACCTGATCCCGTCGTCCTGACCGGCCATCGCACGTCCTTCCCATGATCGCCCGCGCGTCCGCCCCGCTTCCTGCACGCGGAGGCGGCGCGTCAAACCCCGGGATCACCACGTGACGGGCAGCGCGGCCACTCCGTAGATGGTGGCACGCGGACGCAGCGGCACCTCCGCGGCGGGCACGGCCAACCGCAGCCCGGGGAAGCGGCGCAGCAGCGCCGGGTAGGCCAGCCGCATCTCCAGCCTGGCCAGCTGCTGGCCCAGGCACTGATGGATGCCGTGGCCGAAGCCGAGCTGCGGGCCTGCCTCGCGGGCGACGTCGAAGCGGCCGGGGTCGGGGAAGCGGGCGGGATCACGGTTGACGGCCGGCAGGGACAGCGTCACGGTCTCCCCGGCCCTGATCGTCCGCCCGGCGAGCGGCACGTCGGCCCTGGCGACCCGGATCGGGCCGATGTGGGTGATGCTGAGGTAGCGCATCAGCTCCTCGACGGCGGTCGCCGCGACGCCGGGGTCGGTGCGTACCAGCTCGGCCTGCTCGGGGCGGCACAGGAGCAGGAACGTGCCGAGGGCCAGCATGTTCGCGGTCGTCTCGTGCCCGGCGGTCAGCAGCAGCGTGGCCACGCCCGTGAGCTCCTCGTGGCTCAGCTCGCCGCCGGTGGCCAGCTGACTGATCAGGTCCTGGCCGGGGGCGGCGCGCTTGCGCGCGACCAGTTCGGACAGGTAGCCCATCAGCTCGGCGCCCGCCGCGCCGCGTTCCTCGACGGGGCTGTCCAGGTTCACCGCCCGCGCGGTGGTGGCCTGGAAACGGGAGCGCTCCTCGTACGGGACGCCGAGCAGCTCGCAGATCACCAGCGAGGGCACCGGCAGCGCGAACGCGGAGACCAGGTCGGCGGGGGCGCCCGCGCGGGCGATCTCGTCGCGCACGCCGTCGATGATCTCCTGGATCCTGGGCTCCAGGAGCCGCATCCTGCGCATGCTGAAGTGGCCCGTCAGCAGCCTGCGGTAGCGGGAGTGCTCGGGGTCGTCCATGGCGATGAAGAAGCCCGGCGGGATCACCAGGTCCGTCAGCCCCTCGGGCGGCGCCAGTTCCTTGATCGGCGGGGCGGCGCCCTGGGAGGTGTTGCTGAAGCGCGGGTCGTCGAGCACCACGCGGGCCTCGGCGTGGCCGGTGACCAGCCAGCCGGGCCGGCCGTCGGCGTAGATCATCCGGTGCAGCGGTCCGTGCAGCTCTCCGAGTACGGCCGGCGGCTCGAACGGGTCGTCGCGTTCGAGCGGCAGGGCCTGAAGGATGTCCATGACTTCAGAAAATCGCATAGACTGCGAAATTGCAAGCTATGCGTAAACGCAGACCATGCAGTAGGCTGGCCCGGTGGAAGGTCATCGCGAACGCAAGAAGGTCCGCACCCGCCGCGCGCTGCTGGAGGCCGCCGTGCGGCTGTTCGCCGAGCGGGGCTACGAGCAGACCACCGTCGCCGACATCGCCGCGGCGGCCGACGTGGCGCCCCGCACCTTCTTCGCTTACTTCGCCGGCAAGGAGGACGTGCTCTTCCTGCGGGCCGGCGACCGCGAGCTGGCCATGCTGGAGGTGATCGCCGGGCGGAGGCCGGGCGAGCCCCTGGGCGAGCTGCTGAGCCGGATGTTCGAGGCCCTGGTGCGCAGCATGGCCGAGGACGACGAGCTGGACTTCGCGTTGTCGCCGCTGCGGGCGCGGCTGATGCTCACCGAGCCCGCGCTGCGCTCCCGCGGCCTGACGCTCATGATGGAGACGCAGCCCCGGCTGGCCGCCGCGCTGGCCGAGGTCTACCCCCGCCTCGACCCCGTCTCGGCCGGCGCGGCGGTCGGGAGCTTCATGGGCGCGCTGGCCGTGGCCGGACTCGTCGCCCAGCAGCGGGGCGGCTCGGACGACGACGTCCTGGCCGCCGGCCGCCGCGGGATCGAGATCGCGCTCGACGGGCTGTCCACCCTCGACGACGCCTGACGTCGGCGCGCCGGAGGGCTCACAACCAGCCGCTCCTGCGCAGCAGCCGGTACACGACGACCACCGCGACCGCCATGAGGGATAACGCCAGCGGATACCCCAGCAACCAGTGCAGCTCGGGCATGTGGTCGAAGTTCATGCCGTACACCCCGGCGATCATGGTGGGGACGGCGATGAGGGCGGCCCAGGAGGAGATCTTGCGCATGTCGGCGTTCTGCTGCATGGCCGCCGAGCTCTGCTCCCGGCCCACCAGCGCCAGGTGGGCGCTCAGGGCGTTGGTGAGCAGTTCGTTGTGCTGGTCGATCGCCGCGTCCACCCGCAGCAGGTGGTCCAGGACGTCGCGGAACTGGTCGCGGGCGACGGCGCACAGCTCCACCCGGCCCTTGACGATCTCCTCCAGGACCGGGATCAGGGGGTCCTGGGCGGCCCGGAACTCCAGCACCTCTCGTTTGAGCGAGTAGATGTCCTCGGTCACGTCGGCGTGCTCGCCGCTGAAGACCCGCCGCTCCAGGACGATGAGGTCGTGCTCCACCTCGTGGGAGATCTGCGAGTAGGTGTCCACGACCTCGTCGCAGATCGCGTACAGGACCCCGGCGGGCCCGGCGGCCAGCAGTTCGGGGTCGGCCTCGATGCGCCGGCGGACCACGGTGAGCGGGTTGGCCGGGCCGTGCCGTACGCTGATGACGAAGTCGGCGCCCACGAACAGGTTGATCTCACCGACCTCGATGTCGGAGCCGTTCTCGACGTAGAGCAGCGGCTTGAGCACCACGAACAGGGTGTCGCCGTAGCGTTCGAGCTTGGGGCGCTGGTGGGCGTGGATGGCGTCCTCCACGGCCAGCGGGTGCAGCTGCACCTCGCTGGTGATCAGGTCGAACTCCTCCTGTGTGGGCTCGTGCAGGCCGATCCACAGGAAGCAGTCACCTCGCGCCCGGGCCCCGGCGAAGGCCTCGCTGATGTCGCCCTCGATGGTCTCGCGTACGCCGTCGCAGTAGATCGCCTTGTCCACAATCACAACCGGCATTTTCGCCCAAGGGAGAGAAGTCATGCCCAGACACGTTCTCACCGGCGCCCCCGGGGCCGGGAAGACCGCCGTCCTGCGCCTGCTGGAGGTGCGCGGGCACGCCGTCGTCGAGGAGGCGGCGACGGACGTCATCGCCCTGGCCGGCGCGCTCGGCCCCGCCGAGCCCTGGCACGAGCCCGCCTTCGTGGACGAGGTCGTCACCCTGCAACGCCGTCGCCAGGAGGCGGTGCGGCAGGACCGGGCCGCCGCCGTCTTCTTCGACCGTTCGCCGGTCTGCACGCTGGCGCTGAGCCGCTACCTCGGGTTCGGCACGTCCCGCCTGCTCGCCCGCGAGGTCGAACGGGTCGTGGCCGAGGGTACGTACGACGGAAGGGTCTTCTTCGTCCGCAACCAGGGCTTCGTGCGGGCCACGCCCGCCCGGCGGATCAGCTTCGAGGACTCACTCGACTTCGAGCGCCTGCACGAACGGACCTACCGCGACCTCGGGTTCGAGCTCGTCGAGATCCCCGCCGCGCCGGTGGCCGACCGCGTCACGCTGATCGAGCGCTCACTGAACGCTTGATCTCAACCGCGGTTGAGGTTGCAGGATGGGCGCGTGACCACCGACACCGGTTTCTACTCGATCATCGACTACACGGTCGACGGCCACGACACCCAGCGGGAGCTGGTCGCGGCCTTCGCGGAGATCCAGGAACGATGGGTGCGGTTCTACCCCGGCTACCGCTCGGCCCGCTTCCACCTGAGCACCGACGGCACCCGCGTCTACAACATCGTCCATTGGGCGAGCGAGGACGACTACCGCCACTTCGTGAACACCTCCGACGGCGAGGGCCGTACGGCGGCCATCCGCGCCGCCCTCGACGGCCTGACCGGCACGGCGGAGGCCCGCATGAGCGGCCCGCCCACCTACAGGGTCGTCCGCGAGGTCGGCCCCGGACCGCGGCGGCTCGACGGATGACCGCCATGGACGCCGGGATCCCCGCCGGGATCCATGTCGAGGTCTACGCCGACGTGCTCTGCCCGTGGTGCTACATCGGCAAGAGACGGATGAGCGCCGCGCTGGAAGGCATCCCGGCCGCAGAACGGCCGCGGATCGTCTGGCGCAGCTTCGAACTGGCCCCGGACGCGGGCCGGACCCCCGGCCCGACGGCCGCCGAGGCCATGGCCGGCTGGCTGGGCGAGGGCGCGCCGGCCCGCGTCGCCCTGATCCGTTCCCTGGGCGCGGCCGAGGGGCTGGCGCTCAACCTGCACCTGGCCAGGCCGGTCAGCACGTTCGACGCGCACCGGCTGCACCACCTGGCCGCCGCGCACGGCCTGGCCGACCAGGCGATGGAACATCTGCTGCACGCCTACCACACCGAGGGCCTGAACGTGGCCGACCCGCAGGTGCTGCGCCGGGTGGGCGCCGAGGCCGGCCTGCCCGGCGAGGAGGTCGAGACCCTGCTCGCCGGTGACGGCTACGGCGAGCAGGTACGCGCCGACCGGCGCCGGGCGGCGGCGCACGGCGTCACCGGGGTCCCGTCCCTGGTGATCGGCGGCGGGCCGCCGGTGTCGGCCGTACAGGACCCGGTCGAGCTGCGCCGGCTCCTGGTACGGGCCGTCAGTTCGCCCGGCCACTCGTGACGAGCGCCCAGCACAGGGAGGCGAACGCCCCCGTGGTCGCGATCGTGCGGACGAGGTTGAAACCGGCCCACTTGGCCTCGTCGAACGCGCGGCGCACCGCGGCCAGGTCGGTGATCTTGTCCGGGTCGCCGGCCGCCTTGAGCGCGTCGTTGAGCGGCACGTTCACGGCCACCGTGAGGACGAAGGCGACCAGGTAGAGGACCAGGGCGACGAGGATCCAGGGGAGCGCCGCGCGCACGTTCTGCCCGAGGTGCAGCACCGCGGCGAGGCCGGTGAAGGCCAGCGCGCCCATGAAGCTCAGCATGAACCAGGGATTGATGATCGCCCGGTCGATGGCCTGGAACGCGGTGACGAACGTGCGGTCGTCCGTGCCGCCGAGGCCGCGCATGATGGTGTGACTGTAGAGCCCGAAGACGCCCGCCGCGAGCCCGGTCGCCATGGTCGCCGCGATGAGCACGACAGCGCGCAGAACCGACATCAGTGTGTTTCCTCTTCTCGTTCCGCGTCCGACCTCCCGGACGCGGGTCTCAGTCAACGCGATGCCGGGGGAGCGCGGCCATGGCCGAAGCTCTCCCGCGCATACGTGAGAATCCAGACGGGCGGCGCCGGTCAGGAAGGCGGCGGGTTCCGCCGGGCGGTCACCAGGGCGAAGGACAGGTACTCGCCCTGGTCGGTTTCGAGCATGGCGACCGTGGCCGCCTCCCCGCGGGCGCGTGCCCACAGCAGCCAGTCGTGCCAGCCCCCGTCCTGAAGGCGCGCGGACGTCACCGTGACCAGCTCGGTGATCTCCCACTGGAAGCGCCACCACTCGGCGGTGTGCCAGGCGATCGCCTCCCAGCCGACCAGGGCCTTGATGTGGCCGGGGATGTGCCCGAGGTCGCGGACCTCGCGGGTCATGGCGGGCGTGGCGACGCCGAGTTGCCCGCCGGGGCGCAGGAAGCGGACGAGGTAGGGCAGGTAGGAATCGGCGGTGCCGAAGTACTCGAAGGCGTCGACGCTGACGATCACGTCGAACGACTCCTGCTCGAACGGCAGCGCGTGCGCCTCGGCCCGTACGGCCTGGACGCGGTCGGCGACGCCCGCCCCGGCGAAGACCGCCTCGGCCTTCCCGGGCTCGACCCACAGGTCGGCGGCCACGACCTCCACCCCGAACTCGCGGGCCAGGAAGACGGAGGTCGCCCCCAGGCCGGAGCCCAGGTCCAGCACCCGCATGCCCGGTCTCAGGTCGAGGTCGCGGGCGAGGTCCTCCAGCAACCACAGCGGGTGGGGGCCCATGTCCAGCCCGAGCACCCATTCCGGGTCGTATCCGGAGGAACGCGGGTAGACATCGGGGCGTACGAGGTCCTGGAACGTTGACACAGCGGGCCATCCCACCACGAGGGGCGCCGTTCGTTCAAACGGTTATCCGGCCGGTCTCAGGCGGCGATGACGGCCGCCGTGGTGCGCACGCCGAGCGCGTCGAGCACGATCCCGTGGACGAACGCCGCCTCCTCGGCGGCCAGGTAGACGGCGGCGTGCGCGATGGCCCGGGGTGTGCCCATGCCGCCGGCCGGCGTGCCGTTCCTGAGGTCACCGGGTGAGGTGCGCCAGCAGGGCGCCGGCGGCCGGGTTGGCGGGCACGGGCGCGCGGCCGGCCAGCACGACCGTCCTGGCCGGGTCGGGCTGGCGGATCCGTACCGTGGGCAGCCGCTCCTGCTCGGCCACGCGGCGGGGGACGATCGCCACGCCGATCCCGGCCCGTACCAGCTCGACCAGCAGCCGGATCTGGGTGACCTCGCAGGTGATCTGCCGGTGCAGCCCGCAGCCGGCGGCCAGCCGGCGCACCGCCGTCTCCAGGCCGGTGCCCGCCTTGAAGTCCACGAACGGCTCCTCCGTCAGCTCCGACAGCAGGGCCCGCTCGGCGCCGGCCAGCCGGTGTGCCGGAGAGGTCATCAGCACCAGCTCCTCCTCCCAGGAGTCGAACACCGCCAGGCCCTCCGGCAGGTCGGCGCCGTCGAGGGCGAGGTAGGCCAGGTCGAGCTCGCGGGCCAGCAGCGCGTCCAGCAGCCCGGCCACGGGGGCGTCGCGGACCGAGATCTGGATGCCGGGCCGCAGGTGGTGGAAGGCGGCCAGCTCGGCCGGCAGGTCGACGCAGGTGAGCGTCTGGATCGTGCCGATCGCGACCCGGCCCGTGGCCAGCCCGGACACGGCGGAGACGGCGTCGGCGGCCGCGGTGGCGTCGGCCAGCTCCGCCCGCGCCGCCGGGAGGAACGCGTGCCCCGCCGGGGTGAGGATCGGCCGGCGTCCGGTGCGCTCGAACAGGTCGGCGCCCAGCTCGCGTTCGAGCTTGCGGATGGACGTGCTGAGCGCGGACTGCACGATCAGCTCGGCCCTGGCGGCGGCGGTGAAGCTGCCGTGGGCGGTGACGGCGACGAAGTGGCGGAGCTGGCGCAGTTCCATCCATCTACGATAGCGATGGCTGCCAGCGAGACGATGTGTTGGAACGATCGGTGGGGGCGGGGACATGCTGGTCCCCATGGAACGTCACGTACCCGTCCTGTGGTCGGCCGCCTATGAGTCCCGTCGTCCCGCTCCCGTCCGGTGGGCGGGGCGCGGGTTGCTGCGGCTGCTCGACCTCGCCCGCGCGCTCGCCCTGGCCGACCACCACACGTTCGTCTCGCACTGACGGCCCGGAGGCCCGCGCTCAGGTCGAGTTCGCGCGGTGTTGCAGGAGGAGCAGGGCGATGTCGTCGGTGTGCGGGGCGTGGTCGAGCAGGGTGCCGGCGATCTGCTGGAGCTGCTCGCGCGGGGCGCTGGTCAGGTACTCCGCCAGCCCGTCGATGGCCTCGTCCAGATCGACCCCCGGCGCCTCGATCAGCCCGTCGGTGTAGAGGGCCAGGACGGCGCCCGGCGGGAACGGCACCTCCACCGTCGCGTACTCGGCGTCGGCGTCGATGCCGAGCAGCAGGCCCGCCGGGATGTCGATGACCTCGGCCGGCATGTTCGGCGGACGCAGCAGCGGCAGGGGGTGGCCCGCGTTGGCCGCGCACAGGGTACGCAGGCGCAGGTCGAAGTAGATGAGCAGGCAGCTCGTGAACAGGTCGGTGTCCAGGTCCATGAGCAGCCGGTTGGTGTGCTGGAGCACGTCGCCGGGGCTGGCGCCGACGGCGGCGTGGGCGTGGATGGCGGTCCGCACCTGGCCCATGAGCGCGGCGGCCGTCATGTTGTGTCCCTGGACGTCCCCGATGACGGCGGCGGCGGTGGTCTCGTTCAGGCGGATCAGGTCGTAGAAGTCGCCGCCGATGCCGACGCCGCGGGTGGCGGGCACGTACCGGGCGGCGACCTCCAGGCCCGGCATGTCCGGCAGGCTGCCGGGCAACAGCGAGGTCTGGAGGCTGTGGGCCAGCCGGTCCTTGGTGTCGTACAGGAGGGCGCGGTCCAGGGCCTGGCCCATCAGCCCGGCCAGGGTGTTCAGGGTCGCGCACTGCTCGGCGGTGAACGGGCGCGGATGGTCGAAGGCCAGCGTGCAGACGCCGAAGGTGTCGTCGGAGACGGTCAGCGGCAGGAACGCCCACGCCGACATCCCGTCGTCCTGCGCGGTCTCCGGGAACGCCTGGCGCAGCTCGTCCCGGTCGGCGAAGAAGGCCGGCTCGCCCGTACGGACGACTTGCTCGGCGGGGCTGGGCGCGGCCAGCGTCTGACCGTCGAACCGGTCGAGCACCTCGGGGCAGTAGCCGTGGGAGCCGACGATCCTCATCCGGCCGCTCTCGGCCCGCATGATCGCCATCGCCTGGGCCTTGAACACGGGCATGACGTGCACGGCGATGAGATCGACGACCTCGCGCACGTTCAGCGCCCGGGTCATCGCCGCCGCCATGTGCAGGAAGTTGTAGAAGACGTCGGCCCGCGGCAACCTGGACGCGCCCGCCGAGGCCGAACGCGCGAGCCGCTGCGCGGGCAGGTCCGCCGGCGAGGGGGTGATGCGCAGGCTGAGGCCGGTCGGGTCGGGATGCAGGACGAACTCCAGCTCGTGGCCGTCCGGCCGGCGCGCCGAGCAGGAGGCGACCTGCTGGCCGACCACCGCGGCCCGGCAGCGGTCCTGGAAGGCCGGGTCCTTCAGCCAGGTCGCCGTCTCCCACAGCGGCGTGCCCAGCAGGTGGGCGACGGTGGTGCCGAGCAGGTCGGCGGCGGTGGGGCTGGCGAAGGTGACCACGCCGTCCAGGTCGAGCGCGACGGAGCCGTCGCGCAGCCGTTCGAGGTAGCCGGCCGCGGCCACGGCCTCATACGGGTCGGGCATCGGCGGCGCCACCGGGGTCAGCGCGCGCGGCTCGCCCGTGGGACGCAGCGGGTGCCCGCAGTCGTCGGCCTGCTCCAGAATGGCGGCCAGGCGCTCGCTCGTGGCGCTGATGACGTCCAGCTCGGACTCGCTCAGCTCGGACGGCCGCTCGGCCGGCCACAACAGGATCCACGAACCCCACATGCGGGAGTCGCTGTGCAGGGGCGCGGAGGCGGTGGCGAAGGAGTACGGGAAGGCCAGGGCCGTACCGGGGAAACG
Organism: Nonomuraea sp. WAC 01424; assembly: GCF_003947315.1. Lineage (NCBI taxonomy): Bacteria > Bacillati > Actinomycetota > Actinomycetes > Streptosporangiales > Streptosporangiaceae > Nonomuraea > Nonomuraea sp. WAC 01424. Next base: position 47,212 of record NZ_QHHZ01000031.1, read on the forward strand.
GCAGGCCAGCTCCTGCGGGTTCGGCACCCAGACCAGCCGCCCCTGGCGTACGGCGGCGGCCACGGGGGCCCCGGCGTCGAGCCTGACGGTGGTCCACGGCTTGACGATCTGCGTGGGCAGCCCGATCTCCGTCTCCATCACCAGGACCTGCGGGGAGCCCGTCAGGAGGTACACCGCGCCGATGTGCGCCCCGGTGTCGCGGGCGGCCTGGGCCAGCGCCTCGTCCAGGGCCGAGGTGTGCGGCAGGGTCCCCTCGTCGGCGTGGCCCCCCACGGACTACCTCGTTCCGTCCTGCGATGACGTCGGCGCCGCGTCCCAATGATCGCCCATAGGACAACTGTAGATATCCGTATTAGGGGTGTAGGTCACCGTTGCTGGATTCTGGCGAAGAGGTGGGAGGAATATGAGCTTTGCGAGTGGCGGGAGGCGGGTGGCCGTACGGTCGGGACAGATGGCCGATTTGTGACAATCCGGCGGGCTTCTCCGCCAGGTGATCGCTGTCTACACTCCGGTTCGGACGCCAAGCCGCTCCGCGATCGGAGAGGGGAGGCGGTCCAGCTCGTCACCCGCCGGGGAGGGTCATCGATCTCTCCGGCATGCGCGCGTGGGGGTGACATGACGTCTTCGGCCGGTCTGGCGGGTTCGTGCAGCTCCTCGGCCAGGAGGTCTTTGTGTTGTCCCGTTCCTTCTCATCCCGTTTACGCCGGTTGACATCGTTAGCCGTCGGGCTCGGCGTCGTGATGACCATGAGCCCGGCCGTGGCACGCGCCACGCCGACCCCGCCCGCCAAGTGGCGGGCCGTACCGCTCGCCGGCGCCGAGGTGGTCGAGGGCGCCAAGTCCCCCACGGGCAAGCTCGCCAAGAGCGACACGGCGTTGTTGCGGGCCACCTCGCCCGCGCCCGTCAACGTCATGGTCAAGCTGGACTACGACTCGCTGGCCGCCTACCAGGGCGGGCTGTCCGGACTCCCGGCCACCAGCCCCGCCGTCACCGGCAAGGCCCTCGACACCAGGAGCGCCGACGCCAGGAAGTACGGCACCCACATCCAGGACGTCGAGAACGCCTTCCTGGCCGAGCTGACCAAGAAGATCCCCGGGGCCGTCGTCGGCCAGCGCGTCAGGACCGTCTACGGCGGCATCGCCCTGCGCATCCCGGGTGACAAGGCGGCCGAGGTGCTGCGGCTCCCCGGCGCGGTCGCCGTGCAGGAGGACAGGCCTCAGCAACTGCTGACCGACTCCAGCCCCGAGTTCATCGGCGCGAACACCATCTACGGCAAGCTCGGCGGCAGCGCCTCCTCCGGCAAGGGCGTGATCGTCGGCGTCCTGGACAGCGGCGCCTGGCCCGAGCACCCCTCCTTCGCCGCCGCCCCCGGCCTGCCCGCCCCCGGGCCCACCAAGGACGGCACGCCGCGCGTGTGCAACTTCGGCGACAACCCGCTCACCCCGGCCAGCGACCCGTTCACCTGCAACAACAAGCTGATCGGCGGGCAGCCGTTCATGGAGACCTACAACGCCGTGTACGGCGGCGAGGTCTACCCCGACAGCGCCCGCGACTCCAACGGGCACGGCACCCACACCGCCAGCACCTCCGCCGGCGGCCCGGTCGCCGACGCCAACCCGCTGGGCATCAGCCGCGGCCCGATCCACGGCATCGCCCCGGCCGCCGAGGTGTCGGTCTACAAGGTGTGCGGCGCGGAGGGCTGCTTCCCCTCCGACTCCGCGCAGGCGGTGGCACGTGCCATCCTCGACGGCGTACGGGTCGTCAACTTCTCGATCTCCGGCGGCAGCGACCCCTACAGCGACCCGGTCGAGCTGGCCTTCCTCGACGCCTACGCCGCCGGCGTGCTGGTCTCGGCCTCGGCCGGCAACTCCGGGCCCGGCGCCGGCACCACCGACCACCGCAGCCCCTGGGTGACCACGGTGGCGGCCTCCTCGCAGAACCGGACCTTCCAGTCCACGGTCACGCTGTCCGGCGGCGGCGCCACGGCGACGATCAAGGGTGCCTCCATCACCGGCGGCCTCGCCTCGCCGCTGCCCGTCGTCCTGGCCTCGGCGCCGCCGTACTCCCGGGCCGCGTGCGACGTACCGGCGCCTCCCGGCATCTTCACCGGCAAGATCGTCCTGTGTGAACGCACCCCCAACCGCGTGCTGAAGAGCTTCAACGTCAGGCAGGGCGGCGCGGCCGGGATGATTCTCTACAACACCTTCCCGTTCGACGTCTTCACCGACGCGCACTGGCTCCCGTCCGTGCACGTCGACAAGCCCGAGGCCGACACCCTGCTGGCCTTCCTCGCCGCGCACCCCGGCGCCACCGCCTCCTTCACCCAGGGCGTCAAGTCCACCTGGCAGGGCGACGCGATGGCGCACTTCTCCTCGCGCGGCCCCGGCGGCGACTTCCTCAAGCCGGACGTCACCGCGCCCGGCCAGCACATCATGGCGGGCATGACGCCGACCCCCGAGTCGCCGCTGGAAGGCCCGCCCGGCAACCTCTACCAGGTCATCTCGGGCACCTCGATGTCGGCGCCGCACGTGACGGGCTCGGCGGCGCTGGTGTTCGCCCTGCACCCCACGTGGACGCCCGGCCAGGTCAAGTCGGCTCTGGAGACCACGGCCAAGACCGCGGTCACCAAGGAGGACAGGACCACGCAGGCCGACCCGTTCGACATGGGCGGCGGGCGCATCGACCTGACCAAGGCCGGTGACCCCGGCCTGACCCTCGACCAGGACGCCGCCGGCTTCGTCGCCTCGGCCACCGACCCGCTCAACCGGATCGACCTCAACCTGCCCTCGGTGAACGCCCCGACCATGCCCGGCGTCATCACCGCCAAGCGCACCGTCACCAACACCACCGGCTCGTCGCTCACCTTCACCGCCTCCGGCACGACCGTGAACGGCGCCTCCGTGACCGTCCTGCCGCCGGTGTTCACCGTCGCGCCCGGCAAGAGCGCGAAGCTGAGCATCGTCATCGCCGCGCCGGACCTGCCGGAAGGCCAGTACTTCGGCCAGGTCAACCTCAAGCAGGCCGGCGGCACGCGCGCGCTGCACCTGCCGGTGGCCTTCTTCCGCAAGCAGGGCGCGGTGCCGGTCGAGCAGACCTGCGCCCCGGACACCATCGCCAGGAACACCGGCGAGTCCACCTGCACGGTCACCGTCCGCAACACCACGTTCGAGGACGCCGAGGTGACCGCGCTCAGCACCCTCGACGCCCGCCTGCGCCTGAACAGCGTCACGGGGGCGACCAAGGTCGGCACCCAGATCGCGACCACCAAGGCGACGCTGGCCGCCACCCAGCCCGCCAAGCCCGCGATCGCGCCCGGCGCCGGACCGGCCGGCTACATCCCGCTGGACGCCTTCGGCGTCACGCCCACCCCGATCGGCGACGAGCAGGCGCTCAACTTCACCGTGCCCGCCTTCAAGTTCGCCGGACGCGACTACACCCGGCTCGGCGTGACCTCCGACGGCTACAGCGTCGCCGGCGGGGCCACGGGCGGCGACGTCTCCCCGACGCCGCAGACCCTGCCCGACCCGGCACGGCCCAACGGGGTGCTGGCCCCGTACTGGACCGACCTCGACGGCACCGCCGCGCCCGGCATCCTGGCCACGATCCTGACCGACGGGGTCAACGACTGGCTGGTCGTCGAATGGCGGCTGAACCTGTACGGCACCAGTGACCTGAAGGTGTTCCAGCAGTGGATCGGGCTCAACGGCGTGGAGGACATCAGCTACGCCTACGACCCGGGCAACCTGCCCGGCTCGCCGCCCCCCGTGTACGGCCTGACGGTCGGCGCCGAGAACGCCGAGGGCACCGCCGGCGCCCAGATCTCCGGGCCGCCCACCCAGGACCTGGTCGTCAGCAGCACGCCGGGGGCTCCCGGCGGGACGCTGACGTACTCGATGAAGGTCAAGGGGGTCAGCGCGGGGACCGGCAAGATCACGACCGCCACCTCGACCCCCCAGGTGAAGGGGATCACCGTCGAGGTGGACAAGATCACCGTCCAGTGATTCGACCGGCGGCCGCGGGCGAGCACCCGCGGCCGCCACGGCACGACGGCGGGACGGCGACGACGGACGGTCTAGCACCTCCCCGCGCCGCCCCCGCCGTCCCGCGGCGGGTCCAGGTCAGGGGCAAGTGGTCGCCAGGTCGTTCCCAGGTCCGCGCCAAGCGCGCCGGGCGAGCATCGGAGGTGACAGCGGATCCCGGCCCCGCGAACGGCGGGCGCCCGTCCTGACAGGAGAAAGACATGCCGGCTTCCACCATTCCGGCCCCCGCCGGCCGGGCGATCGGCGCGACGTTGCTCGGCGGGGTCGGTGTACTGCTCGCCATGGACCTGATCGGCGCGTTCATGGCGGTCTCCGCCGGGCTGAACCCGACGTTCCTGGACGCCCTCGGGCCCCAGGCGCGGTTGTCCGCGCCGATCCCGATGATGGTCGCGCAGGTCGTGCTGGTCGCCGGGGCGACCCGGAGCCGCCGTGGCGTCGCGATCCCGGCCGCCGCCCTGCTGGCGGTCGCCGGGGTGCTGGCCTTCGTGTCGGGGTTCTACGACGGCGGCTACGCGGCCGAACTTTCGGCCGGGCAGCGGATCTACCAGATCGCCCTGGTCTCGGCGCACCTCGCGGTGGCCGTCGTGGCCGCGCTCAGGCTCGCCGGACTGCTCCGCCGCCGGCCCGCGCGCGTTTGACGTCCTTCAGTGGGCCTTGGTGGGCCTTAGTGGGCCGACTCGTACTTCTCGACCACCGAGGCCGCGATCCGGCCGCGCTCGCTGACGGGCAGGCCGTTCGCCTTGGCCCACTGCCGGATCTCCGAAGACTTCTCCCGGCTCAAAGCCCGGCTGCCGCCAACGGTCGCCCGCCGGCCGCGCCCACTGCGTTCCACGCGAACCGGGCGGGCCTTCACGATGAAGGGCGCCAGTGCTTTCCGCAGCGAGTCCGCCTTCTCCTCATGAAGGTCAATCTCGTAGCTGCTGCCATCGAGTGCAAAGACGACGGTCTCATGAGCCTCCCCACCGTCGACATCGTCGATGAGAATCTCTTGAATCTGCTTAGCCATGGTGGCACTCCATGCTCGATACGGTTGTTGCGTACTGTAGCGCTCTTCAGTAGCGTGCGGGCAACTTACCTCGGCCGGGCGTCGGTGAACGCGTTGAACTCGCCGGGCCGACCGCGTGTCAAAGTCATTTCAAGCGCGACCGGTCCCTCGTGTGTCCGGGGTGTCACGGCGTCCGTCTTGCGTATCTCACCTGGGAATGCCCATGTCACATTCATGCCCGCCAGGTGCGTGCGGCCCGGCCGCGGGCCCTGTCCTGGTCGGGGCGTACGCGCGGTCGCAAGGGCTGCTCCCGGCGGGGGAGGGGGCGCGGGAAGGCGGGCGGCGCGGCGGCGTTCAGCTTATCGAAGATGAATTCAAAGCTGAGTTTCGAGGTGCGCGCGCGGAGTCCCGGATTTAGCGCCGGGTCGCCAGGGGTGCGGCGGGCGTGTAGTGTCCGTGCGGCGGCGGTGGCGATCCCGGTGGCGAATCACTCGCGCATTCCGTGGGATACGCCGCGCCGTCACGGTCGCCGTCGTGAGCGTCACCCGCGACGCCGGCGGTCGCCTCCCGGCACCGGTACACGGTTTACCGGCCGTACGAGATCCGCTTCCCGGGCCGGTCTCTATGCCGGCGACTCCGGCAAGGCGCAGAAGCACAAGTGCGAATGGGACGGCCCCGGTTACCTTCTGTCCCTTTATTACTGACGTTTTTTCCGTGACGCGGCCGGCGTTCGCCGCCTAAGGGGCCGGGGTGATCTCGGCGGCGCGGGCCAGGCGGGCGCGGCGCTCGGGGGCGCTGTGCGCGGCGGCGGCGGCCTGCCGGAACAGCGCCGCCGCGCGGGCCCGGTCGCCGGCCCTGGCCGTGAGGTCCGCCTCCGCGGCGATGGCCAGCGGGTGGCCGTCCAGCTCGGCGCGGGCGCGCTCCAGCAGTGCGAGCCCGGCGCGCGGCCCATGGGCGTAGCCGTGGGCGACGGCGCGGTTCAGCTCGACGACGGGTGTGGGGTGGAGCAGGGCCAGCTCGTCGTAGCAGCGGGCGATCCGCGGCCAGTCCGTGGCGGGCGGCGTGGGGGCGGTGGCGTGGCAGGCGGCGATGCGCGCCTGCAGCCCGTACGGGCCGTCCCCCTCGATCGCGGCCAGCAGGGCCAGCCCTTCGGCGATCGCGGCCCGGTCCCAGCGCGAGCGGTCCTGCCGGTCGAGGGGGACCAGGTCGCCCGCGGCGTCGCGGCGGGCGTACCGGCGGGAGTGTTGCAGGAGGAACAGCGCCAGCAGCGCCCGCACCTCCTCCTGCGCGGGCATGAGCCGGCGCAGCAGCCGTGCCAGCCGGATCGCCTCCTCGGCGAACGCCGGCTCGCCGCCCGGGTCGTACCCCTGCGTGAACAGCAGGTAGAGCACGGCCAGCACGCCCGGCAGGCGTTCGGCCAGCGCCGGGCCCTCCGGCACCCGGTACGGGATGCCGGCCTCGGCGATCTTCCTCTTGGCCCTGGTCAGCCGCCGGGTCATGGTCTGCTCGGTGACCAGGAAGACGCGCGCCACGTCGGCCGTCGGCACGCCGCAGACGGTGCGCAGCGTCAGCGCCACCCGCGACTCCAGCGCCAGCGCCGGATGGCAGCACGTGAAGACGAGCCGCAGCCGGTCGTCCACGACCTCCTCCTCCCGCCCGTCCCCGGGCCCGTCCTGGGAGGTCAGGGCGAGCGCCGCCAGCTCGGCGAGCTTGCGGCGCTCCACCGAGGCGCGGCGCAGCGCGTCGATCGCGCGGTTGCGCGCCACCGTCATGAGCCAGCCGCCCGGATTGGACGGCACGCCCTCCTCCGGCCACCGCCGCACGGCCAGCGTCAGCGCCTCCTGGGCGCAGTCCTCGGCGAGCGTCCAGTCGCCGGTGACCCGGATCAGGGCGGCGACGATCCGCGGGTACGCGTCCGCCGCCGTCTCCTCCAGGTGTCGTCTCGCTGCTCGGATCACTGCTCGAAATCGGCGAACGGGCGCAGCTCCAGCCGTCCGTGCCTGGCCATCGGGTGCGTGCGGGCGACCTCGATCGCCTCGTCGAGGTCGGCGCATTCGAGCAGGTCGAAGCCCACGATCACCTCTTTGGTCTCGGCGAACGGCCCGTCGGAGAGGACCAGCTCGCCCCGGCGTACGCGCACGGTGGTCGCGGCCGACTCCGGCGCCAGCACGGCCCCGCGCACCCGGCGCCCGCGGGCGTCGTTCTCGGCCACCCACGCCTCGACGTCGGGCAGGTCGTTCTGGTCGGTGTCGGGCTCGGTGTCGGTGCAGACGAACATCATGTACTTCATCTCGTGCTCCTCGCTCGTACGGCGTCTCACCATGGTGACGAACGGGACCGGCGTGACCGGACACGTTCCCGTCGTCTTTTTTCCTGGCTCTTTTCGGCTTTTCCGGCGCGTACGTGAGGAAGGGGTTCAGGCCGATCTGGCCGGGTCCTCCTCGGCCCGGCGTCGGCGCAGGCACATCGTGAGCAGCGAGCCGAGCGCGGTCTGCTCCAGCACGATCTCGTCGCACAGGTGCTGGATGACCCACAGGCCGTACCCGTGCGAGGCGGTCGGGTCGAGGCGGGCGGCCGCCAGATGGGCCCGGGTGAGCCGGCCGGCGACGTCGAGCACCTCGACGACGACGCCGTCGCGGGTGTCGCGGGAGGTCACCATGCCCGTCCTGCCGCCGTGGTCCAGCACGTTGGTGACCGCCTCGTTGACCACGACCACCAGGTCCTCCAACCGGTCGTCGGACAGCCCGCAGTGGCGGCCGTGGACGCGGACCAGGTCCCTGATGAGGGCAAGATCAGTGCTGATCGGGCACTGGAGCTCGAACTGAAGGGTCATGATCGTCTCGGCAGCGGGGTCGGGTGGGGTCGGCGAACCGGTTCCCTGCTTTCCAGCCGCCGCGCACTCAAACGTACGCAACCCGGCGGTATGACGGCCACAGGACCGGGTAGCGCCATAGAAGCGGAAACTTCCGGCACGCCCCTGGTCCCGAGACCCATCCGGAGGCTGACGATGCGGCAAGGCCGCGACAACCAGAGCAAAGGCTCCGACATCCACGTCGACCACCACTTCGACCAGCGCGCCGGCCAGTCTGTCGGCCGTCGCAGAGGCGGCGGGCAGGTCACGGGGGTCGCGGGCGGCCTGCTGGGCAGGGCGGCGTTGTGGCCGGCCTCCGTGCTGACCGCCGCCGTGACCGCCGACCTGCTGCGGCGCCGGTTCACCCCGGCCCGGCTGCGGCTGGCGGCGGCCGCGTACGGGCTGCTCGAACGTACGGGTGTGCGCCCGGCCCGCCCGCGGCTCACCGACCGGCAGCGGCTGGAGCGCCAGTTGCTGACCTGGCGCCAGGCCCACCCCGACACGTCGTGGTCGCCGGGCCGGGTGGGCCCGGCAGGCACCGGCGGCGGCTGACCGTCCGGGTCACCGGTCACCCCACCGGTAACGTCGCCGGTCACCCTGGACCGGAGGCGGCCTGGCGGGCGGTCTCGGCGATCGCCCGCAGGGCTTCGAGGTGCCCGGCGAGGGCGCCGCGGCCCTCCGGCGTGAGGGAGAGCCACGTGCGCGGGCGCTTGCCGACGTATCCCTTGCGGACGTTGACGTAGCCCGCCTCCTGAAGGGCGGAGACGATCCGGCTGACGCTGGCGTCGGAGATCTCGGCGTAGTCGCGCACCGCGCCGAACTCGGCCTCCAGCGTGCCGGACAGGAACGCCATGACGGTCAGCCGCGTCGGGTGCTGGATGACGTCGTCCAGCCGGTGCTCACCGCTCATGGGCCCGCTCGTCGGCCCGCTCAAGGGCGTGATCCTCCCGGGCGGTGACGGCCCACAGCGCGGCCCCGCCCAGCACGGCGGCGCACACCGCGCCCCCGCCCTGCCCGAAAGGCACGGCCGCCGGCCAGCCCAGCCCGTACGCGACCGCCGGGACGAGCTGGTTCAGCACCCGCCGGCGCAGCGAGCCGCCCGGCATGGTGACGACCCCGCCACGGCTGACCACCGCCGCGTGCACGCCCAGGAAGGCCACCAGGACGACGATCCCCGCGGTCAGCACCGGAACCTGCTGCGCCCACGGCCCGGTCAGCAACCCGAACCCGGCCGCGAACAACACCCCGCGCGCGGGCGCGAACCAGGCGGGGGCGGGGGGCCGCACACGGGCGGCCGCGCGGGCCGCGCCGGCCAGCCGCAGCGCCTGCTGGGCGGCCTGCGCGTCGATCGCGCCGGACTCGTGATCGCTCATGGCGGCTCCCTCGGTAGAAGTACTTTCACCGTAGCATCTACTTTTGTCTCGCAAAAGTGAGTACTCGCGACGCGCTCTGGCGACCCTCGCCCGGAAGGGAGAGCCCAGTGTTCGACAACTGCATAGCGCCTCGCCCGGCACGCCGAGCGGAACCTGCACGGCCGTACCCACCGTGCAGGCCCAATGGGCCACCGGGTACGTCATCCAGCCGCTGACCGTCACCGCCACCGGCACCCTCGCCCCCGCCGCCACCGGCCTCCGCGCGACCCGCCCGGACGGCGACACCGCGCTCCCGTCCGGATACACCTGCGCTTGACCTCCGCCCTCCCGCCTACGCCGGAGCGTCGTGCAGGTGGGAACGTTCGCCGTCGTGGTCGAAGATGGTGAGCAGCTCCACCGGTCCGTCGTGGGCGCCGAGGGCGTGCGGGGTCATGGTCGAGAACTCGGCCGCGTCCCCCGCCTCGACCAGGACGGTCCGCTCGCCCAGCAGCAGGCGGGCCGTCCCGGACAGGACGGTGAACCACTCGCGCCCCGGATGCACCTTCAGGTCCTCCGGACCGGCCGGGCGTTCGGGCGTGATCCGCATCTTGGCGACCGTCACGCCGTGCAGGGAACGTTCGCGGGACACCAGCCAGACGGTCATGCCCGGGTGGTCGCAGGGGAGCGGCCGGATCACCACGTCCTCGTCGTCGGCGGATTCCACGAGCTGGTCGAGCGTGGTGCCGAGCGCGCGGGCGATCGGTACGAGCTGGTCGAGGGCGATGCGGCGATGACCGGTCTCGATGCGGCTCAGGTTGGACGGGCTCAGCCGGCAACGCGCGGCCAGGGCGTCGAGTGACCAGCCGCGGGCCAGCCGCAGGCCGCGGATACGCCGCCGGACCACGGCGTCCAGGTCCAGTTCTTGCGTCATAGGCAAGAGTGTATGCGTCATACGCAGCAGCCCCTTACCGTTGGAGGCATGGAAGCACACCCTCACCACGCTCATGATCACGCCCACGCCCATGAGCATGCGCACGGCGGCGGCGAGTCCCGGCTGGCGGACATGCTCGACCTCGACGCCGAGCTGCTCGGAACCTACCTGGACGAGCTGACCACCTGGGTCGCCGAGCAGGCGGCCGGCACCCCGCGTACGGTCGCCGACCTGGGCGCCGGCACCGGCACCGGCACGCTGGCCCTGGCCCGGCGGTTCCCGGCGGCCACGATCGTGGCGGTCGACCGGTCGCCGGTGATGCTCGACCGCGTGCGCGCGGCCGCGCTCGGCCGGGGGCTGGGGGAGCGGGTGCGCGGCGTACCGGGCGACCTGGACCTCGGGCTGCCTCCGATCGGCCCGGTCGACCTGGTGTGGGCCGCCGCGTCGCTGCACCACGTCGAGGAGCCGGCGCGGCTGCTGCGCGAGGTCCACGCCGCGCTGAACCCCGGCGGGCTGCTGGCGGTCGTCGAGATGGACGGGCTGCCGCGCTTCCTGCCCGACGAGGCCGGGGCGGCGCTGGAGGCACGCTGCCGCGAGGCGGTGACGCGGGCGCGGACCGGCCCGGACGCCTACCCCGAATGGACGCCGTCGCTGGTGGCGGCCGGATTCGAGGTGACCGCGCGGCGCGACTTCCCGATCGAGATGGCGGCGCGGGGCGAGGTGGGGCCGTCGTCGCCGAGCGGCGTCCGCGGCGTCGCCCGGTACGCGCACGCCGTGTTCAGCGGCTACCGTTCCAGGCTCGACGGCCACCTGGCCGCAGTCGACCTCGCCGCGCTCGACCGCCTGCTCTCCGAGGACCACCCGGAGGCCCTGCGCCACCGTGACCTCGTCCTCCGCTCCACCCGGACCGTCTGGGCGGCCCGCCGGGCCTGACCCGGCCGGCTCACCCGCCGTCCGGGAGCGCCTGGGACGCGCGGTGCCCCTCCGGCGGGAGCAGGGCGGCGAGGGCGTCGTCGTACGAGCTCTCCAGCCAGTAGTCGGAGTGCCAGCGCGTCCGGGGCAGCGGCTCGTGCGGGCCCGGCCGGGCGGGGTCCCAGCAGAAACGGTCCACCGACCCGGCCGGCGCGGGCGGCGCGAACGGATCGGTACGGCCGAACACCGGCCCCCCGATCGGGTCGCTCAGCCGGTAGAGGTTGATCCAGGTCACCGTGGCCCGTACGGCGGCCAGCCCGGCCCGGCCGAAGTAGGCGGGGAAGAAGGCGGCGTACAGGCGGCGCAGCGGCGAGCCGTGGGTGAGCAGCCCGACCCGGCCCGCGACCTCCGGCCGCAGTTGCAGCACCAGCGCGGCGGCCAGCACGCTGCCCTGGCTGTGCCCCGACAGGACGACCCGGTCCCGTTCGCCGTGGGTGAGCGTGTCCAGGCGGCCGACCAGCTCGGGGATCACACGTTCGGTGTAGCAGGGCGGGGCCAGCGGGTGGATGGCCCGCGGCCAGAAGGTGCAGATGTCCCACAGGATGCCGATCGTCCGGCGCAACCGGGAGTCGCCGAAGGTACGCCGGCCGAGCAGCACCAGCCCCACGACGACCGTGGTGAGCGCCCACGCGCCGACGGTGGCGAGCAGTCCCGCGACGCCGCCCTTCGGCGGGAGCAGCCGGGACAGGTTGATCACCGTGACGGCGGCGAACCCGGCCAGGCCGATCCACGTCACCAGCCCCAGCGCCGGCCCGGCCCGGTCGGTGAGCGAGGCCAGCGCCCACGTGTCGGCGACCGCGCAGCCGTTGGCCTGCCCGCCGTACGGCCCCTCCAGCCCGTCCCGCAGGGTGGCCGCGTACGTGCGGCGGATCCGCAGCAGGACGGCCGCCGCGCAGCCGAGGCCCACGGCCAGGACGGGGATCAGCGCGGCCGTCCACCAGACCGAGTCGTCGAGGAAGAGCCTGCGGCCCACGGCCTCCCCGTGGGCCAGGGACTCCGGCGAGTCGGGCACGCCGAGGAAGGAGGCCGTCCAGAACGTCACGCCCAGGGCCAGGGCGTTCGCCGCGCCGGTGGCCGCCATCAGCACGAACCAGCCCGCCACGCCGCCCATCGCCCGCGGCTCGCCCGTACGGTCCAGGCGGGCCAGCCGCCACGTGCCGGCCAGGATGAGCACCGCCAGCACGACCGTCAGGGCGAACGGCACCGAACCCGCCCCCGGCGCGGCCGTGTGCCGCGCGGACGCCGCCGGCCCCGGCGGGATCCCGGCCAGCGCCGCCGCGAACGTGCCCGCGTAGGCCAGCAGGGCCAGCAGCCGCACCAGGACGCAGGCGCGGTCGAGCAGCCGCCCGCCGCGCTCGGGGGCGCCGGGATCGGCCCGGCGGGCGGTGCCCGGCAGCAGCACCAGCACCATCGCCGCGACCGCCGGCACCCCGTTGACCAGGGACAGCGCCAGCCCGGCGGCCGACCCCGCGAACGGCATCGACACGGCCACCCCGATCGAGGCGACCGAGAAGCCGACGTGCGCGGCCCGCAACCGTCCCACCGGCGCGCCGCCCTGCCACAACCGCGGCCGGGCCCGTAGCAGGTCAGGACGGGCCACGCCGTCGCGCGGCATGGCCGTCTGCTCGTCGCGCTCCCACGTCCGCCGGGCCGCCGCCCACAGCAGGAGCACCACGACCAGCGGCACCAGCGAGGCGACGGCCAGCCGCGGCGAGTCGGCGGACGGCCACAGCGCCCCCATCCACCGCAGCCAGGCCGGAGCCGGGTCGAGGGTGCAGGCCCGGCCCGGGGCCGTGCACTGCCAGCCGACGAGGTCCACCGTGCACCTGGTCACGGCGCCCACCAGCGTGCCGGTGAGCAGCAGCGCGAACAGCCGCAACGCCGCCTCGACCGCATGCCGCAACCGCCGCGCCCCCTCCAGCCGGGCCCCCTCCGCGCGGGCCCCCTCCGGCCGCGCCCCCTCCGGTCGGGGCAGCATGAAGTAGGCCAGGTTGGCCAGCGAGAACGGCGACAACAGCAGCCACAGGGCGATGGTCCGCCCGCCCGAGGTGAGCCCGCCCCACGCGTACGCCTCGCGGTGGCGTACGCCGGGCACGTCCACGTGTTCGCCGGCCGGCTGCCCGGCGGGCCACCAGCGGCGGTAGAACCCGGTGGTGCCGTCGCCGGCGACCTGCCAGGGATGCGGGTGGTTGAGGATGTCCGCGGGAGGCGTGCCGGACACGCCGTGCACCCGCAGCTCGGTCACGCCCTCGACAGTGGCGTCGAGAAAACCATCCATACCCGCCAGGATCAGGTCAGAGCACCCGCCGACACCTGAGTAAGGGTGTACTCAAGGCCCTGCCCCGCCGACGATCGACATGCCGATACGTTGGTGTGCGTGACGACTGTTCCATTTGGCACCCCCCAGGTCGTTCGCCCGGCTGCGTCCAGGCTCGCGTGGCTGGACGCCCTGCGCGGCGTCGGCGCGCTCTCGGTCGTCGGCGAGCACCTGACGACCTGGGCCATGCCCTGGCTGCGTCCGACCTTCTTCAACCTGGGCGTGTACGGCGTCCTGGTGTTCTTCCTGGTCAGCGGCTACATCATCCCGTCGTCGCTGGAGCGGCACGGCGACGTGCGCGCCTTCTGGATCGGCCGCGCCTTTCGCCTCTACCCGCTCTACCTCGCCGTCATCACCGTGGTCCTGTCGCTGTCCTGGTGGATCCCGGTACGCGCCGAGGTGCCCAGGGACGCCTCCTCGGCCGCCGCGCACGCCACGATGCTGCTGGACGTCGTCGGCTCGGCCGGCGTCATGAACACGATGTGGACCCTCTCCTACGAGATGGTCTTCTACCTGCTGGTCACCGCCCTGTTCGTGACCGGCGTACGCGACCGGCGGGGGCTGATCGCCGTCGCCTTCGGCGTCGTCGCGCTCGTGGCGGGCCTCGTGCTGAGCGGCGCGCCGCCGCCCGGCGGCTGGCTGGCCTGGGTGTCGTTCGCGGTGTTCGCCGTCGGTCTGGCCTGTCTGATCACCGGTCGGCTGCGCACCGCGGCGGCGTGCGCGCTGGGCGTCATGGCGCTGGCCCTGCTGCTGCTGAGCAGCCGCGTCCCCTGGTTCGGGGCGGCGATCCTGGCGGTCATGTTCACCGGGACGGCGCTGCGCCGCTGGGAACGCGGCGAGGGCCCGCTGTGGCCGGTCGCCCTGGCCGCGTCCCTGGTGACGGTCGCCCCCTTCTGGGCGCTCAACGCCGGCTGGTGGTGGGTGCAGCCGGACGTGTGGGGGACGACCGTCGTCCTGGCGGGGCTGACGTTCGCGGCCGGCCTGGCCTTCCGCGCCCGCCGGGTGCCCGCCGTGCTCACCTGGCTCGGGCTGATGAGCTACTCCCTCTACCTGGTGCACCTTCCGCTGCTCATCGTCGTGATGGAGGTGGCGGGGGAGATGCGCTGGTCGCCGCTGCCGCTGCAGATCGGCGTCAGCGTGCTCTTCCTGGCGCTCGTGCTGCCGGCCAGTCGGCTGAGCTACCACTTCCTCGAACGCCCGATGCAGGGTCTCGGCCGCCGCCTGGCCGCCCCCTAGGCGCCCTCGTCTAGCGGCGCGGGTCGAGGACGAGCTTGCCGGTCGTACGCCGTTCCCGCAGCTCCTCGTGCACCTGCCGCACCTCCGACATCGGACGGTCGCCGCCGGAGACCACGCGCAGCTCGCCCGCCGTCACCAGTGCCGCCATCTCCGCGTACGCGCCGGCCAGGACGGCGGGCCGCTCGAAGGCGTTGAACAACCAGAAGCCGCTGACGGTCGCCGAGCGGCGCTGGAGGGCGCGCGGCGCGACCGGTTCGGGCTCCACGCCGCCCGCCATGCCGTAGAAGGCGAGCCGGCCGAACGGCGCCAGCGCCGCCAGGCTCTGGTCGGTGACCCGGCCGCCGGTCATCTCCAGGACGACGTCCACGGGCTCGCCGCCGTTGGCCGCGCGCAACGCCTCGGTGAGGTCGGCGGCGGCCGGGTCGACGGCGGCGTCCGCGCCCAGCGACAGGGCCAGCTCCCGCTTGGCGGGCGTGCTCGCCGTGGCGATGACCCGGCCCGCGCCCGCCGCCTTGGCCAGTTGCACCGCCAGCGAGCCGACGCCGCCCGCCGCCGCGTGCACGACCACGCTCTCCCCGGGCCGCACCCGGCCGGTGTGGCGGACCAGCCACCACGCGGTCAGCCCCTGGGCCAGCAGGGCGACCGCCGCGACGTCGTCGAGGTCCTCGGGCACGGAAAAGGCGCTCGCCTCCGTGATCGCGGCCTTCTCGGCGTACCCGCCCCGGTCCGTCAGGGCGGCCAGGCGGCGGCCGTCGGCGGTCCTGCCGACGACCTCGCCACCGGGGATGACCGGCAGCGTGGTCGCGGCCAGGTAGGCGTTCTCGCGCATGAGGGTGTCGGCGAAGTTCACGCCGCAGCGCGAGACGTCCACGACGACCTGGCCGGGGCCGGGACGGGGCTCGTCCACCTCCCGAACGCGCACGACCTCGGGGCCGCCGAACTCGGTGATCTGCACGGCTCGCATGTCCACTCCTATGGAATCTCGTACCAATTGGTACTCCGTACCATAAGGGACTGCGTCCGGGAGCGCTAGACTGGGTGTCGTGACCCAGCCCTCACTGCGCGTCCGCAAGCGGCGGCGAGCCCGTGACGAGATCATCGAGGCCGCCTACCGGCTCTTCGCCGAGCGCGGCTACGACGAGGTGACCGTCGCCGACATCGCCGAACGCGCCGAGGTGGGCCGCACGACGTTCTTCCGCTACTTCGGCGACAAGCAGGAGGTCCTCTTCGCCGGGGAGCAGGACCGGATCGACGACCTGGCCGCCCGCCACCGCGCGCTGCGCGGCGACCGCCCGCCCGGCCTGCCCGAGGCCCTGGCCCAGGTGCGCGAGCTCACCCTCGCCGTGTGCGCCGGCGCCACCCGCGACCCCGGCCGCTACGTCCTGCGCGAGCGGCTGATCGCCGACCACCCCGAGCTCGGCGACCGTACGGCGCGCAAACAGCGGCTCTTCGCCGCGACCATGACCGAGATCCTGCGCGAGCACGGCGCCGCGCCCGAGACGGCGGCCCTGGCCCCGCAGCTCGCGCTGGCCTGCTACACCGCCGGTCGCGCCGTCGCCGGAGACGACCCGGCGGCGCTGGCCCCCAGCGTGGCCGCCGCCTTCGACCGGCTCGGCCTCCTCCCGCCCGCGACCTGACCCCGGGTGGCGGCCCGGCTCAGCGCACGTGCACGCCGATCAGGCAGGTGTCGTCGTCGGTGTCGGAGTTGCAGTGGGTGAGCAGGTCGTCCAGCCGGTGGTCCAGCGTCGTCGCCGTACGCGAGGCGACCGCCAGCAGCCGGTCCTGGGCGTGGCGCAGGTTGTGGTCACGCCGCTCGATCAGGCCGTCGGTGTAGAGCAGCAGCGTGTCGTCGGGCTCCAACTGGAGCCGTCCCTCCTCGTAGACCGCGTCGGCGAACGCGCCGAGCAGCGGGCCCTTGACCATCGGCAGCTCGGTGCCCCGCGCGCGGCGCAGCAGGATCGGCGGCAGGTGACCCGCCCTGGCCCAGCGCAGGACGCGGGTGGCCGGGTCGTACACGCCGCAGATCGCGGTCGCGGTCATGCGGTCGGCGAGGTGGCGGGCGACCAGGTTGAGCCAGCCGAGCAGCTGCGCCGGGCCGCCGCCCGTCGTCGCCAGGCCGCGCAGCGCGTTGCGCAGCACGACCATGCCGGTCGCGGCCTCGACGCCGTGCCCGGCCACGTCGCCCACCGACAGCAGGACGCAGCCGGACGGCAGGACGACCGCGTCGTACCAGTCGCCGCCCACCAGGTCCTCCTTCTGCGCCGGACGGTAGCGGACCGCGATGCGCAGGCCGAAGGAGTCCATGCGGCCGTGCGAGGGCGGCATGATGGCGTGCTGGAGCTGCAGGGCCAGGCGGTTGCGGGCGGCGGACTGCCGTTCGGTGCGGGCCAGCCTGTCGCGGGTCACGGCCAGCGCGACCTCCGTCCAGTGTTGCGGAGAGACGTCCTGGTACGCCCCCCGCACCGCCGTCAGTCGCCCGTCCGGCCCGAACGCCGGCTCGGCCACCACCCGCAGATGGCGGGCCACCCCGTCGGGACGTTCCAGCCGGAACGCCGTCGCGGCCGGACGCCGGTGATGCAGCACCGCGCGCAGGAAGAGGCCCACGGCCACCTCGTCGTCGCGGTGCACGTGATCGCGCAGGCGTTCCAGCGGGACGGGCCGGGCGTCCGGCGGCAGGCCGTACAGGGAGAACATCTGGGCGTTCCAGGTGATCTCGCCGGTCAGGGCGTTCTCCTCGAAGCCGCCGATGCGGCCCAGGCGCTGGGCGTGCTCCAGCAGGCGGGCCTGGTCGTCGAGGTCGCGCCGGACGAGCAGCACGCTCCCGCCGTGGCGGGTGATGCTGACGCCGGACGCGGACGTCGCGGTGAAGGACATGTCGGCGGCGTGGAACGGCTCACCGGTCGCGTGCACGTGCTCGACCCTGGCCAGCAGCTCGCCCGCCGCGAACGGGTACGCCTCCAGCAGCAGCCCGCCCGCCCGCACCGCCGCCGGCCCGTTGGCGTGGTGGATGCGGAAGTCGGCGACGTCGCCCCGCGGATCGAGGTGCGGCACGAGGACGAACGCCGGGTCGGGCAGGGAGTCGGCCAGGTGGGCCAGCTCGGCCAGGGCGGCGTCGGCGTGGCCGGGCGGGCCGGGGGCGTTCAGGGTGAGGGCGCACAGGTCGGCCAGCGCCTCGATCTGGTGTTCCAGCCTGGGCGTGGGCTGGGGATGGTCCTCCGGCCAGCAGACCTCCAGGACGCCGAGCACCCGCCCGGCCACCCGGGCCAGGGCGGTCACCCGGCCGCCGGTGAGCTGGTGGCGGCCGATCGAGGGCGGCCCCGGCCTGTCGTGCCACAGGGTGCGGCGCTGGAGGAGCGTGCTGGTGGCCGGGGTGATCAGGCCCGGGGGGACCTGCCGCCAGAGCCCGGCCTCCTCGGCGCCGAAGCCCGCGTGACCGGCCAGCGTGAGCGAGGTGTCGGGCCCGGCCGCCCACACCGCGACCGCCGTCGCCCCGATGGGCAGGAGGGCCGTCTCCAGCACCGCGTGGGCCGCGGCCTGCACGTCGGCCGCGCCGAGCGCCGCGCTCTCGGCCGTACGCAGCCGCACCCCCGCCGCCCCGCCCCCGGCCTCCGCATCGGCCGTCGGGGTGGTGACGCGGTCGGTGACGGGGTCGGGGGTGGTGCGGTTGACGACGTCGGCCGCCAATTCGGTCAGGGACCGGCCGGTCCTGGCCGCCAGCGTGGCGAGCTGGGCGGCGGCCTGCGCAGGGGCGCAGCGCAGGCGCTCGACCAGGATGCCCTTCGCCAGCTCGACCAGCGCGCGGTCGTCGGCCGCGCGGCGGGCCTCGTCCAGCTCGGCGCGCAGGCGTTCGACGGTCGCGGCCAGCCTGGCCAGGCCCGTCTCCTCCGCGGAACTCCCCATGGCGCGACTCCTCACCGCGTCAGGCCGGATCCATCCAATGCTGGATACGGTCGATGAGCTGGTCGGCGTCCACCGGTTTGGTCACGTGGTCGCTGGCCCCGGCCGCCAGCGACTTCTCCTGGTCGCCCGGCATCGCCTTGGCGGTGACCGCGATGATCGGCAGGTCGGCGTAACTGGGCATCGCGCGGATCGTCTCGATCGCCGTGTAGCCATCCATCTCGGGCATCATCACGTCCATCAGGATCAGGTCCGTCTCGGGATGGGCGGTCAGGGTGTCGATGCCCTTGCGGCCGTTCTCGGCGTGCAGCACGTTGACGCCGTGGATCTCCAGCATGCTGGTCAGCGCGAACAGGTTGCGTACGTCGTCGTCCACCACCAGCACCGTGCGCCCGGACAGCGTGTTGTCGATCTCCCGCCCGGACGCCGTCCCCACGGACCGGGACCTCACCAGCGGCAGTACGTCGCCGGGCTGGTCGGCGGTCAGGTGCAGGGCGATGCGTTCGCGCAGCTCGTCGAGGCTGGACAGCAGCTCCAGCGGCCGGTCGCCGATCCGCGCGTCCTGCGGCGGGGTGGACCGCCAGTTGTTGTAGGCCAGCACCGGCACGCCGCGCAGCCCCGGATCGCCGTCCATCGTCTCCAGCAGGCCGTAGGCGGCCAGGTCGGGCAGGTCGAGATCCAGTACGACGCAGTGGCAGGGCTCGGCGGCCAGCAGGGCCGCCGCCTCCTCCGCGCCCGCCGCCGCGACCACCGCGACGGCCCCGCCCAGCGAGTCGTGCGAACCGGCCAGGCCGCTCACCACGCTCTCGGCCACCAGCGACAGCAGCCCGTGGGCGCGTTCCTCGATCACCAGCAGTCGCCGCGGCTGACCGGCCACCGGCGGCGCGACGGTCTCGGCGGGCGCGACGCTCTGCTCGTGCCCCTCGAAGCCGGGCCGCGCGA
The DNA here is from genome assembly GCF_003947315.1 of Nonomuraea sp. WAC 01424. Lineage (NCBI taxonomy): Bacteria > Bacillati > Actinomycetota > Actinomycetes > Streptosporangiales > Streptosporangiaceae > Nonomuraea > Nonomuraea sp. WAC 01424. The sequence goes on from NZ_QHHZ01000031.1 coordinate 66,735, forward strand.
CCGGCAGGTAGAGGGTGAACACGCTGCCCCGGCCCGGCGTGCTCCGGACGGTGATCGCGCCGCCGAGCAGGTAGGCGATCTCGCGGCTGATGGACAGGCCGAGGCCGGTGCCGCCGTACTTGCGGCTGGTGGTGCCGTCGGCCTGCTGGAACGCCCCGAAGATCACCTCAAGCTGCTGCTCGGGGATGCCGACGCCGGTGTCCATGACCCGTACCGCGATGGCGGGGGCGTGCTGGCGTACCGAGGCGGGCAGCTCGCCGCGGGCGGCCGGTTCGATGCGCAGTTCGACGCTGCCGGTCTCGGTGAACTTGACCGCGTTCGACAGCAGGTTGCGCAGCACCTGGCGCAGCCGCGAGTCGTCGGTGAACAGGTCGGCGGGCACGCCCGGCGCGGTGGTGACGCGGAAGTCGAGGCTCTTCTGCGAGGTCATCGGCCGGAACGTGGCCTCGACGTAGTCCAGGAGCTGGCGCAACGGCACCCATTCGGGATTGATGTCCATCTTGCCCGCCTCGACCTTGGACAGGTCGAGGATGTCGTTGATCAGTTGCAGCAGGTCGGAACCGGCCGAGTGGATGATCCCGGCGTACTCGACCTGCTTGGGCGTCAGGTTGCGCGTGTGGTTCTGGGCCAGGAGCTGGGCCAGGATGAGCAGCGAGTTGAGCGGCGTACGCAGCTCGTGGCTCATGTTGGCCAGGAACTCGCTCTTGTACGTCGAGGCCAGCGTGAGCTGGTGGGCCCGGTCCTCCAGCTCCTGCCTGGCCTGCTCGATCTCCAGGTTCTTGGTCTCGATGTCCTGGTTCTGGCGGACCAGCAGCGTCGCCTTCTCCTCCAGCTCGGCGTTGGAGCGCTGGAGTTCCTCCTGCTGCTGCTGCAACTCCTCCGAACGGGCCTGCAACTCGACGGCCAGCCGCTGCGACTCCTTGAGCAGCTCGTCGGTACGGGCGTTGGCCACGATCGTGTTGAGGTTGACCCCGATCGTCTCCATGAGCTGGTCGAGGAAGACCAGATGGACCGGCGTGAACGCCTGCACCGAGGCCAGCTCGATCACGCCGAGCACCTGCTCCTCCACCACGATCGGCAACACGATCACCGAACGCGGGTCGGTCCTGCCGAGCCCCGAGGAGATCGTGATGTAGCCGGGCGGGAGGTCGGCCATCGCGATCGTCCTGCGGCTGCGGGCGGCCTGCCCGACCAGCGCCTCGCCGAGGCGGAATCTGGTGGGGCGGTCGGGGTCGGCGGGGTAGCCGTAGGCGCTGATGAGCTGGAGTTCGTTCTCCTCGGCGGAGAAGAAGGCGCCGTACTGGGCGCTGACGAGCGGGGCGAGTTCGTTCATCACGAGTTCGGCGACGGTGGCCAGGTCGCGGTGGCCCTGCATGAGGCCGGACATGCTGGCGAGGTTGGACTTGAGCCAGTCCTGTTGCTCGTTGGCGGTGGTGGTCTCGCGCAGGGACTTGACCATCGAGTTGATGTTGTCCTTGAGGTCGGCCAGTTCGCCTTCGGCGTCGACGGTGATCGAGCGGGTCAGGTCGCCTGAGGTGACGGCGCTGGTGACCTCGGCGATGGCGCGTACCTGGCGGGTGAGGTTGGCGGCCAGCTCGTTGACGTTCTCGGTCAGGCGTTTCCAGGTGCCGGACACACCCTCGACCTCGGCCTGGCCGCCCAGCCTGCCCTCCCGGCCCACCTCGCGGGCGACGCGGGTGACCTCCGCGGCGAAGGAGGACAGCTGGTCGACCATGGTGTTGATCGTGGTCTTCAGCTCAAGGATCTCGCCGCGGGCGTCGACGTCGATCTTCCTGGTCAGGTCGCCCCTCGCTACCGCGGTGGTGACCTGGGCGATGCTGCGGACCTGGTTGGTCAGGTTGTCGGCCATCGAGTTGACGTTGTCGGTGAGGTCCTTCCAGGTGCCCGACACCCCGCGTACGGTGGCCTGACCGCCGAGGTTGCCCTCGGTGCCGACTTCGCGGGCGACGCGGGTGACTTCGTCGGCGAAGGCGGACAGCTGGTCGACCATCGTGTTGATGGTCTCCTTGAGTTCGAGGATCTCGCCCCGGGCGTCGACGCGGATCTTCTGGGTGAGGTCGCCCTTGGCGACGGCGG
>NZ_QHHZ01000032.1:0-53666 GCF_003947315.1 Nonomuraea sp. WAC 01424
ACCAGTCGAACGACTCGGTCTGCAGAGCGAGAAGGTCAGGAACTTCGAGGGGCTCCTGGATACGCGCGAAAGAAACGCGACGGGGACCAGCGGGTACGGCGGAGGCGTTGCGCGAGGCTGCCAACAGTTGTCCTTCCGAGGGCGCGGATGGAATCGAACTGCGCGCACGCCAAACGCCCGGACGGAATCCGGGACGTTGCGGGCGGCGCGAGGCAGCAGCATAACGCAATTTACAAACGAATGTCCACACTTACTATAAGTGTCAACCTCGGTGCCGCCTTCAGCATTTCACAGCAGGGCGGCCTCGGTCAACTCCGAAACCCGAAAGCGCGTGTCCGGCCGTGGCCGCCCCCGGTCCGGGGCCGCGCCATGGTGACGCGGCCCCGGACGGTGCGGTCAGCGTTCGCTGGAGGCCGCGCGGTAGTGCAGGTCCTGCACGTTCGGCGTCGCCGTGACCGGGTACGGCGAGACCACCTTGGCCGCCGTCGCCGTCCCCCTGGTGACCGTCGCCGACGCGGTCCCCGTCCTCAGCGGGAACGTCCTGGCCGACACCCCGGCGGGCGCGTCGTAGCTCTGCGCCGTGCCGCCGATCGTCACCGACACCTTGGCCGCCGCCGTCAGCATGGTCAGCACCTCGACCGTGTCACGCGCCGCCGTGCTGCCGCCGCGCAGCTTCATGAGCTTGGTCTGCGCGAAGGTGGGCTGGGCCGCGACCGGCTGGACCCGGTGGGTGAGGTACGCCGCGTCGTTCGTGATCTTCGGGCAGCCGAGCTTGTGGCAGGTCAGGTAGTAGGCGTTGATGTCCAGGTACGTCCAACCGGCGTTCCTGGACGGCGCGAACTGCGTGTTCTCCGAGTAGTCGTTCCAGGTGGTGAGCTGGACCCAGTCGGCCTTGCCGTCGATCGCGCCCTTCCACGTCGCCCGCAGGTTCTCGGTGTTGCCCGCCTCGTCGAAGACGCCCTGGTTGGGGCGCTCGTCCTGGATCGACACCGGCTGCATCCAGATCTTGCCCATGTCGTGCGCGCGGTCGATGTTGCCGCCCAGGGCGGAGTTGGCCGCGGGGTTGCGGTTGCCCCAGTTCGAGAAGCCGTAGCTGATCGAGGCGAACGCGTCCCGGTACTTGTTGAAGTCGAGGAAGCACGGCACCAGGGCCACCTTGATCCCGTGCTGCGTCTCCATCGTCCTCATCCAGTCGGCCCACCAGGCGGCGCTGCGCCCCTCGGCCTTGAACGGCGCCACCACCAGGCGGTTGTCCGCCAGCCGGTAGACCGACTTCGAGGCGGCCAGCTTCGCCATCGCCGTGGCGAACGCGGCGCTGTCCACCGAGGCCAGGCCGTTCGTGTCCGGCATGAGAACGATCTTGAACCCGGGGTCCACGGCCTCGGCCGCCTTGATCAGGTTCTGCACCCGCGTCCAGTGCGCGCTGGTGATCGACAGGATGTCCACGGTGAACCCGTCCAGACCGGCCGCGACGGCCTGCCTGACCTCGGTCTTGAAGTCGGCCAGCGCGTAGTCGCCGGCGATCGGGTCGCGCCCGAGCGGCCGGTCGCGCAGCAGGCCGCCGTAGGCGGCGTGCTTGCCGCTCTCGCCGTCCGGCTTGAGGTAGTTCCTGGCGTAGTAGTCACTGGCCGGCGCCTGGTTGTCCAGCGAGACCGGATACGGGGTGAAGTAGTGCGCGAACACCTTCTTGGCCGACCCGCGCAGGGCCGCCGTCCCCGGCAGGACGAACGGCAGCGGCCCGTCGGTCTGCTTGCCGCCGCCCTCGGTGTAGGTGACCGTGAGCTTCGGTCCGCGGTTCCCGGTCTCGCGTGAGGACATCAGCACGGTCGCGGTGGCGTCCGCGCCGGTCAGCGCGAAGGCGTACGTGCCGTCGCCCGTCACGGCGTCGGACACGTCCAGCTTGGCCGTCGTACCGGCGGTGAAGCCGGTGTGCGAGGCCACGGCCGCCGCGGCGAACCCGGGCCGGGTGTTCCAGGTCGTGGCGGCCTCGGTCCACGAACCGGTCACGGGCCGGGCCGACACGGTGGTGTCCGTCGTCCTGGCGGAGACGACGTCCAGGGTGACCTTGACATCCTCGGCGTCCTCGGGGATGCCGGTGACCTTGAAGCGGGTCAGGCCGACCCGCTGACCCGCGGCGGCGCTGCCGCACTCGGTGCCGCAGACGCTCAGCCAGGTGGCGGTGGCGAAGCTCTTCGCCGGCTCGGCCTGGCTGACGAACACGTCCTCCGTGGCGGCGAACGTCACGGTGACCGGCGCGACGGCGGACGCCTGCGCGGGCACGGCGACGGCCGTGCCCGCCAGCGCGGCGAGCATCGCCGCCGCGGCCGGCAGGGCCCGATATCGGTTGAGCATGGAACTCCCTCGGCTCTCGGTACGCCTCCGCCGCAGCGGAGCCGCGTTGCATCGCCAACGATGGAGCAAGATCCAACAACCGACCCAGGTTTTCGGATAAATCCCCTCTTTTGGAACGATGCCAATTTTCGCGTCCCATATCCCGAGATATCGGACGCCCTCGGCCCGCTCCGATCCCCACCCCGAGGACGGCGGCGGACCCCCGCCGCCTGGGCAGGACGGACCGGCGCCTTCCGACACCTTCCAGCTCCGCCCGGCCTGCGCGCATGACCGGGCCGATGTCATCATGGGCACACGGTGTGTGATCTCGGGTAGGAGGGACCGATGTCCGAGCCTGCCTCCGGCGCCGCCGCGACCTGGCCGATCAGCCGGGACCTCGCGGGGCTGCGCCGACTCGTCCGCCGGCACGCGCTCGAGGCCGGGCTCGCTCCCGACCGGGGCGACGACCTCGCGCTGGCCGCCAACGAGGCGGTCACCAACGTGCTCGACCACGCCGGCGGGGCGGGCTGGGTGCGCATCTGGACCGACGACGACTTCCTCACCGTCGACGTCGGCGACCACACGGGCCGCCTGCGCCCGGACGCCTGCCCCGACGTCCGCCCCCTGCCCGGGCCGGGCGGATACGGCCTGTGGGTGATGCGCCACCTCTGCGATGAATTCGCCATCAGCCGCACCACCGGCTCCTCCCAGGTACGCCTCCGCGTGAAACGCCCCCGACCCGTCGGCGGGGTCAGGGGGCCAGGGCGCGGCGCAGAGTGACGCCGAGTTCGGTGATCTGCCGTTGCGAGACCTCGGCCGACAGGATCGCCTGCGACCCGTGGAACGTGCCCGCCCACTGGTGCAGCTCGACCGGCACACCGGACTGGAGGAGGCGCAGAGCGTAGAGGATGTCCTCGTCGCGGTTGGGGCACAGCTCGGCGGTGGCGACGTACGCCGGCGGCAGGCCCGACAGGTCGCCGGCCCGCGCCGGGGCCGCGTACGGGGTGGCGAGGGTGGCGCCCAGGTAGTGACGCCAGGAGGCGGCGACCTTGTCGCGGTTCATCCAGGGGGTGTCGGTGAAGTTCCGCTGCGACCAGGTCTCCTGCCGGTCGTCGAGTCCCGGCTGGTTGAGGAGCTGGAAGCGGATGGGCGGGCCCTGCTCGTCCCGCGCGCGCAGCGCCATCGCGGCCGCGAGCCCGCCGCCCGCGCTGTGGCCGCCGACGGCGATCCGTTCGGGGTCCACGCCCAGCTCGCGGGCGTGCTCGGCGGTCCAGGTCAGGACGGCGTAGGCGTCGTCCAGGGCGGCCGGGAACGGGTTCTCGGGGGCCAGCCGGTAGCCCACGGAGATCACCGTCGCGCCGGAGCCCTCGGCGAGCCGGGCGGCCCACGGGTGCTCGGTGTCCAGGTCGCCCATGACGAACCCGCCGCCGTGCAGCCAGATGACGGCCCCCTGCGCCCGCTCGGGACGGTAGATCCGGATCGGCACGCCGGGGTCGCCGGGCACCGTGATGTCCTCGATCTCCAGGTGGGCGACGTCCGGCCCCGGCACGGCGGCCGCCAGCGCGGCGAAGTTCCCGCGCTCGGCGACCGGGTCGGTCAGGTCGGCGCGGGGGAACAGCGGGATGAATGCTTCGAGTTCGGGATCCATGCCGTTCATCCTGTCGGTCGCCTCCACCGGGATCATCCGCCATCCGTCGGCCATCGCGCGCGTCCGCGCGCCGATCGTCGCATCCGCACCGCTTCTGTACGGCCGGTGACCGGTGCCGGATGGGACAGCGGCGCAAGCCGCCGAGAGCCTGCTGGTGCCAGCGCCGCGCCGACCGCGCTCGACGGTCAGGCGCTCTCCTCCATGCTGCGGCGGTGCCACTCCGCCAGTTCGACCAGCAGCCCGTCGGCCGCGCCGCCGAACATCGCCGCCAGTTCCTCGGCCCCGTCCACCACGACCACGTGGTCCAGCAGGTCAGCGCGGAGCCGGGCGGCTCTCGGATCCCCGGCGCCGTCGGGGTCGAAGGCGGTGGCCGCGAGGAACAGGCCGCCGACGCCGGCCAGGGCCGCGGTCTGCCGGGCCTGCGTGCCGAGCACCGTCGCGGCGTCGGCCGGTACGGCGGGCAACACGGGACGGCCGTCGCGCAGCAGCAGGGTCAGCGGCCGGGCGGGCACCTCCTCCCCCGCCTCGCCGTCCGGCACGTGGGGGCTCCCGTCGGCGCGGCGGGCGGCGTGCCTGGGCCGTCCCCATGGCAGGCCGCGGTCCTGGTCCTGCGCACTCGCGCGCGTGAACAGGCCGCCGTCGGCGTCGACGACGAGGTCTCCAGGCTGCCACTGCTCGCCATCAAGCGGAATGTGCGCATTCGTCATGGCTGAACGCTACGCCCTGGTTGCGACAAATCTCTGTGGCGTGCGGACGCGCGAGGTGGGCATCTGTCAGGACATGGTGGAGGAGCACGGTTGGGGCAGGCCACGGGTCGCGGTGTCGAGCTGTCTGCTCGGCGAGCCGGTACGGCACAACGGCGGGCACAGCCGCGCCCGGTTCCTCACCCAGGACCTGGCGCCGTTCGTGGACTGGCTGCCGATCTGCCCCGAGATGGAGATCGGCCTCGGCGCGCCCCGCGAGACGCTGCGCCTGGAACGTTCCCCGGCCGGTCCCCGCCTGATGACCCGCCAGAGCCGCCGCGACCTCACCGCCCTGATGGACGAGCTGGCCGCCGAACGTTCCCCGCGCCTCGCGGCCGACGGCTACGTGTTCAAGGCCAAGAGCCCGAGCTGCGGCATCCACGGCATCCCGCTCTACGCCGGGGACAACGCCGTGACCCGCAACAACCGGGGCCTGTTCGCCGACGCCGTGATCGAGGGCCACCCGCTGCTGCCCGTCGAGGACGAGGGGCGGCTCAACGACGCCGTGCTGCGGGAGGCGTTCGTCGAGCGCGTCTTCGCCCACGCGCGGCTGCGTGAGCTGCTGGAGGGCGACTGGCGTCCGCGCGACCTGGTCGCCTTCCAGGCCCGGCACAAGATGCAGTTGCTCGCCCACTCCCCCGACGGCTACCGGGAGACCGGCCGCCTGGTCGCCGCCGCGGGCATCCGGCCGCGCGAGGAGCTGGCGCAGGCGTACGGGACGGCGTTCCGGGCGGCGATGGCGGTCAAGGCGTCGATCGGCCGGCACGTCAACGTCCTGCAACACTGCCTGGGCATGATCGGCGACGAGCTCGACCCGGTGCGCCGGGCCGACCTCGTCGAGGTCATCGGCTCGTACGCGGCGCACCGGGTCGCGTTGTGCGTGCCGCTCACGCTGCTGCGCCACCACGCCCGGGGCGAGGCGGCCACGTACGTCGAGGATCAGACGTACTTCTCCCCCTATCCGGAGGAGCTGGGCCTGCGCAACCACGTCGTGTGAGACCGCCGCGCCGCAGGCGGCGGCGCGGCGGGAGGAAGCACTTAGAGCGGGGTGGGCTCGGTCGGCAGGGAACCGTCCGAGGCCGGGGAGTCGGCATCACGCGGTGGCACGTGGTGCACCCGCGCCGAGCCGATGTGGAAGTACAGCCCCACCAGCGTCAGCTGCCCGGCTCTGACCTGTTCGTCCACCTTGCGGTAGGTGCGCAGGTTCTCCAGTTGCTGCTGGATGTTGAGCCGGCACAGCGCGTCGAGGGCCGCGTCCTCGACGGTGGTGTCCTGGCCGCTCTCGCCGAGCCGGTCGAGGCTGGGGTGGCCGTGCCGGAGCCAGCGGGTGAGCTGCGGCAGGCCCTCGGTGGTGGCCGGGCCCTGGAGCAGCGCCGCCATCGCGCCGCAGCCGGAGTGTCCGCAGACGGTGATGGTGTGCACCTTCAGTACGCCGGTGGCGTACTCGATGGCGGCGGCCACCGAGTCGTCGCGCGGCTCGGCCCCTGAGCACGGCACCAGGTTGCCGATGTTACGGACGGTGAACAGGTCGCCGGGGCCGCTGGAGGTGATCAGGCTGGGCACGACGCGGGAGTCGGCGCAGGTGAGGAACAGATGGGAGGGCCGCTGCTGGGTGGCGAGCTGGGTGAAGACGGGCCGCAGCAGCGGGGCGGTGCGCTTGTGGAACTCGTCCGTGCCCTGGGCGAGCCGGCACTCGATCGCCGCCGCGGCCGTCAGGGGACGGCGGCGGTGGGTCCACGGGAGCCACCAGCGGCCGGGCGCCTTGGGCGGGCTCTTGGCCGGGAACATGCGGCCGCCGCTGGCCGCCATCGAGTACCACTCGTCGTGCAGTTCGTCGACGGTGACCGTGCCGCCCAGGCGTTCGTGGTCGAGCCGCCAGGAGTGGAGCGCGTCGAAGGCGGCGTTGTCCATGAAGTCGATGTTCAGGTCGAGGTCGACGGCGGTGCCGGGCGGGATGGCCCGCAGCTCCTGGGTCAGCCGGGGCACGCCCAGGAAGGTGAGCGAGCCGGAGACCGTCGTGTGCATGACCCCGCCGGGTTCCTCCTGGCGCTTGTCCACGGTCACCCGGGTGAGCCGCCGCAGCGCGAGCAGGGCGGCCAGCGCCAGCCCGGCCAGGACGCCCTCGGCCAGCCCGACCAGGATCACGCCGGACATGGTGATGACGTAGACGGGCACCTCGTTGTGGCCGTGGACCTTCCTGAGGTGGCCGAGGCTGATCGTCTTGATGCCGATGAAGACCAGCAGCGCGGCCAGCGCCTCCATCGGGATCAGCTTGATCGTCCAGCCCAGGCAGAGGGCGAACAGCAGGACCCAGACGCCGTGCAGGACCGCCGACCAGCGGGTACGGGCGCCGGCCTGGATGTTCGTGGTGCTGCGCACGATCACCCCGGCGACCGGGAGCCCGCCGAGCACGCCGCTCAGCATGTTGGCCACGCCCTGGCCGGTCAGCTCCCGGTCCAGGTCGGAACGGGCGCCGGTGTGCATGCCGTCGGTGGCCACGCAGCACAGCAGCGACTCCGCCCCGGCCACCAGGGCCACCAGCAGCACGCCCATGGCGATGTGCTGCCAGTCACCGCTGGGCAGCTCGGGCGGCGCCCACGCGGTGATCGCCCCGGACAGGTCGATGCGGGTGACGTTCCACTCGAACGCCGCCGCGGTGACGGCGGCGGTGAGCAGCGCGGCCAGCGCCGCGGGGATCGCCCGGACGTGTTTCGGCATCCGGCCCCAGACCAGCAGGACCGTGACGGTGAGGATGCCGACCATGACCTTGTGGCCGTGCATGTCGAGGATCTGGCTGGGGAGCTGGGCCAGGTTGGCCCAGGCCGACTGCTGCGGGCTGCCGCCGAGGACGACGTGGAGCTGAGCGAGGGCGATGATGATGCCGACGCCGGCCAGCATGCCGTGGACGACCGCGGGCGAGACCGCGAGGGCGGCCCGGGCCGCCTTGAACACGCCGAGCAGCAGCTGGAGGCCGCCGGCCATGATCGTGATCAGGCAGGTGGCACGCCAGCCGTAGGTCGTCACCAGACCGGCGATCACCACCGTGAGGCTCGCCGTCGGACCGCTGACCTGCACCACCGAACCGCCCAGGCGACCGGCGACGATGCCGCCCACGGCGGCGGCGACCAGACCGGCCGCCAGCGGCGCTCCCGCGGCGAGCGCGACACCCAGCGAGAGGGGCACCGCGACGAGGAACACCACCAGCGATGCCGGCACATCGTGTCTGAGAGTACGCATGATGTTACTCTCCGTAGTTATATTCATGCGGCACACCTTAGTGCCAGATCAGCCCTACGTCCGACGCCGGTTGAACCCGCCGGACATGTCCGGCTGCCCGGCGGGCCGGGCCGCACGACCCCTCAACTGGCCGCGTCCTCGCAACGGACCGTGACGAGGGCGAAGAACAGGTGGGTGCGCGCGTCCTGCGAGACCACCGACTCGAACACCGAGCAGTCGGTGAAGCCGTGGCTCAGGGCGTTCCGGCGGGCGGCGGTCTCGGCGCCGGCGAGGGCGACGTTCTCGACGAGGTTCCGGGCGGACCCGTCGAACAGGGTGGCCTGCTGGAGGGTGGCGGCCGACGCGGGCGCCGCGACGGATAGCGCAGCTCCGGAACCGGCCAGGGCCGCCGCGCTCAGCACCGCCAGCAGCCTTCTCCTCAGATGTGTCATGGTTTCCCCCCATGGTCGGGATGGTTGGGCCTTCACCTGTTGGGGCGTTCCAAGCCGTTCCATCCGCGCGGCGGGTCAGGAGGACGCGCTGGGGATGCCGAGGGGGTCGCGGGGGGCCTCACCCTTGGCCTCGGCCATCTCCTCGCCCAGCTCCTGGAGCCGGTTGCGGCCCATGGACCGGCGCACCTGCGGGAACCAGTCCTTCTCCTCCTCCTCGACGCTCTCCAGGATGTGGCCGGTGGTGTCGGGGGCGCCCGCGCGGGCGGCCGGGTAGAAGATCGTCTCCTCGATGTAGGTGTGGGCGGTCAGCTCCTCGACGACCTGCGCGACGATCTTCTGCTTGGTCCTGTGGGCGTCCGGGCCCGCCTGCTCGAACTGCTTGAACAGCTTCTCCACCGTCTTGTGGTCCTCCTTGAGCAGCACGATCGCGTCCATGAACGGCCTCCCTGGGGTCGGGACGCCCGGCGGGGACGGGGGTGCCGGGCGCCTGCGTCCGGCCCAGGTACCCGGAGGTCAGGCCCTCACACCCCGGCCTTCGACCTACCCGGGGTCCGCCGTCACCAGCGATCCCAGTGCAGGACCTCCTCGCGCGGGACGCGGGGCGCGGGCCTGAAGTCGGTGCCGAGGGTGAAGGCCAGCGGGACGAACGCGGCCAGCATGACCTTGTCGTGGGGCACGCCGAGCACCCGGGCCAGCTCGCGTTCGTACGGGCCCTGCGCGGTGGTCCAGACCGTGCCGAGGCCGCGCGCACGGGCGGCCAGCATGAAGCTCCACACCGCGGGCAGGATCGACCCCCACGTTCCGGCCTGCTCGGTCACCGTCGCCCGGTCGGTCCGCCCCTCGACGGCGGGGATGACGAACGCGGGCACCCGGTGGATGTTGGCGGCCAGGTGGCGCAGCCCGTCGAAGACGCGCTCGGTGGAGCCGGGATGGTGGTTCATGCGACGGATGTCGTGTTCGGTCAGCGGTTGCCCGCCCCCGGCGGCCAGGGAGCGCAGGAAGAGGTCGGCCACGGCCCGGCGCTGCGCGGCCTCGGTGACGACGAGGAAGTGCCAGCGCTGCCGGTTGCGCCCGGTCGGGGCCTGTACGGCCAGGTCGACGCACTGCTCGATCAGCTCGCGAGGCACCGGGCGGGTGAGGTCGAGGCGCTTGCGCACGGCGCGGGTGGTGCTCAGCAGCTCGTCGGGGGTCAGGTCAAGGGTCATGTGAGGTCTCCTTCCGACCGAAACCGTATGCCCACAAATCATCTGTCGTCAAACAATCTGCCTGAAGACGGATGCGCTATGCTGGGGGCCCACCGAGGAGGAGAGCGATGGCGACGACCACACCCGACCCGCGCGGGGCGTACTTCCCGCGGCTGGCCGCCGAGCGGCTGGACATCGCGTTGTGCCGCGCCTCGGCCACGGTGTCCCGCGCCGCCGAGGCGCACGCCGGCCGGGAAGGGCTCGGCGTCGGGCAGCAGCTCGTGCTCCAGATGCTCGACGACACCGGCCCCTGCTCCCAGCAGACGCTCAGCGAGGAGCTGCGCATCGACCGCAGCGTGATGGTGGGCGTCTGCGACGACCTGGAGCGGGCCGGCCACATCCGCAGGGAACGCAACCCGCGCGACCGCCGTTCCTACGCCGTCACCATCACCGCCTCGGGCCGCCGGCGGCTCGCCGCCGCCCGCGAGTCGATCCCCGCCTTCCTCGACGACACCTTCCACGCCCTCACCGCCGGCGAGCGCGCCCAGCTCGGCGCCCTGCTCGCCAAGATCCTGCACGACGGCGCACCCCGGCCCGCCTGACCCGTCAGGCGCGTGACCAGGCTCGCCGGAGCGTGCGGTAGTCGGTGAGGGTGACGCCCTCCCGGCCGAGGAGGTCACGGGCGGCGGGCACCGCCCATTCGCTGAGCCCGGGAGGCAGCTCGCGCGCGCATCCTCCGGCGTCCGGGGGGGAAGCCCAGGAGTGCGCCGGAGGTGGGCGGGGCGGCGTGTTCTCGCATGGGGGAAGGGGGGCCGTCCGGGGGCGGGCCCGCATCCGGATTTCCGCGCGGCGGGCCGCCCGGCGTGGCGTCCCGCGAGGTGGGTACGCCGTGCTTGCGGTCAACCCCCCGCAGGCGGCGCTCGTGGGAGCGGGCCCGCGCTGTGGCCCTCGTAACCGGCCTCACACCACACGAGGGAACGAAGATGAGGACATCACCCCGGAGCCCGCGGGCGCCGCTGCCCCTTCTGCTGGCCCTGTGCCTGCTGGCGCTGCTGCCGGCCTGCAACCCGGGGCAACGGGAGTCGCCCCTCCCCCAGGCCACCGGGGGCAACCGCGAAGGGCTGGTGGACGGTCAGGTGGGGGCGATGCGGCTGCTGCACGTCCACATCCTGGCCCCGCCCATGGACCAGCAGAAGTCCGGTGACGACCTGGGCCTCTACCTGACCCTGGTGAACGAGAGCGACCAGCCCCAGAAGCTGACCGGCGTCAGCACCGTGCACGCCAAGAAGGTCGTCTACCGCGCGGGCCCCGGCGCGCCGCAGCAGGAGGTCAGCGTGACGGTGCCGCCCCGCACGACCCTCTCCCTCCAGGAGGGGCAGAGCCGGCCACATCTGGAGATCCTCGACATCGACCAGCCGCTCGGAGCCACGCCGATCGACGTCACCTTCCGCCTGACGACCGGGACGACCACTCTGCGCATCCCCGTGCTGCCGCTGGAGCGGGGAGCCGGCTCGCCCGCCCCGGGCCACAGCTGACCCGAGCGCGAGCTTTCTGCCATTCTGTGGAGATATATCCGGGGTCTGCTCTTGGTGAGTTTCTGCGTTCCCGTCGTGCCCGGCTGCGGCCGGAGGAGCTGGGGCTGAGACCCGGCGTACGGCGCCGCCGGGTCGCGGGGCTGCGCCGGGAGGAGGTGGCCCCGCTGGCCGGGGTGAGCGTCGGCTACTACACCCGCCTGGAGCAGGGGCAGAGCCCGAACGTCTCCGACGACGTGCTCGACGCCGTCGCCCGGGTGTTGCGCCTGGACGAGGACGAGGTCCGGCACCTGCACCGGCTGGCCCGGGTCGCGCGGGCCAGGGAAAGCGTGCGGCCGGAGCGGTCACCGCCCCGGACGGCGACTTCGACGGCGCGACGGCCGACCCCGCGCTGGTGCCGGCCGCCTGGCGGGCCTGGCACGAGGAGGTCGCGTTCGCCGACGGATTCGTCGCCCGCGCGCCCGATCTCGACGTCGAGGGCCACGACGCCTGGCGCGGCACGGTCTCGCTGCGCTGGGTGCTCGTCCACCTGATCGAGGAGTACGCCCGGCACAACGGGCACGCCGACCTGCTCCGCGAGCGGATCGACGGCGCCGTCGGCCTCTGAGTGCCGGGGCCGCCTCCGGGACGTCCGGGCCGTAGCGGTCAGGATTCGAGAAGCGCCGCGGCCGGAGCGGAATTACCGTGACCGGCATGGACATCAGCATCCACTCCAGCTACCTCCCCCACGACGACCCGGACGCCTCCCTGGCCTTCTACCGCGACGCCCTCGGCTTCGAGGTACGCGGCGACGTCGGCTACGACGGCATGCGCTGGATCACCGTCGGCCCCGCCGGGCAGCCCGGCACGTCGATCGTGTTGCAACCGCCGGTCCCCGACGGGTGCGGCATCACCGACGACGAGCGCCGTACGATCGCCGAGATGATGGCCAAGGGCACCTACGCCGGCATCAACCTGGCCGGGGACGACCTCGACGCCGTCTTCGACCGGCTGGTGGACAAAGGGGCGGAGATCGTCCAGGAGCCGGCGGCGCAGCCGTACGGGGTGCGCGACTGCGCCGTACGGGACCCGGCGGGCAACCTGATCCGCATCAGCCAGGCCCCCTGAGCGCCGCGGGCGGCCTGGTCAGGGGTGGGGCTGGAGGAACCGGCGGGCGCCGCGCAGCGTGGTCCGCAGCAGCCGCCGGGTCGCGTCGCACTCCAGGCGCACGTCGAGCGGGCCGGGCACGCCGGACTCGGCCCGCCGGCCCGCCGGCAGCCGGTCGGGGTCGAGCCCGTCGCGGCGGGCGATGAGCAGGCCCAGCTCGTACCGGCTCAGCGCGTCGGCCCCGGCGACGTGGTGGACGCCGTGACGACCGGACGCGGCCAGTTCGAGCAGCGCCGCCGCGAGGTCGGCCACGTGCACCGGGCAGCGTACGTCGTCGGTGAACAACACGCCCTTCGCGCGGCCGGCGGCCAGGTCGTGCACCAGCCTCTCCTGCGCCGAACCGCCGTCGCCGACGATCAGGGACGTCCTGGCGATCACCGCGGACGGCGCGACCGCGGCCACGACCGTCTCGGCCGCCGCCTTGGCCGCGCCGTACGGGGTGATCGGGTCCGGGGCGCACGTCTCGTCGTAGCGGATCGCGGCCCCGGAGAAGACCGCGTCGCTGGAGACGTGGACCAGACGGCTGCCCGCCGCGGCGGCGGCCAGGGCCACGTTCGCGGCCCCGGTGGCCGTGGTCGCCCAGTCGTGCTGCCGGTAGGCGGCGTTGACCACCGCCTCCGGCCGGTACGCGGCGACCAGCGCCTCGACGTCCGGGCGGCGGCGTACGTCGAGCGGCGACCAGGCGACGCCCTCGTCCCGCCCCGGGCGGGTGTGGCAGGTCGCGGCCACCTCGTGACCGGCCGCCGCGGCCTGCCGGACGAGCTCGGCGCCGAGGAAACCGCTGCCGCCGACGACGAGCAGCCTCATGGGGCCGTCACCTCTGTCCGGCGCCGACGTAGGCGGCCAGGTGCTCGCCGGTCAGGGTGGAACGGTCGGCGACGAGGTCGGCGGGGGTGCCCTCGAAGACGACCAGGCCGCCGTCGTGGCCCGCGCCGGGTCCGAGGTCGATGATCCAGTCGGCGTGCGCCATGACCGCCTGGTGGTGCTCGATGACGATCACCGACTTGCCGCCGTCGACGAGCCGGTCGAGCAGGCCGAGGAGCTGCTCGACGTCGGCGAGGTGCAGGCCGGTGGTGGGCTCGTCGAGCACGTAGACGTTGCCGCTCTTCTCGGCCATCTGGGTGGCCAGCTTGAGCCGCTGGCGTTCGCCGCCGGACAGCGTGGTGAGCGGCTGGCCGAGGCTGAGGTAGCCGAGCCCGACGTCGGCGAGCCGGCCCAGGATGGCGTGAGCGGCCGGGGTGCGCGCCTCGCCCGTGCCGAAGAACTCCTCGGCCTCGTTCACCGACATCGCCAGCACCTCGCTGATGTCCCGTCCGCCGAGGTGGTACTCCAGCACCGAGGCCTGGAAACGCTTGCCCTCGCACTCCTCGCAGACGGTGGCGACGCCGGCCATCATGGCCAGGTCGGTGTAGATGACGCCGGCGCCGTTGCAGTTGGGGCAGGCGCCCTCGGAGTTGGCGCTGAACAGCGCCGGCTTGACGCCGTTGGCCTTGGCGAACGCCTTGCGGATCGGGTCGAGCAGGCCGGTGTAGGTCGCCGGGTTGCTGCGCCGCGAGCCGCGGATCGGGCTCTGGTCGATCGACACCACGCCCGCGCCCGCCGGGACGGACCCGTGCACGAGCGAGCTCTTGCCGGACCCGGCCACGCCGGTGACGACGACCAGCACCCCGAGCGGGATGTCGACGTCGACGTCGCGCAGGTTGTGCTTGTCCGCGCCGCGGATCTCCAGCGCGCCGGTGGGCTTGCGCACCTCGTCCTTCAGGGCGGCCCGGTCGTCGAGGTGGCGGCCCGTGACGGTGCCGCTGGCCCGCAGGCCCTCGACGGTGCCCTCGAAGCAGACGGTGCCGCCGTTCGTCCCGGCGCCGGGGCCGAGGTCGACGACGTGGTCGGCGATCGCGATGGCCTCCGGCTTGTGCTCGACGACGAGCACGGTGTTGCCCTTGTCGCGCAGCCGCGTCAGCAGGCCGTTCATGCGCTGGATGTCGTGGGGGTGCAGGCCGATGGTGGGCTCGTCGAAGACGTACGTGGTGTCGGTGAGGGAGGAGCCGAGATGGCGGATCATCTTGACGCGCTGCGCCTCACCGCCGGACAGCGTGCCGGCCGGGCGGTCGAGCGACAGGTAGCCGAGCCCGATCTCGACGAAGGAGTCGAGGGTGCGGCCCAGCGTGGTGAGCAGCGGCGCCACCGACGGCTCGTCGAGGCCGCGGACCCACGCGGCCAGGTCGCTGATCTGCATCCGGCAGGCGTCGGCGATGCTGATGCCGGCGATCTTGGAGGACCTGGCCGCCTCGGCGAGCCGGGTGCCGTCGCACTCCGGGCAGGTCGTGAACGTGACCGCCCGCTCGACGAACGCCCTGATGTGCGGCTGCATCCCCTCCTTGTCCTTCGACAGGAACGACTTCTGGATCTTCGGGATCAGGCCCTCGTAGGTGAGGTTGACGCCTTCGACCTTCACCTTGGTCGGCTCCCGGTACAGGAAGTCCTGCATCTCCTTCTTCGTGAAGTCGCGGATGGGCTTGTCCGGGTCGAGCAGCCCGGACTCGGCGTAGACGCGTACGGTCCAGAAGCTGTCGGACTTCCAGCCGGGGATGGTGAAGGCGCCCTCGGCCAGCGACTTGGAGTCGTCGTAGAGCTGGGTGAGGTCGATGTCGGAGACCGTGCCCCGGCCCTCGCAGCGGGGGCACATGCCGCCGAGGCGGGTGAAGTTCTGCCTGACGGTCTTGCTGGAGCCGCGTTCGACGGTGATCGCGCCGGTCGCCCGGACCGAGGGCACGTTGAAGGAGAAGGCGTTGGGCGAGCCGATGTGCGGCTGTCCGAGCCGGCTGAACAGGATGCGCAACATCGCGTTGGCGTCGGTGGCGGTGCCGACGGTGGAGCGGGGGTCGGCGCCCATCCGCTGCTGGTCGACGATGATCGCGGTGGTCAGGCCTTCGAGCACGTCGACCTCGGGCCGCGCCAGCGCCGGCATGAACCCCTGGACGAACGTGCTGTACGTCTCGTTGATCAGCCGCTGCGACTCGGCCGCGATCGTGGCGAACACCAGGGAGCTCTTGCCCGAGCCGGACACGCCGGTGAACACCGTCAGCCGGCGCTTGGGGAGCTCGACGCTGATGTCCTTGAGGTTGTTCTCGCGCGCGCCGTGGACCCGGATCAGATCGTGGCTGTCTGCGATCTGCCGCTCGGGCGGCGTGTGCGTGCTCATCGTCTCTCCGTCTCCCGCGTGGCCCCGCCGGTGTCGCCCGGCCGGGTCTGACCAGCTACGAGGGTACTGGGGCTCCGGGAGCACACGCTTCTCCATTCCTGACCGGTACGCCCGCCGGACGCCGGTTCAGGAGCGGGTCTCCTCGATGAAGTCGAGCAGGTCCTGGTTGAGCTGGTCGGCGTGGGTGACGAAGATGCCGTGCCCCGCGCCGGGGTACTCGTGGTACACGTTGCCCGGCACCAGCTTCGCCAGCCGCCGCCCGCACAGCGCGACGGGGGCCGAGGCGTCCGCGTCGCCGTGGATGATCAGGGTCGGCACCCGGATGGCGGCGCTCTCCTCGCGCAGGTCGGTGCAGACGCCCGTCATGACGACCTCGGCGGCGGCCTTGGCCGAGCAGTCGAGGCACTTCCGCACGGTCCACTCGATGAGCTCGGCCGAGACCTGGTTGCCCCGCTGCGTGGCGAAGAACGCCTGGGCGTTGTGGGCCAGCCAGCGGGGGCGGTCCTTGGCGCGGTCGGCCGCGACGGCGTCGAAGACGCCCCGCTCGACGCCGTCGGGGTTGTCGGGCGTACGGACGATCAGCGGCGCGGTGGGCGAGATCAGCACGATCCGGCTGACCCGGTCGTCGCCGTGGCGGGACAGGTAGCGGATCACCTCGCCGCTGCCCATCGAGTGCGCCACCAGCGTCACCCCGCGCAGGTCGAGGTGGTCGAGCAGGGCGGCGAGGTCGTCGGCGAGGCTGTCGTAGTCGTAGCCGTGGCCGACCCAGTCGGAACGGCCGTGGCCGCGCTTGTCGAAGGCGACGCAGCGCAGGCCGCGCTCCGACAGCGGCAACATCTGGAACTCCCAGGAGGTGCTGCTGAGCCAGGCCCCGGCCACGAACACCACCGGTTCGCCCTGGCCCCAGTCGGTGTAGAACAGGCTGGTCCCGTCGTGGCTGTCGATGTACGGCATGTGATCCTCCCGGATGTCCTCGCGCTTATGGGAGAACTCTCGCGCAGCGCGGGTCATGCCGTCGATTACGCGCGAGGTAATGCGCGCGCCTACCTGTCGGCCAGGCCGCGTTCCAGCACGCCGAAGGCCGTTCCGACGGCGGCGACGTGGTCGTCCAGCACGTCGGCGGCCAGCTCGCCGGCCAGCATCCGGGCCGCGGTCCCCAGGAAGGCCGAGCGGTACGCGCCGACGAGCATGGCCGCGGTCAGCCGGCCGGGCAGGCCCTCGCCGGACTCGTCGATCAGGGCCGCGAGCACGGTCTCCAGCTCGTCGGCGATCTCCCTGGCGC
This sequence comes from Nonomuraea sp. WAC 01424, assembly GCF_003947315.1. NCBI lineage: Bacteria > Bacillati > Actinomycetota > Actinomycetes > Streptosporangiales > Streptosporangiaceae > Nonomuraea > Nonomuraea sp. WAC 01424. The sequence goes on from NZ_QHHZ01000032.1 coordinate 16,737, forward strand.
GGGCCCGCAGTGCCGCCGAGCCGGTCACGACCCGGAAGAAGTGCACGAACCGGTCGTCCACGCCGCCGAGCGGGTGACCTTCCCGCGCGTGCCTGATCAGCATGTCCCGCAGGGCGGACAACACCGGCTCGCCCGCCTTCCGGCCCCGGACGGTTGCCGTGACCAGCTCGACCAGCTCGGGGATGCGGTCGAAGAAGATGTCCTCCTTGCGGGGGAAGTAGTTGAAGACCGTCACCTTGGAGACGTCCGCCGCCTCGGCGATCTCGCCGATGGTCACCTCGTCGAACCCGCGCGCGTAGAACAACATCGAGCCGTGGTCGGAGATGCGTTTGCGGGTCTCGGCCTTCTTGCGCTCGCGGAGCGATCGGGTGTCTGTCACGAAAAAATTGTATCGCACTTAAAATTTAGTCGGGTATAGTTTTTGCCATGGACTACGACGTGATCATTTCCGGTGGCGGCCCCGTGGGCCTGATGCTCGCCTGTGAGCTGGGGTTGCACGGTGTGCGTGTGGGGGTGCTGGAGCGGCTGACCGAGATCGACCAGACCGTCAAGGCCGGCTCGGTCAACACGCCCACGGCGGAGGCGTTCTACCGGCGCGGGCTGCTCCCCGCGCTGGAGGAGGCGCAGGCCGAGACCATGAAGGCGTTCCAGGCGTTCATGGCGCAGCAGGGCGGCGCGGCGACGGCCGACCAGCCGAAGGTGTCCGCCTTCGCCGGGCACTTCGCCGCGCTGTGGCTGCTCGGCGACCTGGTGGACGAGAACGACCCCGACTTCGCCGACCGCGGCCCGGCGGCCCGCCTCACCGCCATCCGCCAGCAGGACGTCGAGCGCGTGCTCGGCGAACGGGCCGCCGAGCTCGGCGTGGACGTGCTGCGCGGCGTGGAGCTGACCGGCTTCGAGAGCTCCGCCGACGGGGTCGTCGTACGGGCGGGCGAGCGGGAGTTCCGCTGCGGGTGGCTGGTGGGCTGCGACGGTGGCCGCAGCACCGTACGCCGTCTCGCCGGGTTCGACTTCCCCGGCACGCCGCCGATGATCACCGGCCATCAGGCCATCGTGTCAATGGAGGGCGCCGAAGGGCTCGGCGTCGGCTGGACGCACACCGACACCGGCATCTACGCCAACGGCCCGGTCCCCGGCCGCATCCTCACCGTCGAGTTCGACGGGCCGCCCGAGGACCGCACCACGCCCGTCACCGCCGAGGAGCTGCAGGCCAGCCTGCGTGCCGTCTCCGGCGTGGACGTCACCGTCACCGGCGTGCGGTCGGCCACCCGTTTCACCGACAACGCCCGCCAGGCCACCACCTACCGGCTCGGCCGGGTCCTGCTGGCCGGCGACGCGGCGCACGTACACTCGCCGTTCGGCGGCCAGGGGCTCAACCTGGGCATCGGCGACGCGGTCAACCTCGGCTGGAAGCTCGCCGCGGTGATCGCGGGCCGCTCCCCCGAGGCGCTGCTCGACACCTACACCGCCGAACGCCATCCGATCGGCGCGTGGGTGCTCGACTGGACGCGCGCGCAGGTGCTGCTCATGCGTCCCGAGGCCCGCTCCCGCGCGCTGCGCGCCGTCGTGTCCGACCTGATCGGCACCACCGCCGGGACGACGTACTTCGTCAAGCGCATCTCCGGCGTCTGGCAGCGCTACGACCTGCCCGGCGGCCACCCGATGGTCGGCCGGAGCGTCCCGGACCTGGAGCTCGCCGACGGCACCCGGGTCGCCGACCACCTGCACCAGGGGCGCGGGCTGCTGCTGGACCTCGGGCTCGACCTGGCGGCCGACCCCCGCGTGCCGTCGCTGCCGGCCAAGCCGGTGGACGCCCGCGACTTCAGGGGCCTGCTGATCCGGCCCGACGGCGTCGTCGCCTGGGCCGGCGACACCCCGGACGCGGCGCTGGAGGAGGCCCTGGCCACCTGGTTCTGACCGGCGGGCGCCTACGCCGGTCCCGCGCCGTAGCGGCGGTCGCGGCGCAGGGCCAGTTCCTCGTCGTCGACCAGGGTGAGCATCGGCGTGCCCGGCTCGCACAACATGGTGACCGTGAAGCGGAGCGGGACGTCGTCGCGGTTGTTGCCGTCCTGGTAGTGGATGACGTCGCCGCCCGGCTCCCAGAACGCCTCACCGGCGCGTACGACCCGTTCCGGCTCGCCCTCCAGCTCCAGCAGCATCTCGCCCTCCAGCACGAGCCCGAACGCCGGCCCGGAGTGCCGGTGCGGCGGGGTGCCGGGATCGCCGGGCGGGAACTCGACGACCACCGTCATCGCGTGCGCCCCCTGCGGGACGAACGGCGGCTCGGCCTCCTGCAGCACGGTCAGCGCGGTCCGCCAGGCGGTCGAGCGCGGCTCGCGCCCGCCGGCCGCCGGTACGTCGTGGGACATGCCCGTCCTCCTTCACGAACCCTCGCGGACGGCGGTTACCGGGCGGCCCAGTCGCTGTAGCGGATCCGGCCCAGGGTGGCGCCGTCGGCGGGCACCAGCGAGCGCTCGGTCAGCTCGCTGCCGAAGTAGCGGGCGTGCTCGTCGGTGACCACCTCGCGCGGGTCGTCCAGGGCGGCCAGCGCCTCGCGGAAGAACTCGTCCATCCGGAACTGCTCGGGCCCGGCGAGCTCGGTCCGGCCGTTCAGCGGCGTCCCGACCGCGACCCGGCCGACCTCCGCCGCCACGTCGTCGCCCGCGACGGGCCGGAACAACACGGGCGCGATGTGCACCTCGCCGCCGGTGGTCGCCTCGTCGGCGATGCCGCGTACGAACTCGAAGAACTGCGTCGCGTGCACCAGCGAGTACGGGATCGGCGACTTCTCGATCAGCCGTTCCTGGGCGATCTTCGCGGCGAAGTAGCCGTTGTCGGGCATGCGTTCGGTGCCCACCACCGACAGCGCGACGTGATGGCCCACGCCCGCCGCCGCCTCGGCCGCCAGCAGGCTGCCGGTGGACGTCTCGAAGAACTCCAGTACGGCGGCCCGTTCGAACGACGGCGAGTTGGAGACGTCCACGACGACCTGCGCGCCCCGCAGAACCTCGGCCAGCCCCTCGCCGGTGAGGGTGTTGACGCCGGTCCTCGGGGACGCGGCCACGGCCTCGTGCCCCTGCTCGGCCAGCTTCTCCACGAGCTTCGACCCGATCAGGCCGGTACCGCCGATGACGACAACCTTCATGACGAACTCCCTCTCACCCTTGTGACAGCCGCCGGGGGATTTCCCTCCGACGGATGACATGTCCAGCCGGCGGGCGGTCGGCACCGGTCGTGACGGGTCCATTACCTCCCGATGTCGTGTTGTCACACCCCATCCCCTGTGCTAACAATTCGATTCTATGCTGACCAACACAGAGGAGAGCCCCGTGAACGTCGCGATGATCGCAACGCACTACCCGCAGCCCGCACACCGGGAGGAGTTCGTCGCACGGGTGCACAAGGTGGCCGAGGTGTTCCGGGGCATGCCCGGCTGCCTGTCGGCCGAGATCTGGCTGACGCAGGACGCGGTGGTCTCGTTCGTGCGCTGGGAGTCCGACGAGGCGTTCGCCGCGTCGCTGCCCGCGCTCGGCGACGCGGACGTCGACGTGGCCTTCGACGAGCGCGAGGCGCGTCCGCGCGAGATCGTCCGGCTCGTCGCCGCCTGACGTCCCGGCCGGGTACGGCTAGTACCCCGAAGGACGCACCAGCCCGGTCTCGTACGCGAAGACCGCCGCCTGGGTACGGTCACGCAACCCGAGCTTGACCAGGATCCTGCTCACGTGGGTCTTGACCGTCTGCTCGGCGACCACCAGGCGCTCGGCGATCTCCGCGTTCGACAGGCCCTGCGCGATCAGCGTCAGCACCTCGGTCTCGCGCTCGGTCAGGTCGCCCACGCGATCCTTCAGCGGCACTCGCGGGGAGGCGGTCACGCGGGAGAACTCGGCGATCAGCCGCTTGGTGACGTTCGGCGCCAGCAGCGCGTCACCGGCGGCCACCACCCGCACCGCGTGGGCCAGTTCGGCCGCCGAGGCGTCCTTGAGCAGGAAGCCGGACGCTCCGGCGCGCAGGGCCTCGTAGACGTAGTCGTCGAGGTCGAAGGTGGTCAGGACCAGGACCTTCACGGTCGTCTCCGGCCGCCTGGCGATCCTGCGGGTGGCCTCGATGCCGCCGAGTTCGGGCATGCGTACGTCCATGAGCACGACGTCGGGGTTCAGCTCGGCGACCTTGGCGACGGCGTCGAGGCCGTTGACGGCCTGGCCGACGACCTCGATGCCGGGCTCGGCGTCGAGCAGCACGGTGAAGCCCTGGCGGACCATGACCTGGTCGTCGGCGATGAGCACGCGGATGCTCGTCATGGGATGGTCTCGATGCCTTTCTGCGTGTCGGCGGGCAGGAGCACGCTGACCTCGTAGCCGCCGTCCGGGGTGGGCCCGGCGACGACGTCGCCGCCCAGCATGGCCGCGCGTTCGCGCATGCCGAGCAGCCCGTGCCCGGCGCCGGGCGTGGACGGCGCCCGCCCTCGCGGCGAGTCGTTGACGACGCGGATCGCGAGCGCGCCCGGCCGATGGGCCAGCCGGACCGCCACCGGCGCGCCGGGCGCGTGCCGCATGGCGTTGCTGAGCGCCTCCTGCACGATCCGGTACGCCGACAGCTCCACGCCGGGCGACAGCGGGCGCGGCTCGCCGTCGGTCTCGGCGGTGAGCGTGACGCCCGCGCCGCGCACGTTGTCGAACAGCTCGCCGAGCCGGTCGAGCGTGGGCTGCGGGGCGTCGCCCGGCTCGTCCTGCGCGCGCAGCACGCCGAGGACCCGGCGCAGCTCGGTCAGCGCCTCGACCGCGTTCTCGCGGATGCCCGCCAGGTTCTCCCGCAGCTCGGGCGACGGGTTGTCCACCAGGTGCGGCGCGACCTGGGCCTGGATGGAGATCACCGACATGTGGTGGGCGACCACGTCGTGCAGTTCGCGGGCGATCCTGCCGCGCTCCTCCAGCAGCGTGCGGCGGGCCCGTTCCTCGGCCGTCAGCTCCTCCTGGGCCTCCAGCCGGGTACGGGTCGTCCTGAGCAGGCGCACGCCCGCCCCGACCATGACCGCGACCGCGTCGGCCACCAGGGCCACCAGCACGGAACCGGGATCGTTGGCCTCTGGGAGCAGCACCACGAGCAGCACCGCCGTCAGCGTGGTGACGGTCAGCGCCTCGGCGGCGACGCGGGGGCGTACCCGCAGCGCCAGCAGGAACAGCACGCCGGCCTGGAGGGCGATGCCCGAGCCCGTCCACGGGAAGGCGAGCGGTTGGGCGTACGGCGGGAAGGGCAGCCGGTCGTACACCTCCAGATTCACCATCCAGGGGAAGCTGAGGCTCTGGGTCAGGTACGTCATCCCCGACCGCGCCCCCGCGACCATGAGGCCCAGCGTCGCCCACCAGGCGGGCAGCGGGCGCGACATCGCCAGCACCATGGCCGCCGCCTGGGCCGTGGCCAGCAGCGGGACCGTCGGATCGACGCCCTCGCCGCCGGGGAACATGCCCATGAGCAGCGCGTACAGGATGACGAGGACATGCGGCAGCCGGGAGAGCGCGCGCGGGCCGCCCATCCGGGGAAGCGGGTCGGGGGCCTTCGTCCACAGGTCCGCGCGCAGGGTGGCGAGGGCTTTCCGCAGCCTGCTCATCGCCCCTCGCCCACGATCCTTCTGTCCAGACTTGCCCCTTTGGTCCAGCTTAAGGGGAGGCCCGCCACAATCCGCGCGATGTTCGCCAGCGCCGTAGAACCGGACGCCAGGTAGTCGCTGTGGCCGCCGCCGCCCGCCGCGAAGACCCGGGCGCCGAACCCGGGCGCGACCGGGTCGGCCCCCAGCCCCACGGTGCCGGACGGCAGCTCGACGGACAGGTGCGGCACCCGCCCCACCCAGTCCCCCGCCGTGCGCCCGGCCCACACCACGGCCCGGGTACGCAGCTCGGCGAAGTCGGCCACGCCCGCCCCCGGGCTGCCGAACAGGACGACGGCGGCGACGTCGAGCCGCGGCGCGGCCCGGCCGCACACCACCGAGCCGTAGGAGTGGCACAGGAGCGAGATCCGGGCGCGCGGCCGGATCGTGCGCAGCTCGTCCAGGAAGGTCCGCAGGGCGGGGGCGGCCTCCTCGGCGCGTCCGGGGGTCAGCGCCTGGAGGCTCACGCTGCTCGGCGTGGCGTACCCGAGCCAGGCGATCACCGCCGAACGCTCGCCCAGCGCGTCCCGCAGTCTCATCGAGCCGCCGCGCAGCAGGCCGTACTTGTCCAGGGTGATGCCCGCGCCCGGGACCAGGACAGCGATCCGCTCGGCGGTGGACAATTCGCCGAAGACCTCGACGGCCCGGCCGCCGTCCCGGCCGTCGAACGACAGGAAACGGCGGGCGGGGACGGCCAGCTCGCGCAGCGCGGCGGCGCGCCGGTGGTGACCGTACCGGGTGGCGACGCGGCCGGCCGCCAGGATCTCCGCGCGGGCGGCCGCGTACCGACCGGCGAGCGCGGAGGGCGGCGGAAGGACGGCGGGAACGGGCGCCTGCACCGCTCCCGCCACGCACGCCATCGGTCCCGCCAGCGAGGCGGTGACCAGCGTGGCGAGCAGGAGGCGGCTGCCGCGAGTGCCCATGGGGGTGGCCCTTCCGTGCGGGGGACGATGCCCCCGACGCTACGGATCACCCCGCCCGCCGGCCTCCCGCCACGGAGCTCACTTCCCGCGTAGCTCTCACGTACTACGGGATGTACGCGAGATGGGATGCCGGCGGCTCGGACTCGACCCGGCAGCCGGAAAAGAGCACACAGAGGGCTCTCACCCTCCCGCTACATAACTTATCGTAATCAAATGATTACTGTCAGCATGCATTGCTCGGGCAGTCGAGAAGATCCGTCACAGGAAGGACAGTCGCCAAGGCGCGGCCCCGCACGCCGCCCCTCGCCGCCCCGAGCCAAGCGAAGACCACTTGTGAGCGACGAAGGAGCGGCATGCGTCCACCCTCCATAGCCCTGAGCGTCACCCTCATCGGCGGCCTCGCCGCGAACCTGCTGACCGGCCCCGCCCACGCCAACCCCACCGAAGCCCGACACACCATCCCGAACACGACGAGTCTGGCCGCAACCGCGCAGCAGCAGTCGCGCGCGCCACTGAAGTGGACCGCGCTCGGCGACTCCTACAGCGCCAATGCCCTCGTCCCCCGATGGGATCCCACCGACGGCTGCGCCCGGTCCAACCACAACTGGGAAAGCCAATTGGCGCAGCGGCTGAACGACGAGACCTCCAGCTCGGTCCGGCTCACCGACGTCACCTGTGGCGCGGCCGAGATAGACAAGGGCGTCCTGAGCCCGCAGACCTGCGACCTGCTCCTGGGGCCGCCATTCAACCACGGCACATGCGCGTGGCCGGCCAGGCCCGCGCAGATCGACGCGCTCAACGGCGACGAGGACATCGTCACTGTGGGGATCGGCGGCAACACCCTCGGGTTCGCCGCCATCCTGGCCAAATGCGTGGAGATGGGGGTGAAACTGGGAGACCCGCCGACCCTGGGCCCAGGATGCAGCGGCTACTACGAGAACGGGGAAGGCAGGCAATGGCTGGCGGACAAGTTCGCCACCCTGACCCGCGAGTACACCCTCGCGATGAGGCAGATCCGCGAGCGCGCCCCCCACGCGAAGGTCTTCCTGCTGGGTTACCCCACGGTCTTGTCCAAGCCGTTCAACCACACCACCTGCTACTGGGGGAACTTCAAGCGGCTGGGCACCATCCGCCTCGGCGTGGACGGCGACTTCCTCATCGGCGTGGAGCAGCGTCTCAACGACGTGATCCGGCAACAGGCGGCCGACAACTCGCAGTGGGCCACCTACGTCGACACCTATGAGTCCAGCCAGGGCAAGGGCGTGTGCGCCGCGGGCACCAGCCAGTGGATGTACGGGCTCTTCGACGACCTGGTGATCCCGCAGGGCGAAACCAAGCCGGCCGACCCGGCCGAATACCAGTGCGCCCTTCGGGATGAACTCCCGTCCGGCGTCCTCAAGGGCGAGGCCTGCACCCTCATCCACCCCAACGTCCGCGGCGCGGCCAACCAGGCCGCCCAGGTACATGCGGCGTTCCAGGACGCAGGTCTGACCTCAGGATCGAGGTAACCACCGGCCCCGGCCGGCAACGACTGCGGCCGGGGCAACATTCGCCGGCGATCCCGCCCGGCGTAGGGCTTGGGGGAACCACACTGATTCATTTGTGATCTTGCAGGACACGCACAGGCCGGAGCACGATCTTGCCGTGGGTGTGACGCCGTTCCAGCTCGCGGTACGCCTCCCGCACCCGCTCCAGCGGGTACGTACCGGCGATCGGCACCTCAAGCTCCCCCCGCGCGGCGAGCCGGGCCAGTTCCCCGAGGACGACCGCGCTCGCCGCTGCCCCCTCCCCGTACGTCAGCGCGCCGACCTCGGCCGCCGCGTCCCAGTCGCAGATCGTGTCGATCCGCTCGGGCCGTACGCCCTCCCGCACCGCCAGCCGCACGTAACCGTCCCCGTACGTGTCGATGAACGCGTCCACGCGCCCGCCGGCGGCCTGCCGGATCCGCTCGGCCACTCCCTCCCCGTACGCGACCGGGACGACGCCGTGCCCCTTCAGCCAGGCGTGGTTGCGCTCGCCCGCCAGTCCGATCACCGTGGCCCCGCGCCGCCGCGCGAGCTGCACGGCGAGAGATCCCACGCCGCCCGCCGCGCCGGACACCACGACCGTGTCGCCCGGTCCCGGATCGACCGCGAACACCGTGGCGTACGCGGTCGTGCCGGCCACGTACAGGGATCCGGCCACGTCCCAGGACAGCCCTTCGGGACGGTGGACCAGGTGCACGTCGTCGGCCACGACGTACTCGGCGTGGCTCGCTCTGCGGTGGGTGAAGCCGAGCACCCGCGCGCCGACCGCGAACCCGCGCACCTCCGGACCGGCCGCCACCACGACGCCGGCCAGGTCGCTGCCCTGCCCCGAGGGGAACGTCGCCGGCCAGCGCCCGTGCCGCGCGCCCCGCCGGATCATCACCTCGCCGGGCTGGATCCCGGCCGCTCGTACCTCGACCAGCACCTGCCCGGGCCCTGGCACCGGACGTTCGACCTCCTCCACGCGCAGGACGTCGATCCCGCCGTACTCGTGGAACCGCACCGCCTTCATCTCACGATCACCGCTCTTCCCCAAAAGGACAGGCACCGGACTGTCACACCGTGCCCGCACCCGCGCCGGCCCGGAAGCGGAGCGCTCTTCCCAGGATCGGCGGTCCGGGTCTGACAACCTCCCTCGCAAGCGCCCGGGACGGCTTGACTTCAAGTGGACTTGAAGCCGCAGGATCCCTGGCATGGACAGAAACCAGACGACAGGCCGTACCAGCGAGGAGACCGACGCGCTCATCGCGCTGCTCGACGTCGGGGACGGCATGCCCGGCGCGGCCGAGCTGCGTGCGCGCTCCTACGACCTGCTGGACCTCGCACCGGGCGCGGCGGTGGTGGACGTCGGATGCGGGTCCGGCCGGGCGGTCGCGGAGATGGCCGCGCGGGGCGCGCGGGCGGTCGGTGTCGACCCCGACGAACGCATGATCGCCGTGGCCGCCGGACGCCGGCCCGACGGCGAGTTCCGCGTGGCGGACGCCTACGCCCTGCCGTTCGCCGACGGCACGCTGCGCGGCTACCGGGCCGAGAAGGTGTTCCACATCCTGGACGACCCCGCCCGCGCGATCGGCGAGGCGCGGCGCGTGCTGGCCCCCGGCGGCCGCCTCGTGCTGGTCGGGCAGGACTGGGACGCCTTCGTCATCGACTCCGGCGACGCCGCGCTCACCCGCCGCATCGTGCACGCGCGCGCCGACCTGGTCACCGCTCCGCGCGTGGTCCGCCGCTCCCCCGGCCTGCTCCTCGACGCGGGCTTCACCGACGTCACCGCCGAGGCCCGCACCGTGGTCTTCACCGACGCGACGATGTTGCCGCTGCTGGCCGACCTCGCCGGGAAGGCGTGCGCGGCCGGGGCGATCAGCGACGCGCAGGCCGAGGGCTGGCTCGCCGAGCAGCGTGAGCGGGGCCGGCGCGGGCGGCTGTTCCTCGCCTTTCCCCTGTTCGTGACGGCGGCCACGCGCCCCTGAGTCCCGGCGGGCGGGTCAGCGCCGGGGCGGGGCGAAGGCCGCGAGCTCGCCGCGTTCGTGCCGTTCGAGCAGGGCCTCGGCGCCGTGCTCCAGCATCCGGGCCGCCTCCGCCGCGCGCGGGAGCATGGTCTTCTCGTACGCCTCCACGGCGTCGCCGACCGTGGCGGAGCCGGCCAGGGCGAGGGCGAGTTCACAGGCGTCCAGCATGGCCAGGTTGGCCCCGACGCCGAGCGGCGGCATGAGGTGGGCGGCGTCGCCGAGCAGCGTCACGGACGGCGACCGCTCCCAGACGTGCGGGACGGGCAGCGCGAACAGCGGACGGTCGACGTACGGGCCGTCGTTGCCGGTGATCATCCGCAGCAGGGCCGGTGACCAGCCGGAGAACGCGTCCAGCAACCACGCGCGCAGCCCGGCGGTGTCGGCGAGGCTCAGGCCGTTCGCGCTGATCCAGTCGGCGGGCAGGCGCTGGATGACGTAGACGCGGATGTGGTCGCCGCCGTTGCGCTGGGCGAACAGGGCGCGTTCGCCGTCGGCCGCGGTGGCGCCGCCCTGACCGACGAGCGCGGCGAGTTCGGGGTGGGCGTTGTCGACGTCCTGGAACCACGCCTCCAGGAAGCTGACCCCCGTGTACCCCGGCACGGCCGGCGACACCGCGGGGCGCACCCGCGAGAACGCGCCGTCGGCCCCGATGACCAGGTCCGTCTCGGCGGACCTGCCGTCGGCGAAGCGCAGCCGTCGCGGGCCTTCCGCCGGTCCGGCGACCTCCTCCACGGCGTGGCCCCACCGCACGGTCCCCGGCTCCAGCGAGCCGAGCAGCAGGTCGCGCAGCTGTCCCCGGTCGATCTCCGGTTTGAAGAGCTCGTCCGCGGCCGGGACGTGGTGGTCGAGGAGCCGTCCCGACGGGTCCAGGAGGCGCATCTCCTGACCTTCCGGGCGGGCCAGCTCGAAGAACCGCTCGATCAGGCCGGCCTCGCGCAGGGCGTGCTGCCCGTCGTCGGCGTGCAGGTCGAGGGTGCCGCCCTGGTCGCGGGCCCTCGGGTGGGGGTCGCGGTCGTAGACCGTCACGGCGATGCCGTGCCGTTGCAGGATGCGGGCGCAGGTGAGCCCTCCCGGGCCCGCGCCGACGATGCCGATCCGCGCATCGGTGGGTGCCGGTGAGCGCATGGTCGCTCCTCTCGTTCGTGGCGGCGCCGTACGCCGCCTTTTTCAGAGAAGCAGAACGAGTACAAAAGTGCAACAAGTCAACTAATTGTCTGATGCCACCTTTTGATAGGGTGGACCGCATGGACACGCCACCCGTCACCGGCCGCCGCGAACGCAAGAAGGCGGCCACCCGCCGCGCCATCGCCGACGCCGCCCTGCGGCTGTTCCTCGAACGGGGCTACGACCGGGTGAGCGTCAGGGACGTCGCCGAGGCGGCCGACGTGTCGACCACGACGCTGTTCAAGCACTTCCCGAGCAAGGAGGCGCTGGTCTTCGACGAGGAGGCGGACCGGGAGGCGGAGCTGGTCGCCGTGGTGCGCCGGCGTCCCGCCGGCCAGAGCGTCGTCGAGGCGCTGCGCGAGCACGTGCTGGCGTCGTGGTTGCCGCTGGCGGCCCATCCGCTGCGGGCCGAGTTCACCGAGCTCGTGGAGTCCACGCCGGCGCTTCAGGAGTACTACGGACGGATGTGGACCCGGCACACCGCCGCCCTCGGCGCGGCCATCGCCGACGACGCGGGCATGGAGCGCGACGACGTCGCCTGCCACGCGCTGGCCCGGTTCGTCCTGGAGACACCGGCGCTCACGCGGGGCCGGAAGGATCTTCGCGGGGCCGTGGAGGAGGTCTTCGGCCTCCTCGCGCACGGCTGGCGCCCGCCGCGCTAGCGACGGGCTCCGGGGCCTCACACCGTACGGGTAGACCGTCCTCCGTCGATCCCCCAGGAGACGATCTTGACAGGGGTGATCACGATGATCTCCCGCGAGAAGTACGGCACCGGAGGCTCGTGATCGCTCAGGGCCACCGCCGTGCCCCGGATCTCGATGCCGCGCGCCACCCACGGGTCGACCGAGGCCAGGTCGTCCACGACGAGGGCCACGGTGCTGCCCCGCTGGACGTTCCGGAACTTCTTGGAGACCCCCATCGCGTGCCCGCCGATGACGATCGTGCCCGCGGCGGCGTCCACGAAGAAGCCCACCGGGTTGTTCTGCACGTCACCGGCCGGGGAGACGGTGGCCAGGCGGCCGAGGTGTTGTCCGGCCAGGTAGTCGAGTTCTGTCTGCGTGAAAATCATGCGGCAAGTATGCGACCTTGACACCGGCGTGAGGCAAAACCGGACACGTCGCCCGCATGTGGCGTACGTCACTGTCACAGGAACCGGGTGACCGGCATCTCTTGTTCGACCGGCTACGACAGCAAGGAGCGAACAATGACCGCACGCTTGAACCTCTTCGGCACCCCGGCCGCGACCGCAGCCAAGGCCGCCGGGCACTTCGGAACGGCGAGCAGGACCCTGTTGGAGGAGACGACGCTGCCGCCCGCCGTCCTGAAGCTGGTGGTGCTGCGTACGAGCCAGATCAACGGCGACGCCTACGCCACCGACGTGTGGAGCAAGAACGCCGCCCACGCCGGGGAGAGCCCCGTCCGGATCGCCCTGGTCGCGGCCTGGCGGGAGGCCACGGTGTACAGCGACGCCGAACGGGCCGCCGTGGAGCTGGCCGAGCAGGGCGCCCGCATCGCCGACGCCTCCCCCGGCGTCACCGACGAGGCGTGGACGCGGGCCGCCGAGCACTACGACGAGGCCCAGCTCGCCGATCTGGTGCTGCTCGTCTCCCTGATGAACGCGACCAATCGCATGAGCGTCATCGTCCGGCAGCCCGGCGGCGCCTACGAGCCCGGCCGCATCGGCTGACCGCAGGCCCCCCGCAGCACCGATCCGCAACCCTGAACGTCCGACTTCGAGGAGTATCCGATGGAACCCCGCTTCGACCTGATGAGCAACGAGCTCGGCGCCAAGATCGCCAAGCGTGTCTACAACGTCGCCCTGGCGATCCAGCAGTCGCCGTTGCCGCAGTCCACCCAGGACCTGGTGATGTTGCGGGCCAGCCAGATCAACGGCTGCGGCTTCTGCGTCGACTACCACACCAAGGACGCGGCCGCCGCCGGGGAGAGCGCGGTACGCGTCAACCTGGTCGCCGCGTGGCGCGAGGCCACCGTGTTCACCGACGCCGAACGGGCCGCGCTGGCGCTCACCGAGGAGGGCACCCGGCTGGCCGACAGCCACCAGGGCGTGTCCGACGAGACCTGGGCCAGGGCCCGCGAGCACTACGACGACGACCAGATCGTCGCGCTGGTCGCCCTGATCGCGATGATCAACGCCAACAACCGGCTCAACGTGATCGTACGCAACCCGGGCGGCTCCTACGAGCCCGGCATGTTCGCCGGGATGGCGAACTGACGGCCGCTCCCCCGAGGGCCTCGCTCCCGGCGAGGCCCCCGGGAGGGCTTCAACCCGGTTCTCAGTGATCCACAAGGACGTCCTCCCACGCTGAGCGCCCTTTCTCTGGACGACCAAGACGATCTGACCGGTGACGACGTCCTCATGGACGAGACGTTCACCGTCAACCCCGTCAACCCGGTCAGCCCGTACGAGATCCGTACTGCTCCCCCTGCCCCGTCTGACCGTCCGCCGGGCGCCGGGGCGCGGCCGTCGTGCCGCCCTTCCGGCGCCCGGCCAGCAGGATCAGCCCGGTGAGGCCGAGCGTGCCGGTCAGAATGAGAAGCTGGACGCCGTAGGCGATGTCCTGGGTCGGCAGCAGCAGGTTGCCGGTGTGCAGGCCGGTGTGCACGCCGACCGCCATCCACACGGCCCCCGTACGGGCCCGCGCCGCGGCGCAGGCGAAGCCGAGCGCGACCGCCTGGAGCACGTAGAGCAGGCGCTCGGCGAGGGTGTCGGCGGCACTGTTGGAGATGATGTGCAGCGCGCCGAAGCCCGCCGAGACCACGATCAGCACCGTCCACGGCCTCAGCCGCGCCGAGAGTGTGTCGAACAGGTGCCCGCGCCACAGCAGCTCCTCCGGGAACGCCTGGCTGAACAGCGCGAACACGATCCCGGCGAGCAGGTACGGCAGCCCGCCCGCCCCCTCCGGCGCCCACGTCGCCACGCCCAGCGTCACCGACAGCGCGCTCGCGGCGCACACCGCGGCCGTGCCCGCCACCAGGCCCAGCAGCAGCTCGGGCGCGGCCCGCCAGGACATCGTCAGCCCCACCGCGCGCCACGGCCGGTGGCCGGGTAAGCGGCGGATGAGGAGGACCAGCCCCAGCGAGGCCAGCGTGATGCCGGCCATGCCGAGCGGCCGGTACAGGGCGTCGCCGGGATCGAGCAGCATCACGGGCGCGGTGCCGACGATCACCTGGGCGAACATGGCGGCGACGGTGATCAGCACCGCCGGGACAGGATGCGTGGCCTTCATGGAGCCCGATGCTAGGAAGCCCGCCGCGGCGGGCGCATCGGCGCCGGGGACGAACCGATCATGACCTTCGTCATGGGTCTTAGGGAGGATCTCCTGGGCCGCTCGGGAAACTAGGGTCGAGGTGTGCCGCGTCTCCCCGTCCCGGCCGCCCGGTTGCCGGACACTGGCCCGCCGCTGCTGCTGAGTGTCGTGTTCTGGGTGGTGCTCGCCGCCACCGCGCTCGTCTACACCGCCGCCCTCAGCGTGTCGCCGGCCCCCGTGGGGCAGGTGGTGGCGTTCGGCGTGAACCTGGCGGTGGTGACCGGGTTGTGGCCGGTGTTGCCGTGGCGGCGCACGCGCGGGTGGCGCGCGGCGGCGGCCGTGGTGTTCCTGGTGGCGACGTTCACGCTCGGGATCACCGGTTCGAACGAGATCCACCAGTTGCTCACGCTCATCGCCGTCGCCAACGTGGCGTTCGTGCACGGCATGCGGGCGGCCGGGGTGATCGTCGGCTGCCTGTGCTGCGTCGTGTTCACCTCGGTCATGGTCCTGTACGGGCACGACGTCCTCGACGCCGTCGGGCAGACGGTGCCCGTCGCGGTGTTCGCCGCGTTCGTCCTCGGCATGACGTCGGCGGTGCTGGAGGCGCGGCGCAGGCGGGAGGAGGCGCAGCGGCTGCTGGCCCGGATCAGGGAGCTGACGATCGCCCAGGAACGGGCGCGGATGGGCGCGGAGATGCACGACTCGCTCGGCCACCACCTGACCGTGATCAAACTGGCCCTGGAGAACGCCGAACGGTTCCGCACCCGGCGTCCCGAGTCGGCCTGGGACGAGGTGCGCCAGGCCAAGGACCTGACCCGCCAGGCGCTGCTCGACGCCCGCCGCTGGGTCCGGGCGCTGCGCCCGCTCGCGCTGGACGGGCACGTCGGCAGCGCGGCGCTCCAGCAGCTCGCGGCCTCCTTCGACGGCACCGGGCTCGGGGTGTCGTTCGAGGTCGTGGGCGGTGAGCTGCCGCTGGATCCCGACGTTGAACTCGTGCTGTACCGGGTGCTCCAGGAGGGGCTGGCCAACGCCGTACGGCACGCCGGGGCCCGGCACGTACGCGGCAGCCTGGCCTTCCACGGCGACCGGGTCGTGCTGACCGTGGCCGACGACGGCAGAGGTCGCGACGGCCGCGACGGGCGCGCGGGCGGCGGGTTCGGCCTGCGGTCGCTGGCCGAGCGCGCCGGGGCCGTGGGCGGCACCCTGACGGCGGGCGACCGGCCCGGCGGCGGGTTCGAGGTGCGGGCGGAGCTGCCCGCCTGGGCACGGGCGGGCTCGTGAACACGATCAGGGTGTTGCTGGCCGACGACCAGGCGCTCATCCGCCAGGCGCTGCGCAAGATGCTGGAGATCGAGGACGACATCGAGATCGTCGCCGAGGCCGCCGACGGCGAGCTTGCCCTGCTCGCGGCCGGGTCGTGCCGCCCTGACGTGGCGCTGGTGGACGCCAGGATGCCGGAGATGGACGGCGTCGAGCTGATCGCCCGCCTGTCGGCCGGTCATCCGTCGGTGGTCTCGATCGTGCTCAGCACGTTCGACGAGGACGACTACATCTTCGGCGCGCTGCGCGCCGGCGCGGCCGGCTACCTGCTCAAGGACTGCACGCCGGACGAGCTGACCGACGCCGTCCGGCGGGCCGGCCGGGGCGAGACCGTGCTCGCCTCCGCCGTGGCCGCGCGGCTGGTGGCCGAGATCCGGCGCGGGGTGCCGCCGGCGCCGCGCGGCGAGGCGGGACGGCTGTCGGCGCGGGAGGCCGAGGTGGCCCGGCTGATCGCCGCCGGGGCCACCAACAGGCAGATCGCCGGCCGGTTGCGCATCACCGAGGGCACGGTGAAGAACCACGTCACCAGCCTGCTGCGCAAGTACGGCCTGCGCGACCGCACCCGGCTCGCCCTGCGCCTGCGCGAGGGCTCGTGAGACCCGTCAGCGCCGCGACAGCCGCAGCGGGAAGGAGCCCGGCACGACGTCGCCGATCACCGTCGTGTACGCCGCGAGATACCGGTCGAGGTACGGCGACCGGTCGCCCTGGGTCGGCACGTCGGCCCCGGCGCCCAGCAGGTCGAGGCTCAGCCGGGCGCCGGAGACCCTGATCGTGTTGCCCGAGGGCACGTCCAGCCAGCCGCCGGACACGATGGTCCCGATCTGGACGCCCAGCCGGTGTCCCCGGTCGAAGGTCCAGTCGGCCGACTTCAGGTCGAACGCGATCGTCCCCGCGCGTTCCAGCAGGGCGACGTTCTCGTCGAACATCGTGGCGCGGCCGTCCGGGGCGAGGTCCCACAGGCGGACCAGCACGTTCCCGGCCGTGCTCGCGGTGAGCCTGATCGCCGGCGTGCCGGTGAGCCTGAGCTTCTCGGCGGCGGGTGTGGACCAGGTCCAGTAGCTGTTCGCGGCGCTCCCGCGCGCCCCTGCCACGCTCTGCCGGGCCGCGTTCCGCTCGGTGGCGGACAGCGGCTCGGGCGGCGGCGCGTGCTCCATGTCCCACCGGCCCGAGGGGGCCGACGTCGCCGCCGCGGGGCCGCCGCCGTCGTCCAGGTACGCCCCCGCGGCCAGCCGGACGTCGTACGACGTCGTGACCACCGGCCAGGACGGCTGCGCGCGCCACTGGCCGAGACTGTCCTCCACCGCGTACGCCGGGTCGGCCGTCGAGGGGCGCGTGCCGCGCAGGTACTGGTCGTAGAAGCGCATCACCTCGTCGAACCAGCCGGCGCGGCCCTGCAACAACCGGCCCTGGGCGTCGGTGTCGTTGCCGCGCACGTGCTCCCACTGGCCGAGCCAGCCGCGTTCGCGGCCCCGGTGGTGGTCCAGGTAGGACTCCATGTCCTCCGGCTTGGTGTTGGGCTCGATGAAGCCCTGGGTGACGAACAGCGGCGTGCCGGTCCCGGCGGCGCGGGCGGCCAGGTCGCGGGCCCTCCAGTACGCCGAGCGCAGGTCCGGATTGTTGTTGTTGGTGATGTTGTCGCTCAGGCAGGCCGGGTGGGCGGTCTCGTACTGGGCGTTCGCCTTGTAGCGGTCGCTGTCGCCGTCCATGGGCGGCATGGTGGCGATCGAGTTGTACGCCTGCGGCGTGCCCGTGACGTTGGGCCGCGGGACCTTGTTGCTGAACAGGTAGTTGTACATGTTCCAGACCGGTTCCTGGGCGACGACCGCCTTCAGGCTCGGCAGCCTGAGGTTGTTGCCGACCAGGCCGGTGACCGCGTCGTACGACTTGCCGTACATGCCGACCCTGCCGGTCGACCAGGGCTGGGCGGCCGACCACTCGACGGCGGCGCGGACGTCGGCCTGCTCCCCGGGGCCGACCCAGTCCAGGCAGCCGGTGCTGCCGCCGAAGCCGCGCAGGTCGACCATGACGAACGTGTAGCCGCGGGCCATCAGCCCGGCGCCGTCCACGAAGTCCTGGAAGCGCGCGGACGGGCCGACGCGGTCCCATCCCTCGGGGCCCGTCTGCCCGGCATGGGCGAAGTAGGGGCCGACCGAGACGATCACCGGCGTGCGCGCGTCGGCCGGCAGGTGCGCCGGGCGCAGCACGTCGGCGTGCAGTTCGACGCCGCTGCCGTCGGAGGAGGGGAAGTACGCCTCCGTCCAGGCGGCGCCCGCGGGAACCCGGGGGTTCTCCTCGTGCGTGACCCCCGGCGCCATGGTCCGGGCGGACGCGGGCGGCGCGCCCGCGGTGAGAGTGGTGATCGTGACCAGCACGCCGGCCGCCGCGGCGGCCGTCGCCTTCCCGCGAGTGTTCATCGACTCTCCCGTGCATGAGTGTGCCGGTGGGGTCCGAACGAGCGTGCATCACTCATATGACAGCGGGCACGCCGAGGCAAGCCCCGCCACACCCGTCCGGCCTCTACGGGCGGCGGGTCAGGCGCAGCCGGATGTCGTGCTCGGCCCACAGGACGAAACGTTCGACCGGCGTCACCGGGTGGTCCTCGACGGGCTCGAAGGCGAACCTCCTGAGCAGCACCGCCAGCACCAGCTGAGCCTCGACCATGGCCAGGCTCGCCCCCTCGCAGCCGCGCGGCCCGAGGCCGAACGGGAGGTAGGCGTAGCGGGGGCGGGCCGCCTGCTCCTCGGGGGTGAACCTGCCGGGCCTGAACGCGTGCGGGTCGGGCCAGTGGCGCGGGTCGAGGTGCACGGCCCAGAAGGGGTAGAAGATCGTGGTGCCCGCCGGGACGCGGTGGGGGCCGAGGAGGAGGTCCTCGGTGGTCTCGCGGGCGCCGTACGGGCCGGGCGGGTAGAGGCGCATCGACTCCTTGAGCGCCATCTCCAGGTACGTCAGGCGGCGCAGGTCGGCGTACTCGGGGGCGGGGCGCGCGCCGAGCACGTCGTCCACCTCGGCGGCCACCCGGGCGGCGGGGCCGGGGTTGCCGGCCAGCAGGTGGAGGGTCCAGGAGACGGCCACGCCGGTGGTGTGGTGGGCCGCGAGCATGATCATGAGCACGGTGTCCCTGATCCGCGCGGGCGACATGTCCGCCTCGGCCAGGGCGGTGACCAGTTCGCTGCCGCCGTGTGCCAGCACCCCGTCCACGACCTCGCGCAGGTACGCCAGCGCCCGCTCGCCCCGGGCCGCGTCGTCGCCGCGCTCGTACAGGCGGCCCAGGTACACGGTCAGCACGGTCTCGAACGCGCTCACCACCCGGGCGGGGTCGGCGAGACCGCCGCCCAGGGCGTACTGGGCGATCATGCGCAGGGACAGCTCGCTCAGGTCGTGCTGGAGGGCCACCGGGCCGTCGGCGGCGCGGCGTTCCCAGCGGTCGGCCAGCTCGGTGGCCAGGGTGACGAAGCCGGCGAAGTGCGCCTCGTGCGAGCGGCGTCCGGCCAGGACCGAGAGCAGGACACGACGGAAGGGGCCGTGCTCGGCGGCGGGGAGCGTCTGCAGGTTGCCGGCCTCGCAGAGGGGCTCCAGGAACTCGAAGAGCTTGTCCGGGCGCTTGTCGATCGCGGCCGTGGCCTCCAGCAGCACGGGATCGGCCACCGAGATCGCCGCCGGCGCGCCGGGGAGCTGGAAGCGGACCAGCGGGCCGTACCGTTCGTGCAGTTCGAGCTGGTAGGTGTGCAGGCCGCCCGCGGCCGAGATCGCGCTCAGCCCGCCGTCTGCCTGAGGGGGTGGACCGGGGATGTCACGCACCAGGCCACCGTCTCGCGTACCCGCCCCCGGGGCAAGGGCACCGGCCCGGCGAGCCGCGCGGGCCCACCCGGTACGGTGGCCGGGAAGGCTCCCGTGAGCCGCCCGGCCGGGACACGCCGTACGAACCGGAAGATCACCATGCCCGCCGACTGGATCACCACGCCCATCACCGCGAGCCTCCTGCGCGGCGCCCTCGACCTGGAACACACCGAGCACGGCCTGCTGCCGCACCGGCTGCCCGCCCGGGCCCGCGCCCAGTGCGCCGACCCGCGGCTGGCCATGGCGGAGTCGCAGCCCTCCGGGGTGCGGCTGGCCTTCCGCACCGCCGCCACCGCCGTCGAGCTGGACGCGCTGCGCACCCGGCGCGTCTACACCGGCGTCCCGCCGCGCCCGGACGGCGTGTACGACCTGCTCGTCGACGGCCGCCTCACCGCCCAGGCCGGCGTGAGCGGGGGCGACACCCTGACCATCGACCTGGCCACGGGCGCCGCCACGCACAGCGCGGGCCCGTCCGGCACCCTGCGTTTCACCGGCCTGCCGGGCCGTCCCAAGGACGTCGAGATCTGGCTCCCGCACAACGAGACCACCGAGCTCGTCGCCCTGCGCACCGACGCCGCCGTGGAGCCCGTGCCGGACCGGGGGCGGCGGGTGTGGCTGCACCACGGCAGCTCGATCAGCCAGGGTTCCGACGCCGCGAGCCCCACCGCCACCTGGCCCGCCCGCGCGGCCGGGCTCGGCGGGGTCGAGCTGGTCAACCTGGGGCTGGGCGGGAACGCGCTGCTCGACCCGTTCACCGCGCGGGCCGTCCGGGACACGCCCGCCGACCTGATCAGCCTCAAGATCGGCATCAACCTGGTCAACGCCGACCTGATGCGCCTGCGTGCCTTCACCCCGGCGGTGCACGGGTTCCTCGACACCGTCCGCGAGGGGCATCCCCGTACGCCGCTGCTGGTCGTCTCGCCCCTCCACTGTCCCGTCCACGAGGTCACCCCGGGGCCCAGCGCCTTCGACCCGGCCGCGCTGCGGAACGGGCGCGTACGGTTCCTGGCCACCGGCGATCCCGCCGAGCGCGCCGCCGGGAAGCTGACCCTCGGTGTGATCCGGGAGGAGCTGGCCGGCGTCGTACGCGTGCGGGCGGCCGAGGACCCGAACCTGCACCACCTCGACGGCCGCGCCCTCTACGGCGAGGCGGACTTCGACGAGCTGCCGCTCCCGGACGGCCTCCATCCGGACGCGGCCACCCACCTGCGCATCGGCGACCGCTTCGCCGAGCTGGCCTTCGGCTCCGGCGGGCCGTTCTCGGCGCCTTCGGGTCCTTGACGAGGGTTGTCGGTTACTGCACGATCTGGGGAGGAATCTTGCTGACCTGCCTACGGCCGTGAGGACTCGTGAGCCAGCGGTACCAGGCGGGCGCCCGGCGGGCGCTTCGGCGGGGGGCCGGGGTGGGTGACCGGGGTGAGCGCGTCCATGGTGCCGGGCGTCGGGCCCGAGCCTGCCGTGACCGGCGATCCGGCCCGCCCGCGAGGCCGCCACCGCAGTCGACACCGCAGTCGACACCGCAGTCGACACCGCGGTCGCCACCGCTCCCCGACCGTCCACCGGCCTCACCTACGAAGGGTCTCCTGATGACGCTCGCCTCCCGGCTCGGCCACGCCCCCGACGACCGGCTGCTCATCGTCAACGCCGACGACTACGGCATGAGCAGGTCGGCCAACCTCGGCATCACCTCGCTCCTGCGCGCCAGGGCGATCAGTTCGGCCACGCTGATGACGCCCTGCCCGTGGGCGCCGCAGGCCGCCGCCGAGGCCAAGGGCTTCGACGTCGGGGTGCACCTGACGCTGACCAGCGAGTGGGAGGGCTACCGCTGGGGCCCGGTCACCCGGGACCACCCCGTCACCACCCTGGTGGACGAGAACGGCTACTTCCCCCGCGACTGCGCCTCCTTCGAACGGGCCGCCGACCCGGACGAGGTCCGGATCGAGATCGTCAACCAGATCCGCAAGGCCGTCG
Source organism: Nonomuraea sp. WAC 01424 (assembly GCF_003947315.1). Taxonomy (NCBI): domain Bacteria; kingdom Bacillati; phylum Actinomycetota; class Actinomycetes; order Streptosporangiales; family Streptosporangiaceae; genus Nonomuraea; species Nonomuraea sp. WAC 01424. Next base: position 38,394 of record NZ_QHHZ01000032.1, read on the forward strand.
CGCTCGGCCTGGACCCCTCCCACGCCGACAACCACATGGGCAGCCTGTACGGCCTGGCCACCGGACGCCACTTCCTGGACGTCGTCCTGCCGGTGTGCGCCGAGTACGGCCTGCCCTTCCGCCTGCCCCGCTCGCTGGCGGGCACCGGCGCGCCGGAGGAGCTGGAGCCGGTGGCGCGGGCCCTGGCCGCGGCCGCAGACGAGGCCGGGGTGATGATCCTCGACCACCTGTGGTCGCTGCCCTTCCACCAGTCCGACGGCGAGGACTACGACTCGCTCAAGAAGGACATGATCGAGCTGCTGCGCGCGCTGCGGCCGGGCGTCACGGAGATCTACATCCATCCCTTCGAGGACACCGACGAGCTGCGCGCGATCATGCCGGGCGCGGCCAAGCGCGGGTGGGAGCTGGGCCTGTTCACCGACCCTGACGTCCGCGAGGTCCTGGACGCCGAGGACGTCAAGATGATCGGCTGGCTGGACCTGCGGGCCGCGCAACGCGGGCAACGCCCCTGACCCCGGCGCCCTACCCGGGCCATCCTCCGGAACCCAGGGCTTCCGGGGTCAGGGGCGGCGGGTCGCGGTGACGTCGAGTTCCAGCACCACCTCGCGGGCGACCAGGAGCGCGGTCGCGGCGTTCCAGTTGACGCCCCAGTCCAGGCGGTCGATCGTGGCGCCGCCGCCGAAACGGACCCGGTCGCCGTCGCCGGTCAGCGTGAGGTCCAGGGCGACCGGCCGGTTCACGCCGCACATGGTCAGGTCGCCGGTGAGCCGGAACGCGGCCTCGCCGGTCCGCTCGGCGCCGGTCGAGGTGAAGGTGATGGACGGGTGGTCGCCGACGCGCAGGAACCTGCCGCGCAGGTGCCCGTCGCGCTGCTCGCTGCCGGTCCGGATGCTGTGCGACCGGATCGCGAGCCGGACGTCGGACCTCGACGGGTCGTCGCCGTCGAGCCGCAGAGCGCCTTCGAAGTCGTCGAACCGCCCGCGTACCCTGGAGGCCATCGTGTGCCGGGCGACGAAGCCGATCCGGGTGCCGGTGGGGTCGATCACGTAGTCGCCGGTGAGCGTGCTGAAGCTGGTCGTGCTGGTCATCGCTGTTCGCTCCTGGAGGGGAAGGGTGCCGTCTCGGTCGTACGACGACGCACCGCCGCCGAATGTCAGGCGGCGTACGGCCTGACGTTTCGCGGCGCCGTCTCGTCGTACCGGCGCAGGACGAACACGACACGAGGAAGGCCGGCGACACCATGACCACCCCACCCGACCCTGGCCTGGACGCGATCATGAGCGAGCGGCGGCAGCTCATCAACCTGGCCTACCGGCTGCTGGGCTCGCTGGCCGACGCCGAGGACGTCGTCCAGGAGACCTACACCCGCTGGTACGCCATGTCGCGGGAGCAGCAGGAGGCGATCGACGTCCCGGCCGCCTGGCTGACCAGGGTCGCCGGGCGTATCTGCCTGGACCAGCTCGGCTCGGCCCGCGCCCGCCGCGAGCGCTACGTCGGCGAATGGATCCCCGAACCGCTCCCCGACCGCGCGGAATGGCCCGGCGACGACCCGGCCGACCGGGTCACCCTGGACGAGTCGGTCAACATGGCCTTCCTCGTCGTCCTGGAGTCGATGACCCCGGCCGAGCGGGTCGCGTTCATCCTGCACGACGTCTTCCGTTACCCGTTCGCCGAGGTGGCCGAGGTCGTCGGCCGTACTCCGGCGGCCTGCCGCCAGCTGGCCTCCTCGGCCCGCGGCCGTATCCGGGCCGCGCGGGCCCCGGTGACCCCGGTGGCCCGGCAGGCGGGCATCGTCCGGGGGTTCAAGCAGGCGTGGGAGGCCAAGGACATCAAGGCCCTGGTCGCCCTGCTCGACCCCGACGCCACCGGCGTCGCCGACGGCGGCGGCCTGGTCAGCGCCCTGCTGGAGCCGGTCGAGGGCGGCGAGCGGATCGCGCGCTACCTGGTCGACCTCGCCGAGCTGGCGCCGGGCCTGACGATCCTGGAACGCACGGTCAACGGTCAGCCCGGCCTGGTGGCCCAGCAGGACGGCGTCACCGTGGTGGTGATGGCCTTCGAGGTGGTGAACGACCGGATCAGGCACTTCTGGGCCGTACGCAACCCCGACAAGCTCCGCCCGTGGACGGCGGGCTGACCGCCGTCGGGACCGGGAGCCTGGGGAGGCGGCTACGCGGGGTCCGTGGGCACCAGGTAGCGGCGTTTGCGGTCGGTGAGGTCGAGCAGCCGGCCGCCGTTGGCCTCGATGACGCGCCGGGAGACGGTGTTCGTCCGGTCGCACATGACCAGCGCGCTGGTGACGCCCAGCCGCCGCGCGATCGGCAGCGCCGCCGCGAGCATCGCCGTCGCGTGCCCCCGCCGCCGGGCGCCGGGCCGCACGTCGTAGCCGATGTGGCCGCCCAGCCGCTCCAGCGCCGGGGTGAGCCGGTGGCGGACGGCCAGCCTGCCCAGGAAACGTTCGCCGTCCGCCCACCACAGCGTCGTCATGGGCACGAACCCGTCGCGGACGCCCGCCTCGGTGCGCTCGCCGAGCAGCCGTGCCACGTACGCGGCGAAGCCCGCCCGGCCGGTCAGCGCCTCGGGATCGACGTCCTGGACGAACCACGGGACCGGGAAGTCCCGGTCGGCCCGGAACTCGGCCACCGCCGCCAGGAACGAGGGCCGCAACCGCTCGGAGGGATCGACGAGACCCGGCAGACCTGGCATGACGACCATGATGCCGGGCGGCCGGTCAGGACGGCGACGGGGTTTTCGCGGTGGCCCGGTCGAAGAGGTCGACGAGTTCGGTGGCGCAGCGGCCGGGGTCGAGGCCGCCGGCGACCCCGTCGGCCACCGCGTCGATGGCGGCGCGCAGGGCCATGGCCATCAGGACGCTGTCGAACGCCCGGAACGCCCCCGTACGCCGGCCGTCCTCGAACAGGGCGGCCAGCCGGCCGATCGCGGCGTCCCGCTCACCGCCCCCCACGGGCGTGCGGTTGAACGCGATCTGCTGGACCGCGCGTACGTGGGCGGGGTGGGCGGCGATGAAGGCGACGTTCGCCCTGATGAACGCCTCAAGCTGGGCGCGGGCCCCGGAGGCCGCCTCGATCGCCGGCCGCATGAAGGCGGCGGCGTCGGTGACGACCTGCCGGACGACGGCCTCGAAGAGCTGGTCCTTGGTGGAGAAGTGGTAGGAGATGAGCCTCTTGCTGCTGAGCCCGGCGCGCTCGCAGATGGAGTCGAAGGTGGTCTCCGCGTAACCCCGCTCGGCGAGCACGGCGATCGCCGCCGCGGCGATCTGGGCCTTCCGGGCCTCGGTGGCCGCCTGACGGGTTCCGGAGCTCTCCATGTCAGCCCAGCTTGCCACGCTTCGGGAACGCCTCGCGCACGGCACGTCGGTTGACGACGACCGCGACGGCGGCGACCAGGAGGCCGACCACGCCCTGCTCGGCCTTCATCCACAGCGGATAGCCGCTGTCCGGCGCAAGGAGGATGAGCACGATGCCGACGGGCGCGGCGAGGGAGACGAAGCGGATGCGCACGTAGGCGGACCGCCTGCCTCGCGCGGCCTGTCCGGCGAGGGCGACGAGCCAGGCGGAGGCCGCGGCGACGGCGGCGGCGCGTACCCACACCACCCAGTTGCCGCCGACGACGGCCAGGACGCCGAGCGTCGCGATCGAGACGACGAGGACGGCGACGAAGAGAGCGCGGACGAGCGGCCAGACCTTGTTGTTATCCATGTGGATAAATTTATACGCTCGGATAAGAAAACGCGCGCGGGATCCGGCACCCGGCTAATTCCTTTGCCCGCGGCGCGACGGGCCGGTCATGATCGATCATGACCGTGACACCCGAGGTGCTGACCTACTACGCACAGGACCTGGAGCACGACCGGCTGCGTGAGGGCCGCGGCCGCCTGGAGTTCTGGCGCACCCAGGACGTGCTCCGCCGCACACTGCCCCCGCCCCCGGCCCGGGTCCTCGACGTCGGCGGCGGCACCGGCGTGCACGCCGAATGGCTGCTGGCCGACGGCTACGAGGTGACCCTGCTCGACCCGGTCCCGTTACACGTGGAGCGGGCGGCCGGAGTACCGGGGCTGCGCGCCGCACTGGGGGACGCGCGCCGGCTGCCGGTGCCCGATCAGGGCGCGGACGCCGTTCTGCTGCTGGGCCCGCTCTACCATCTGGCCGAACGGGCCGACCGGATGCGGGCCCTGCGCGAGGCGCGGCGCGCCGTACGACCCGGCGGGCTCGTGGCGGCGGCCACCATCAACCGGCACGCGGCCGTGCTCGACACCGTCCACCTGGGAACGTACCTGGAGGAACCCCAGCGGGAGGCGGCTCAAGCCGCCGCGGCGCACGGCGTCATGCGCTCCCCCCGGCGCGGATTCACCGCCTACTTCCACCAACCGGACGAGGTGTGCGCCGAGTTCGCCGACGCCGGCCTCCCCGGCGCCGCGCAGTACGGCCTGGAAGGCGCCTTCTGGCTCTACGGCGACGTCGCCGACTGGCTCGACGACCCCGCCTGCCGGACCCTGCTCCTGGACGCCCAGCGCTCGATGGAGTCGGAGCCCTCGCTGCTGGGCGTCAGCGGCCACCTGCTGACCGTCGCCCGCCGGGAGTCCTGAGCCCTTTCCTTACACGCCCTTGATCTCCAGAGGTTCCTAGTACTAGGAGCCTAGTTAAATGGAGGAAGGGTGATCGAGTTCTATCTGGACGCCCGGTCCGGCGTCTCGCCGTACCTGCAGCGCACGGCCCGCTGCGCCAGGACCTGCGGCGCTGGCTGGCCAAGGCCCGCCTGGCCGGCCTCGACGACGAGAGCATCGAGGCGCTGTTCATGAGCACCTTCCGCGACGCCGCGCGGCAGGACATCGCATGAGCGGCGTCCTGACGGCCCAGGGGCTGGGCAAGCGGTACGGCCGGCGCTGGGCGCTGCGCGACTGCGCACTCGACGTCCCTGAGGGGCACGTCGTCGGGCTGGTGGGCCCCAACGGGGTCGGCAAGACCACGCTGCTGAAGCTGGCCGGCGGGCAGCTCACGCCGTCCGAGGGCCGGATCGGCGTGCTCGGCGGGAATCCGCCGGACTGTCCGGGGCAGCAGGCCAGGATCGGGTTCGTCGCCCAGGACGCCCCCGTCTACGCCGCGCTCAGCGTGGCCGAGCACCTGCGGCTGGGCGCCCGGCTCAACCCCGGCTGGGACGCCGCGCTCGCCCAGGACCGCGTCAGACGGCTCGGCCTGGACCCCGCGCACCGGGCGGGACGGCTGTCGGGCGGCCAGCGCGCCCAGCTCGCGCTCACCATGGGCCTGGCCAAGCGCCCCGAGCTGCTGCTCCTGGACGAGCCGGTCGCCGCGCTCGACCCGCTCGCCCGCCGCGAGTTCCTCCAGGGCCCTCGTGGCCGCCCTCGGCGACGACCACGCCCGCTGGGCGCACGGCATGCGCCGCCCGCCCGCCTACTACGACGGCGACCAGTACGGCCTCGGCCTCCAGGCCAGCACCGGCCCGTCCGGCGCCCCCGGGAACGCGCTGCCGCCGCTGTTCGTCACCGCCGTACAGGGGGGACCGGCGAGGGCCGCCGGGGTGCGGCCGGGCGACGTCATCGAGTCGATCGACGGCTCGGCGCCCTTCGTCGGCGCCGAGGTCACCCCGGCCGCCGTCGCCGCGCTCTACCCGCGTTACCCCCAGGCGGCCCCGGTCCGGCTGCGGCTGCTGCGGCAGGACACCGGCCGCCGCCGTACCGTGACGCTCAAGCCCCGCCTGTTCCAGCCCGACCCGGACACGCTGCCCGCCGTGACGGCCGAGGTGGTGGACGGCGACGTCGCCCGCGTGCGGATGCGCGGCTTCGCGCCCGACTCGGCGAACCGGGTGCTGCGGGCGATCGCCAGGCTGCGCACCGGCAGGACGCTCGCCGGGGTCGTGCTGGACCTGCGCGGCAACGGTGGCGGCAGCCCCGACGAGGCGAACCGGCTGCTGGGCGGGTTCGGGCACGGCAAGGTCACCGCCTACCAGTGCGCCGCGGACGGCTCGTGCGAGACCATGCGCACCGACGACAACGTGCCGCTGGTCGGGCTGCCGCTGGTGGTGCTGACCGACCGGGTCGGCGTGGCCCCCGACGAGCACGTGCCGCTGACCCCGCAGGACGCCGCCGTCGGGCGCGATCCCGCCCTGGCCAGGGCGCTGGCCCTGCTGCACGACTGACGATCCCGCCGCCGACGAGGACGGACCACCTCATGAGCCATGCCATCGCACCGAAGCCGATCCCGCGCGCCGCCCCGCCGAGGACCGCGGGCCCGTCGCCCACGCCCGCCGCTCCCCCGGCCCTGCCCGCCCCGACGGGGAGCGCGGTGGTCGGCACCACCGCCCTGTACCTCAAGGACGCCTCCCGCGCCGACCCGTGGGTGCCCGAGTCGAAGGCCAGGGAGCTGATGGTCACCCTGTGGTACCCGGCGAAGGCCCGTACGGGGACGCCCGCCGCGTACATGTCGGCCAAGGAGTCCGAGCTGACCCTGAGGGGCAAGAAGGTGACCGGCGCGCCGTACGACATGCTGAGCAGGACGCGCACCAACTCCTTCACCGGCGCGGAGCCGGCCGGGAAGACGGGCGGCCTGCCGCTGGTCGTGCTCTCCCCCGGGTTCACCCAGCCGCGCGGCACGCTGGTCGCCCTCGCCGAGGACCTGGCCGCGCACGGGTACGTCGTCGCCGGCGTCGGCCACGCCTACGAGACCTACGCGACGACGTTCCCCGGCGGCCGGATCGCGGAGTGCGTGGCCTGCGACAGCGACTCCGACCCCGGCTTCGGCCCGCGCGTGACGGCGGTGCGGGCGGCCGACGTCTCCTTCGTGCTGGACCGGCTGACCGGGCCGGACGCGGCCTGGAAGGGCTCCTCCCTGATCGACCGGTCCAGGATCGCGATGGCGGGCCAGTCGATCGGCGGGGCCGCGGCGGTGGAGTCGATGCTGAAGGACTCCCGGATCCGCGCCGGCCTCGACATGGACGGCACCACGTACGCCCGGATCCCGAAGGGCGGCCTGTCGCGGCCGTTCCTGTTCCTGGGGTCGGCGGGCCACCCGCCCGGCGGGCGCGACAACTCGTGGGACCGCGACTGGAGACTGCTGTCGGGCTGGAAGCGGTGGCTGCTGCTGCCCGGCGCGGACCACCAGACGTTCACCGACGTGCCGCTGCTGGCCGGGGCCCTCGGCATCCCCGTGCCGGGCTCACTCAGCGCGGCCCGGTCCACCGAGGTCGTCCGCGCGTACGTACGGGCCTTCCTCGACCTGCACCTGCGCGGCAGGCCGCAACCCCTGCTGGACGGGCCGTCGCCGCGCTACCCCGAGGTCCGGTTCTGCGCGCCCGAGCGGAAGGACTGCCGGTGAACGGCGGCCCGGTCCGGGGTGACGCGGTCGGTTGACGCGGTCGGTCGAGGCGGTCAGTCGAGGCGGTCGAGCAGGTCGTCGAGGGCCTGGGTGAGGGCCGCGGAGGTGGCCGGGGTGAACCAGGTGGTGCGGATGCGCTCGTTGCTGCCGTTCGGGGTCTCGTGGTCGGCCGCGAGCTGCCGCAGCGAACGGCTCTCGTCGCCCAGGGCGCGTCCGAGGTCCTGGAAGAGGCCACGGACGTAGCGTTCGGCGACCTCGGCGGGGAGGCCGTGGCCGGCGGCCCACGAGGTGAGCGTGGCGAGGTAGGACAGGTGGGTGGTCAGCGTCGCCGTCAGCGCGGAGAAGACGTTGAAGGCGGCCTCGTCCTCGACCGGCAGCACGCCGCCCAGGCGGTCGAAGAGGGCGTCCACCGCCGGGTGCGCCGGGCAGGTCACCGTGACCGATTCGCGGTCGCGGACGGCGGGCAGGGGGATGGCCCGTACCAGCGTGGCGCCGGTGGCGAGTTGCCCGCGCAGGTCGTCGTTCGCGACGCCGGCCATCACGTTGACCACGATCCGGTCGTCGTCCACGCGCAGGCCGGCCAGCGCCTCGTGCCGGTCCGGCGGGCGTACGGCGACGATGACCAGCTCCGAGCGGTCCACCACCTCCTGGTTTCCGGCGCAGACCCGGACGCGTTCGTACCGCTCCGACAGCTCCTTGGCGGCGCGCGCTCCGCGTGGGGAGAGGAACACCTCGGGACGCTCGCCGGGCGCCTCGCACAGGCCCGTCACGATGGCCCGGCCGATCTCGCCCACCCCGATGACGCCGATCCGCTGCACTGTGTGTTCCTCCCTTGTGTGGCCATAAGTACTACAGCAGTCTGTACCGTCCCTTCGGTTGCTGGCGGGATTCATCGTGGAGGCCGAGGTCCGTAGCGTCGTCCTCATGAGCGATCCGTACAGAATTGACACATATGACCAGCCGGCGCGGACCCCGCGGCCCCGGCCGCGGCGGTCCGGGCTGCGGGCCCTGCTGTGGGTCCTGACGGTGGCCGGAGCCTCGGTGAACCTGGTCGCCAACTTCGCCGCGCGGGGCGAGTTGACCCTGCCCGGGCTGGCGGGCGGCGTGGTGGGCGCGGCCGGCATCGCGGGGCTCATCGTCCTGTACGTGGCCGGACGCCGGTCGTGAGCAGCCCGGTCACCGGCGCTCTCTCCGGCGCTCTCTCCGGCGCTGTCTCCGGCGCTGTCTCCGGCGCGGTCGTCATGCTGGAACGGGTGAGCAAGACCTACGGTGACGTCGTCGCCCTCGACAACGTGTCGCTGGCCTTCCCGCGCGGCCGGTTCGTGGCCGTGATGGGACCGTCGGGCTCGGGGAAGAGCACTTTGTTGCAGGCCGCGGCCGCCCTGGAGCCGCCGACGTCGGGCGAGATCACCATCTGCGGCGCCGAGGTCACCCGCATGTCGGAGACCAGGCGCACGGAGTGGCGCAGGAAGCATCTCGGCTACGTCTTCCAGTCCTACAACCTGCTGCCCACCGTCACCGTCGAGGACAACATCACGCTGCCGCTGCGGATGGCCGGGGTGCGCCCGGACCGGGCCTGGCTCGGCGAGCTGATCGGCCGGATGGGCCTGCGCGACCGGCTGCGGCACCGGCCGACGGAACTGTCGGGCGGCCAGCAGCAGCGGGCCGCCATCATCCGGGCCCTGGCCGCCCGCCCGGACGTGGTGTTCGCCGACGAGCCCACCGGCGCGCTCGACCTGCGCAGCGCCGCCCACGTGCTGGACCTGCTGCGCGAGCTGGTCGACGACCTCGGCCAGACCGTCGTCATGGTCACCCACGACCCCGCCGCCGCGGCCCGCGCGCACGACACCGTGCTCATGGCCGACGGGCGGGTGCTCGACATCCTGCCCGCCCCGTCCGCCGAGGACCTGGCCGTACGGCTGGCGCGGCTGAGCGCGGAGCGGGTCGCGTGATCAGGCTCGCGCTGGCGCTCGCCAAGGCGGGCGGCCTCGTCGTGGTGTTCGCCGCGGTGCTGGGCGGGATGGCGCTGGTGACCGCGACCGGCGTGCTGGTGGACTCGGCCTTCCGCGCGCAGCCGCCCCTGCGGCTCTCGGGCGCGGACGTGGTGGTCGCGGCGCGGCAGTCGATCTCCCGCAAGGAGGACCTGCCCGTGGCGCTGCCCGAGCGCGCCAGGATCCCCTCCTCGCTGGTCGCCGCGGCGGCCGAGGTGCCCGGCGTGGCAGCCGCGACCGGCGACCTCAGCTTCCCCGCCGCCGTCGTATCCGGGGGTACCGCCGCCGCCACCGTTTCGTCCGGGGCTGTCGGGCGTACCGCCGATCCTGCCACCGCCGGCCACGGGTGGTCATCGCTCGCGCTGAGCGGGCGGATCACGGCGGGGCACGCGCCGCGCGCCCCCGGCGAGATCGCGGTGAGCGGCGGCCGGGTCGGGGACGAGCTGCGGGTGACGGCGGCCGGGACGCCCGCGACCTACCGGGTGAGCGCCGTAGTGGACACCCCGGGTGTGTACTTCCCCGACTCCGTCGCCACCACCCTGGCCGCCCGGACGGCGGGCAGACCGGCGACGGTGGACCTCGTCGCGGTCCGCGCGACGCCCGGCGTCTCCCCCGAGACGCTGGCCGCCCGGCTGAAGGCCCGCCTGGGCGCCGGCTACGAGTACGCGACCGGCCGCGACCGGGCCGACGCCGAGTCGCCGGGCGCGGCGGCGGGCCGCGGACTGCTGCTGGCCCTGCCCGCCTCGATCGGCGGCATCAGCCTGATGGTGGTCGGGTTCGTGGTGGGCGGTGGCCTGGCGCTGTCGGTCAACCGGCAGCGCCGCGACCTCGCCCTGCTGCGCGCGGCCGGCGCGACCCCGCGCCAGGTGCGCCGGGTGGTGGCCGTCCAGGCCATGGCGGCGGCGCTCCCGGCCGTGCCGCCCGGGGCCGCGCTCGGCTACTACCTGGCCGACCGGTTCGGCGGGCTGCTGACCGGGATCGGCATGCTGCGCGAGGACCAGCCGCTCGTGTACGGGGCGCTGCCGGCCGTGGCCGCGACGCTGCTGCTGCTCGGCGTCACGCGGGTGGCCGCGTGGGCGGGATCGTTGCGGGTCTCGCGCATGCCGGTCGTCTCCGGGCTCCCCGAGCCGCGTACGCCGTCGCGGGCGCGCACCAACGCGGGGCTGCTGCTCATGCTGGCCTCTCTGGTGCTGTCCACGATGCCGCTGTTCGTACGGACCGAGTTGGCCGCGGTCGGACCGGGCACCGCCGCGATCATGGCGGTGATCGGCCTGGCTCTCGCTGGTCCGCGGCTGGTGCAGGGGGTGGCGCGGGCGGTGGCCGGATCGCGGCTCATGGCCCGGCTGCCCGCCCCGCTCTGGCTGGCGGTGCACAACTGCCACGGGTACGCGCTGCGGACCGCCGCCGCGGTGGCCGCCCTCGGCATGGTGGTCACGCTCGGGCTCAGCGTGACGCTCACGCAGACCACGATGGCCAGGGCGCAGTCCGACCAGGCCGCCCTGGGCCTGCGCGGCCTGGTCACGATCACCGCTCCCGGCCTCGGCGGCATCCCGCGCGACCTGCTCGCCGACGTACGGTCGAGGACCGAGGCGACGGGCATGGCGATGACGACCGTGGTGACCGCGCCGCTCATGGCCGGCGACGACCCCGGTCTGATGGACCGCCCGGCCATGGCGCTCGGCCCTGCCGCCGACGGCCTGGTCGACCTCGACCTCGTGGCCGGCGGCCTGGACGGGCTCAAGGGCGCGACCGTGGCGGTCGACGAGCGTGTGGGCCGGATCGGCACGACCATGGACGTGACCATGGGCGACGGCGCCCGGGTACGGGCCCGGGTGGTGGCCACGTACCGGCGCGGCCTCGGGTTCGGCCCGATCGTGCTCTCCCGCGACCTGGCCGCGGCGCACACGACGACCGGGCTGGACAGCGCGGTGCTCGCCCGTCCCGGCGACTTCGGCGACCTCGCGCGACGTCCTGAGCTGCGTTTCGACGGCCGCCCCGCGGGACCGCAGGCCGCCACGGCCTCGGCCCAGACGCTGGTGAACGTCGCCGTGCTGGCCGTACTGCTGGGTTACGTGCTGGTGGCGGTCGCCAACCGGCTGGTGGCGACGACGACGGCGCGGCGGGAGGAGTTCGCCGGTCTGCGCGCGCTCGGCCTGACCCGGCGTCAGCTCAGGCGGGTGGTGCGCTGGGAGGCGATGCTCGTGGGCGCGGGGGCGTCGGTGTCGGGGCTGGTGCTCTCCGCGGTGCCGCTGGTGCTCCTCAGCTTGGGTTTCCTGGCCCGCCCGCTGCCCGCGGGGCCGTTGTGGCTGGTGCCGGCGTCTATTGTGGGGGTGATGTCGATTGTGTCCCTCGCCATGGAGCTACCTGCCCGGAAGATCATGAATTAGCGTGAAAGATCTTTGGCGGTTTGTCCGATATCACCTGATCGTGTTCGGGTCCTCCATGGCGGCGATGGTCGCGCTGGCCTTCCTCGCCGTGGGCGTGCTGCTCGTGCCCGTGGGCGGAGCGGGACTCGTCCTCGTGCCGCGCATGATGGCGGTGCTCCACCGGTGGGCCGAGTGGCAGCGTGTCCAGGCGGGCCGGGTGCTGGGGGTCGACGTACCGGCGCGGCCGGCGCCGCCCGCCGACGCCGGCGTGCGCGACCAGTGGCGCCACCTCCTCATGGGTACGCGGCCCAGGCGCGACCTGCGCTGGACCGCTCTGCACGTCGTCGTGGGCCTGCCCGTCACGCTGGCCGCCCTCGGGGTGATCGGACTGGTGGTGAACCCCGTCCTGGAGTCCCCGCTGTGGTGGCTGTTCCCGGCCGACGACCCGCTGCGGCTGCTGTTGTTCATCCCGGTGACCGAGTGGTCGCAGGCGATCGGCCTGGGCGTCGCGCAGGTTGTGCTGGCCACGCCGCTGGCCTGGTGGGGGGTGCCCAGGCTGGCCCGCCTGCACGCGCGCGCCTGCCTGGCCGCGCTCGCGCCGTCGGCGGCCGACCTGCTGGCCGAACGCGTCGGCGAGCTGACCGAGAGCAGGTCGGGCGTGCTGGACGCGCACGCCGCCGAGCTGCGCCGCATCGAGCGCGACCTGCACGACGGCACCCAGGCGCGGCTGGTCGCCATCGCGATGCGGCTGGCCATGGCCCGGGAGGCGCTCGACGACGACGCCGGGCCCGTCGGCCGGCTGCTGAAGGACGCCCACGAGGGAACCGAGGAGGCGATGACCGAGTTGCGGCAGGTGATCCGCACGATGTACCCGCCCGTCCTGGCCGACCGGGGTCTGGCCGGGGCCGTGGCCGCCGTGACGGCGAAGGCCGGGGTGCCCGTCGAGACGGACGTGAGCGGCCTCGGTTCCGTGCCCGCCGCGGTCGAGACGGCGGCCTACTTCATCGTGGCCGAGGCCGTCACGAACGCCGCCAAGCACAGCGGCGCCGGCCGCGTCACCGTACGGCTGACGTCGGGGCGTACACTGCGCATCGAGATCTGCGACGACGGCAAGGGCGGCGTGGACGAGAGCCGCGGCACCGGCGTCACCGGAATCCGCAGCAGGGCCGCCGCGCTCGACGGCGCACTCACCATCGACAGCCCTCTCGGAGGGCCCACCCGTCTCGTCGTGGAGCTGCCATGCGCGTCGTGATCGCCGAGGACAACGTTCTGCTCTCGACCGGGCTGGAGCTGCTGCTGACCAGCAAGGACATCGAGGTGGCCGCGGTCGTGCCGGACGCCGACGGCCTCATGGACGCCGTCGCCGCGCACCGGCCCGACCTGGTCATCGCCGACGTGCGGCTGCCGCCGTCCTTCCGCGACGAGGGCATCAAGGCCGCCGTCGCCCTCCGGAACGCCGACCCCACCCTGCCCATCCTGGTCCTGTCCCAGTACGTCGAGCGCATCTACGCCCGCGAGCTGCTCGCCCACGGCTCCGGCGGCGTCGGCTACCTGCTCAAGGACCGGGTCAGCCGGGTGAGCCAGTTCGTCGAGGACGTCCGCCGGGTCGCCGCGGGCGGCACGGTCATGGACCCCGAGGTCATCGCCCAGCTCATGACGGGCCGGGGCGACGGCCTGGACAGCCTCACGGCGCGGGAACGCGAAGTGCTGTCCTGGATGGCCCAGGGACTGAGCAACAACGAGATCGGGCAGCGGTTGACCGTCACCGACAATGCGGTGCACAAGCACATCGGCAGCATCTTCGCCAAGCTCGGACTGGCGGTCTCGGACGGCGGCCACCGCCGAGTACTCGCTGTCCTGACCTTCCTCGACGGCCAATAGCCCCGCCCCCAACGCAAACCCCCTCCAGCACGGCCTCTCCCCCGCCACGCCCCTTCGCCCCTTCGGCCCTTCGCCCCTTCGGCCCATCACACCCCTCCCCGATCACCCCCTCCCCCAGCGCCTTCCCCCGTCCCGGGACGACCCCTTTCCCGGAACGCCCCTCCCCCCTGGCATGAGAGGGCTGGGCACCTCGGCTCACTCCGGGTGCAGGCGGTCGTGTACGGCGTTGTGGACGTCGGGCGGGAGTGGGCCCTTGGTTGCGGCGGTGATGTTGGCTCGCAGGTGCGCGGCCTGGGCCGAGCCGACGATCAGGGAGTGCAGCTCCGGGCGGCCGAGGATGTACCGCAGCAGGAGTTCCGTCACCGGGGCGCCGTCCGCCAGCTCGTCCAGCCGGGCGGCGGCCAGTCGGGCGTGACGGTCGGCCAGCGGGCGGCGGATCGGCTCCGGTACGGCCTCGGGCGGCGGCACCAGCGAGCGGGCGACCGAGCCGCGAGCGATCGTCCCCGCGCCGGCCACCGCCGCGGCCCCGGCGAACTCCTCGTGGGAACGGTCGAGCGCCGAGTACGGCAGCAGGAACACGTCGAACACCCCCATCGCGAGATGGTCGGGCAGGTGGGGCAGCTCCCCCGACATGCCGGTGAAGCGGATCGCGCCCTCGTCCTGGAGCGCCCGCATCTCGGCCACGGTGTCCTCGGCCTCCATCACGGCGACGCTCGGGCTCAGATGGACCATCAGGACGTCGAGGTGGTCGGTACGCATCCGGCGCAGGCTGCGCTCGACGCACGCGCGGACGTTCGCCCTCGTGTAGACGTGCGCCGGGTCGCCGCCCGTGACCGGGCAGCCGCACTTACCCACCAGGACGAACTCGTCGCGGCGGTGGGAGATCCAGCGGCCGATGTGCTCCTCGGCCACGCCATAGTCGGGTGAGGTGTCGATGAGGTTGATGCCCGCGTCGAGGGCCTCGTTCAGGACGGTGCGGGCTTCGTCGTCGTTCACCGGCGGGCCCCACGCCTCCGGCCCGCGCAGCTCCATGGCCCCGTAGCCGAGACGGCTCACCCGCAGGCCGGTACGGCCGAGTGTCGCGGTCGGCAGCGTCACGTCGCCGTCCTCCTGGCCGAAGGGGTGGTGGGGGGACGGTCCGGCGGGTGGCCGGGGCCGCAGATGTGCATGTCGCGCCTTCCGGTGTGGTGGTGGGTGGGGCTAGGTGTGGTGATTGGGGGGCTAGGTGTGGTGGTTGGAGGGGCTAGAAGTCCATGTCGCCCCCGCCGGGCATGCCGGCCGGAGCAGCAGGGGTCTTCTCGGGCTTCTCGGCGATGACGGCCTCGGTGGTCAGGAAGAGCGCCGCGATGGAAGCGGCGTTCTGCAGCGCGGAGCGCGTCACCTTGGCCGGGTCGATGATCCCGGAGTCGAACATGTTGACGTACTCGCCGGAAGCGGCGTTGAGGCCCTCGCCGGGGGTCAGGTTACGCACCTTCTCCACCACGACGCCGCCCTCAAGACCGGCGTTGACCGCGATCTGCTTGAGCGGCTCCTCCAGAGCCTTCTTCACGATCGCCGCACCCGTGGCCTCGTCGCCCGCCAGCTCCAGCTTGTCGAACGCCTTCGCGCCGGCCTGCAGCAGCGCCACGCCACCACCGGGGACGATGCCCTCCTCGACGGCCGCCTTGGCGTTGCGCACGGCGTCCTCGA
>NZ_QHHZ01000033.1:0-41666 GCF_003947315.1 Nonomuraea sp. WAC 01424
CTCGTCCAGATGCGGCAAGATCGCCTCGAGCTTCGCCTCCAGCATCCCCACAGTCTCCACCGACACGGCCATACCAGCCCATCGGGCCAGAACGGCAGATGCTACGGGTTATTGATCGGCAAGCCCTAACTTCCCGGCATTGCTTCTAGAGCCCCGCGATGTCGATCGCCCGGTCGAGGTACGCCTCCGTGTTCCCCGGCCAGAAGCGCTCGCAGGTGAGGTACTCCAGCGGGTCCCGCCGCCCGTCCGTCAGGAACTCGCGGGCCGCCCTGGGGTGGTTGGCGAGGGCGGCCATGACGCCCGCCATGGGGTCGCGTTCGTCCAGGGGAATGGCGCACATCGGCTGCGAGTCCGGATGGAGATTCCGCCAGTACGAGGAGCCGGGAGCCTGGCTTCGTTCGTAGTCGTAGGTCTTGGCGGCGAGATCGCGGAGGAACGGCTCGTCGAAACGTCCGTATCGCAGCAATTGTCCGATGGCGAAACCGGTTTCCGGTGTGTCGAGGTTTTCGAGCAGGCGATGGGTGTAAGGGGCCGAAATCCGCGCCGGACCGGGGGCGCGGGAGGCGGTGCCGAGGAGCGTGCTCAGGGCCTTGGCCAACCTGTCGAGGTTGGCGGACTGAATGGCGTGAGCGCGGCGCAGACCGGCCAGGAGGCTCTTGAGCTGGCGCGGCGGCATCACGCTGGCGAACGCCACGGCGAAGTCGGAATCGTTCCGGCGCTTTTCGAGTTCGGCCAAATCCTGGGAATCGATGGCGCCCTTCTTTCCCCCCGCTCCGCAGAACGACTGGACGAAGGAATCGTAACCATAAGAATGTTCGGACAGCGCCACCCCAAAATCTCCCCATAAACACGACATATCCTGACACTTAATCCCTCCACACAAACACACGCAGCACAAATCACCCACCCCGAGCGCACATCACGAAGAGATAACATTAGCGATCCCGAAAGCCCGCCCGGACCGACCGGAACCCACTCCAGTACGAGACCTCCCACCACCGCGCCACGCATGCGGCGCTCGGAGCCGAGATGCCACTACAGGGTGGAGGCGGCGGCCGGAGGTGGGCAGGCGGACTTCGGGCGGGGCGCACCGATGAGCGTGTATGCCTTGACAGGTATATGCCGGTTGCGGAATATGAAGGCATGTCCGTGGATGCGTTCTCCGTGCTCTCCGAGCCGACCCGGCGTCGGATTCTCGATCGACTCCGGGTGGCCGAGAGCAGCGTGAACGAGCTGGTCCAGGCGCTCGACGTCAGCCAGCCCACGGTGTCCAAACAGCTGAAGGTGCTCAGGGAGGCCGGTTTCGTCACCTGCCGTACCGAGGCGCAGCGGCGGATCTACCGCATCCACGCGGGCCCGTTCCGTGCGCTGGACGACTGGCTTCAGCCGTATCGGGCCCTGTGGGACCGGCATCTCGACGCTCTCGAACGCCATCTCGACAACCTGGAGGAGACGTCATGACCTCTGACGCGTACCGTCCGAGCCCGCCGGCCCAGGTCGGCAGCGAGGCGGCGGGAGACCGCTGGACCCTCGTCCTCGTCCGCGATCTGCGTCATCCGCCGGAGAGGGTGTGGCGGGCGCTGACCGAGCCGGGGCAGCTCGCCGCGTGGGCGCCGTACAGCGCCGACCGTGATCTTTCCGAGGCGGGCGGCCTGACCCTCACGATGATCGACGACGAGAAGCCCCAGGACATGGAGGCCGAGGTCGTCCGTGCCGAGCCGCCGACGCTGCTGGAGCACACGTTCGGCACCGACCTGCTGCGCTGGGAACTGGCGGCGACCGGCACCGGCACCCGGCTGACGTTGCGGCACACCGTCCAGGAGCGGGACTGGCTGCCGAAGGTCGCGGCCGGCTGGCACATCTGCCTCGACGTGGCCGAGAAGCTGCTCGAAGGCCGTCCGATCCCGCCGATCCGGGGCGCCGCCGCGATGAACTTCGGCTGGTCGGAACTCAACGACCAGTACGCGCGGACGTTCGGCGTCCCCGCCACCGGCCTGCCCGACCACCTGAAGGACGACGAGGACGACGCATCCTGACCGGCGCTCTTCCGGAAGACGCGGCGTCGCGACGGGCGTGGCGGCTCTGAGGAGATGGCGGCTCTGAGGAGATGGCGGCTCTGAGGAGATGGCACGTCGCCATCTTGTGGGGCGTGGGCTGGGATGATGGGGTTCGGGGCGGGGGGCTTGGGTCGGAGTGAGTGAGTTCCAGGGAGGCGGGGTCGGTGATCGCTGTTCTGGGTGAGTGCGTGGCCGATGGTTTCACCGGCGCGGACGGGGAGGCCGGGCGGGGGGAGCTCGGGTTGCGGGTGCTGCCCGGCGGCGGCCCCGCCAACACGGCCGTGGCGCTCGCCCGCCTCGGCACCCCCACCCGCTTCCTCGGGCGCGTCTCGGGTGACGTGTTCGGGGCGCTGTTCCGTGACCGGCTGACGTCCTCGGGGGTGGATCTGTCGGCGGCCGTCGAGGCGGCCGAGCCGAGTACGCTCTCGGTCGCCGCGCTCGACGACGACGGCGGGGCCGCTTACACCTTCTACGCCGGCGGCACCGCCGACTGGCAGTGGAGCGCCGAGGAGCTCGACCCGGCCAGGCTGGGCCCGGCCACCTGCCTGCACACCGGGTCGCTGGCGCTGGTCAGGGAGCCTGGGCGGGCGGCCGTCGAGGAGTTCGCGCGGCGGGCCGCGGCGCGGGCCACCGTGTCGGTCGATCCCAACGTGCGTCCCAGCCTGGCCGCCCGTGAGGACTACCAGGTCGAGCGCTGGTGCCGGTGGGCCGACGTACTCAAGCTCAGTGACGACGACCTGCGTTTCCTGATGCCCGGCGCGTCCGTGGAACGGGCCTGCGACACCTGGCACGCCGCGGGGGCCCGGCTCGTGGTGGTCACCCGGGGGGCGGCGGGTGCGCTGGTGTCCCTCGACGGTGAGCGGGCCGAGGTACGGGCGCCGCGGGTCGAGGTCGTCGACACGGTCGGCGCCGGCGACTCCTTCACCGCCGGGCTGCTGCACGACCTGGGCGCGCGTGGCCTGCTCGGCGGGCGGCTCGACGGCCTCGACCTGGAGACCGCCGTGGCCGCCGCGTCGTTCGCGGCCCGGGTGTCGGCGCTGACCTGCTCGGTGGCGGGCGCGAACCCGCCCTGGGCCCAGGCGCTCGCCACCGTTCGATGAGCTCGGCGCGGGATCAGGGTATGGGGATCGTGGTGGCCGGGAGGTTGTAGCCGCGTACCCGTAGTGCCGGTTGGTGGCCGCCGAGGTCGGCCGTCCGGTACGTGGCCGTGATCGTCGTGCTCTCCCCCGGCCACAACGTGACGTAGTTGTCGCTGTAGAGGACCGGTACGACCTCGCGCCCGTCCGCGACCACCTCCGGCCGTACGAGGAAGGCCAGGCCGGCGGGGTTGGTCAGGGTGATCGTGACCGTCTCGGAGCCGCCGGACACGGTACGGGCGGCGGTGGCGGCGACGTTCGCGGCCGGCAGGGTGTTCAGGCCGGTCAGGTCGGCGTACGTCTTCGGCGTGGTGCGGTACCAGTTGCTCTTGTTGCCGAGTGTGTCGGGCGAGGTGGAGTACCAGTAGACGTTGTCGCTGATCGTCGCCCCGGCGGCGTCCTTGAGCTGGAGCCTGATCAGGTACGTCCGCGACAGCCCGGTCACCGCCGGGACCGTCAGCACCTGGACGCCCGCGTTGGCCGTCGCGGTGACCGGCGCCGAGGCGGTGTACTTGCGGACCAGGTCCGGCAGGTTGTGCACGGAAACCGTGGCGGTCAGGCCCGAGCGCGTGGTCAGGGTCGAGTTGACCACGTGGACGGCCCGGGTGAGGTAGTCGTAGGCGATGTGCACGGGCTCGGTGGCCTTCTTGGCGCCGAAGTAGCCGCCGCCGGGCTTGAGGTAGTAGTCGTAGAGGTTCCAGTGCACCGACGGCCAGGCGTTGTTCAGCATCCAGAAGATCGACCCGAACGAGCGCACGTGCTGCCTGGCGCTCCACGCCTCGAAGAACGCGCGGGCGTTCTCGTAGTTCTGCGCCTCGGACTTGCGGGACTGGTCGGCGGCGGAGGTGGCGGTGCCGTAACGCTTGTTCAGGCCGGTGGTGTAGGGGGCGATGGTGTCGAAGACGCTGCCGGGTTTGCCCGCGTGGTAGTTGTAGGCCGTGCCGATGGGCCAGACGTCGGCGGGGGCCAGGAAACGTTCCAGCGTCTCCAGGGGCGGCGGCGACTCGGTGCCCTCCTCCCCCGTGCTGCCGAACGCGCCGCCGCTCTTGCTCTCGTCCCACCACAACACCGGCGGCTCCCACACGTACGGGCCGTCCATCTTCATGCCCGCGTCGGCGTTGGACCAGGTGGCGACGTTGTCCAGGGTCGGGTTCTGCCAGTGCAGCGCGGCGGCCACACTCTTGTACGCGGCCAGGTGAGCGGCCGTCGGCGGCTGGTCGCTGCCGTAGGTCCACAGGAACGCCGAGGCGTGGTGGCGCAGCGAGCGCAACTGGCTGTCCAGCGACTCGCGGGCGACCCGCTCCTGCTCGGCGGTCCAGGCGCTGTCGTCCTCCCAGGCGCTGCAGCAGACGAAGCCGGGCATGACCAGGACTCCCGCCCTGTCGGCCAGGTCGTACAGCTCCTCGTTGCCGAGGGTGCCCTCCAGCCGGATGGTGTTGAGGCCCATACCCTTGACGTAGTTGACGTGGGCGGCGTTCGTCCGGGTGTCCCAGCGCTGCATCAGGTCCCACACGTAGCCGCCGCCGCGCAGCAGGATCGGCCGGCCGTTGATCTTGTAACCGGCGAAGGAGGTGCCGTTGACGGTGGTGCGGTAGTCGGTGACCTCGCGGATGCCGAAGTCGATCGACTTGCTGTCGGAGGCGCCGGCGCTGACCGTCAGCCGGTACAGCTCGGGGCTGCCGAACTGGTACGGCCACCACAACACCGGATCATCGACGTGGACGGGCGCGAAGGCGATCTCCCTGCGCTCGTGGGCGGCCAGGGTGACGTTCTGGGAGAAGGCGAGGTCCGGCCGGCCCGCCTTGGTGATCGTGCCGCTGACCGTGGTGGTGACGGGCGCGCCGGTCGCGTTGACGGCGTCCACGTAGACGGCCAGGTCGGCGGCGGCGCCGGACAGGGTCGTCCGGACGTACGGGTCGCGCAGGGCCACCGGGCCGGTGGTGTCCAGCAGGGTCGTGTTCCAGATGCCCGCGTTCATGTCGGGGGCCTCGGGGTTCCAGTCGACCGTGCAGGCGGACAGGTCCTTGCAGTCGTGGCGCGGCGGGGTGACCCTGACGGCCAGCGCGTTCGCCGCGCCCGGCCTGATCGCGGCGGTCGCGTCGTACTCGTGGGCGACGAACGTGCCCACCGCGGCGGCGTCAAGCTGCACACCGTTCAGCCAGATCTGGGCGCGGTAGCTGAGGCCCTTGAAGCGCAGCCAGTACACCTGCCCGGGGGCCGTGGCGGGGGCGGTGAACTCGCCGCGGAACCACCAGTCCTGGGTGGTCAGGTCGGGCACGTTCTTGAGGTTCTGGCCGAAGTAGACGTTCTGGTAGACGCCGTTCGCGACCAGCCCGGCCAGCACGGTCGAGGGCAGGGTGACCGGGTTCCAGCCGGTGGTGGCGTACCCGGGCAGGGAGATCGCCGCGCCGCCGTCGGCGAGGCCGGTGGCCGGGCGCAGCGCCCAGCCCGAGGCCAGTTCGGTCGAGCCGGCCGCCGCGACGGCGCTGCCGGCGCTCACCACCCCCGAGGCGAGCGCCGCGACGAGCACGGCCAGGACGCATCTGATCGATCGGGACATGCGCAGCTCCTGAGGGGGCTCCTAAGAACCGGAGGGCCAGGCGATCTGGGTGGAGCGGTAGTAGGCGATCCCCATGACGCGCCAGCGCGGGCCCTGCGCCCCGAGCCGCTGCCGGAACGCGGTCCAGTCGTGCGTGGCGTACGGGGACCAGGCCAGCTCGGCGAGAGCGGGAAGGCGCGGGAAGGCCATGTAGTCGATGTCGGCCGGCGTCCTGATCGTCTCGGTCCACAGCGGCGCCTCGACGCCGAGCACCTGCTCGGGCGGGAGCCTCCGGAGGTAGGCGCCGGGGTTCCAGCCGTAGGCGTCCTTGACCTCGATCAGGCCCGCCCAGGTCTGCCCGAGCGGGGTGCGCCGGTTGTACTTCATGTCCAGGTACGTGCGGGCGGACGGCGACATGACGACCTTCCTGCCCGCCGTCGAGACCGCCGTCTCCGTGGGGTCGCTGCCCCAGTACTGGACGAGCGTGGTGGGCAGCGGGGTGGCCTTGACGACGTCGTGCCAGCCCATCACGGTCTTGCCGTGGGCGGCCACGATGCCCTGCACCCGGTCCACGAACGCCTTGTAGTCGGCGGGCGCGGTGGAGGCCGCCTCGTCCCCGCCGATGTGGAGGTACGGGCCGGGGGTGAGCGCGGCCAGCTCGCCGATCACCTGGTCGACGAAGGTGTAGGTGATCTCCTTGGACGTGCACAGCGAGCTGAACCCGACGTCGGTGCCGGTGTACAGCGGCGGGGCGACGCCGTCGCAGGTGAGCTGGCCGTAGGAGGCGAGGGCGGCGTTGGTGTGCCCCGGCATGTCGATTTCCGGAACTACGGTGATATTTCGGGCGGCGGCGTACGCGATGATCTCCTGGTACTGGGCCTTCGTGTACGAGCCGCCGGGGTCGCCGCCCACCGCCGTACTGCCGCCGTAGGAGGCCAGCCGGGGCCAGGAGTCGACGGCGATGCGCCATCCCTGGTCGTCCGACAGGTGCAGGTGCAGGTAATTGATCTTGTAGAGCGCGATCTGGTCGAGGTACCGCTCGACCGCGCTCACCGGGAAGAAGTGCCTGGCCACGTCCAGCATCGCGCCCCGGTACGGGTAACGCGGCCGGTCCACGATCCGCCCGCCCGGCACCGGCCAGGGCCCCGGCTGCACGGTGGCCGCGTCGGCCGCGTACGGGAGCAGCTGCCGCAGCGTCTGCACCCCGTTGAACAGCCCGGCGGCCCGGTTGGCCAGCACCACGACGCCGGTGGCGGTCACGTCGAGCTGGTACGCCTCGTCCCCGCCGGCCACCTCGCCCAGCCGCAGGGTGATCCCGTCGGCCGGCGGGGCGGTCACGATCGGCACCGGGTAGCCGGTCGAACGGCGCAACTGCCGCGCGAGCTGCTCGCCCACCTCCGGCGCCTCGGAGTACACGGCCGTCGCGGCGGTGATCAGGTACGTCACCCCCGCCGCCGGGACCGCGCTCACCGGCGCGGGCACGATCGCCCCGAAGGCGACGGTGGCGGCCGCCGTGGCGCTCGGCGAGACGGTCACCGACGCCGAGACCGACGTGGCCAGCAGGGTCGTCAGCACGACCGCAGCGGTGCGGATCTTCATGACCGCCTCCCGTGGGTTGCCCCCACCATACGGACGCGATCGCTGGTAGTAAAGAACCTTTCTAATCAAGGGTCTCCGTGGGGACCGTACGGTAGCCGTTCCAGACGAACCGGGCCGTGGTCACCGCGTCGTCGCCGTCGCCGGTGATGAGCTGGTGGATCGCGATGCCGTCCAGCTCGCGGTATTCGCACCACTCGTGGTCGGAGGTGAGCACGAGGTCGAGGCCGAGGTCGACCAGCAGGTCGAAGACCTGGCCGCGGTTGGTCCGGTCGACGCCCACGAACACCTCGTCCAGCAGGATGAACCGGGGGCAGCCGGGGTCGGTCCGGTAGTGGGCGGCCACGGCGGCGAACAGCGGCAGGTGCAGGGCGATGGCCTTCTCGCCTCCCGACAGCGCGCCGTGCAGCTTCCTGGTCAGGTCCTGCCAGCCCTGGCCGTCGCCGCGGTCGAGGCGTACCACGAAGCGGTGCCAGGCCGTGTAGTCCAGCACCTTCATGAGCTGGTCCTCCCAGCCGGCCGAGGAGTTGTCGGCGCGCGCCTCCTCGACGCGGTCCCTGAAGAAGGCGTACAGGGCCTCGCGGTCGGCCTCGCCCAGCCCGGCCGGGTCGCGCAGCAGCAGGTCGCGGGCCGCCCGGGTGGCCGCCGACTGGGTGGGATCGACCTGCCACACCAGGCGTACCGCGACCCGCGAGGCCGTGCGGACACGTTCGAGCCGCTGGTTCATGCCCTCGACCAGCGCGGCGGCCTGCCTGATCCGGTCGGCCAGGTGGCGCCGCGTGTCACCGGCCAGCGTTCGGTCGAACAGGTCGCGTTCGGCCTCGGTGATGTCGCGCCGCCGTTCGTCGCGCTCGCCGCGCAGCGCCGCGCCGAGCGCGGCGGCCCCGGCCCGTACGCCGCCGGCGGAGGCCGTCAGCACCTGCGCGTCCTCGTCGGGGGCCAGCTCCAGCTCGGCCCGGCCGGCCAGGATCTCCCTGGCGTGGTGGAAGGCGTCCCGCAGGCGCGCCTCGGCCTCCCTGACGTGCCGCTGCTCGTACGGCACCGCCGCGAGCCGTACGGCCACGTCGCCGGCCGCCTCCAGCACCGCCCGCACCCCGGCGTCGGGGGCGAGCCCGGCCGGGACGTCGGCGTCCGCGGGCAGGTGGCCGGCCAGCAGGCGCCGGAACCGCTCGCCGACCGCCTCGCGCGCGCGTCCGGCCTCGGCGTGTTTCTCCTCGGCCTGGCCCAGCTCGCCCCTGAGCCGGCCGAGCCGGGCGTTGAGCCTGGCCGTCTCGTCGTGGACGGACCTGATCAGGCGGCGGCAGCCCTGGTAGGCGGTCTGGACGTCCTGGAGCCGGCCGAGCACGTCCAGATGCTCGGCGCCGGCCGCGCTCTCGACGGCAGTCAGCTTCTCGGCCAGCACGACGGCCGCGTCGGCGGACTCCTCGGCCCGGTCCATGGCGCGTACGGCGAGGTCCTGGTACTCGCGGGCGGTCTCGGCCGCCTGCCCGGCGCGTGCCCTGGCCGCGCGGGCGTCGCCGCGCCGGTCGTGCCAGACGGCCCCGGTGGTCTCGGCGGCGCGCAGGGCCGCCTCCAGCTCGTCGAGCGCGGGCCGCCCGGCGGGCAGCGCGTGCCGGGCGGCCGGTTCCGTCAGCCGCCGCAGCGACCTGGCCGCCTCCTTCTCCCGCTCGTGCAGGCGCTGCTCGTGCGCGCTGAGCTCGTCCTCCAACAGGGCGACCTTGCCCACGGCCTCGTCCAGCGCCCGCGCGGCCCCGGCGTACGGCCGCCTGTCGGGCCGTCGCCGCAGCTCGGCGGCGAGCGTGTCGCGGTCGCCCGCCAGCACCCTGAACAGGTGGTCGCACTCGGCGATCGTGCCGGCCAGGTCGGCGAGCCGGTCGTCCAGCTCGGCGACGCGGCGGCGCATGGCCCGTTCGCGGGCGGCCTCGCCGAGGTAGGAGGGCTCCGGCTTGACCCAGCGCCCGATGGCCGGGCCGAGCCGCCAGGTGCCGTCGGCGCCGACGACGGCGGGGTGGTCGACGCCGAGCGCGGTGGGGGCGAAGGCGACCGCCGCCAGCACCCGGTCGGTGGACGGCGGCCCGCCCGGCTCGGTGAACAGCACGTCGGCCAGGCTGTAGCCGGGCGCGGGCCGGGCCTGCGCGGCGACCGCGAAGGCGTCGTGCTCGCCGGGGTCGATGCCGCCGTCGGGCAGCAACCACAGGTCGAGCAGGCCCGAGGCTTCGAGCGCCGCCTCGACGCCCGCCTGCGTGACGGGATCGACGCCGGAGCGGAAGGAGAGTGCCCGCCACAGCGGCATGCCGGGCCGTCCGGACCGGGAGGCGGGGCGGGCGGGCGAGGGGGGCGGCTCCAGCACGGTCCGCTCGGCCAGGCGCTCGCGTTCGCGGGCCAGCTCCGAGCGTTCGGCGTGCAGCCGGTCGCGCAGGCCCGTCAGGTGGTGCTCGCGGGCGGCCAGCCGGACCGCGGCCGCCGTACGGGCCGCGCCGACCAGCTCGTCGGCCTGCTCGGACCGGTCGGCCAGGGCCGCCAGCTCCTCGGCGTCGAGCCGGAGGTGGGCGCAGCCGCGGGCCCACTCCTCCAGGGCGGCGGCCAGGTCGCGGGCACGTTCGTCGCGGTTCGAACCGGCCCGTTCGTGGGCGGCGATCGCCTCGGCCAGGTCGTCGCGGACGCGGTCGCGGTCGTGCTCGGCGGCGGTACGGCGGCCGATCGCCTCCTCGTGCTCGACGGCCGCCTGCCTGACCTCGCGGAGCTGGCCGGTCCGGCTGGTCACGGCGGCCCGCAGCAGCTCGCGGGCACGGCGTACGGACTCCTCGCCGTCGTCGCCCCGCTCTTCCGGCGAGCCTGCGGGCTCGGGCACCGGGCGTTCGCACTCCAGGTGGACCGAGAGCAGCCCGGCGCGTTCGGCGGCGCGGCGGGCCTCGGCGCGGGCACGGTCGGCCAGGCCGGTGGCGGCGCGGGCGGCGGCCGCCGCGCGCAGCGACGACTCCTGCCTGGCCGACGCGGCCCGGGTGGCCGCCCCGGCCTGGTCGCGCAGCCGCGCCGCCGACTCGTGCGCCTCCCGCGCCTGCGTGCGCAGCCGGTGCAGGTCGCCCTCCGACCGGTACGCCTGGCTCTCCTTGAGCCCGTCGAGCTGCGCGGCCAGGGCCAGCTCCTGCGCCTCCTCCTCCGACAGCCGTACGGCCGCGACGGCCAGCTCGTCGTCGGCCTGCCGGAGCGCCTCGCGCTTGGCCTTGGCCTCGGCGGCGAGGGTGTCCACGGCCTGACCGGCGGACAGGACGGCCGCCGCGGCGGCGCGCAGCAACTTCTGGGCGTAGCCGCGCTGGGCGGCGGCGAGCCGGTCGGCCTCCTCGACGTCGCGGTCGAGCAGGCGCAGCTCCTCACGGCGGCGGTCGAGCCGTTCGAACCCTTCGGCGATCTCGTGGATCTCGCCCTCGCCGAGCGGCGGCAGGGCGCTGGACAGCAGGTCGGACAGCAGTCCGGGGTCGAGGCGTTCGGAGAGCTTGGGGGTGCGGAGCTGGCGCAGCGCGGTGAGCAGGCAGTCGTAGCGCTGCTCGTTGAGCGCGGCGTAGAGGGTGTGGCGGACGACCTCGCGGTAGGCGTCGGCGGACTCGTGGACCGTCCCGTCCTCGCCGAGCTCGTCGCCGAGCTGGGCCCTGGTCAGCGGCTGGCCGCCGTCGCCGGCGAGCCGGACGCCGCCGGGCAGGCCGATCCGGGAGCCGGTGGTGAAGTAGGCGGCGGTGACGTTCTTGGTGTGGGCGGTGGCCTGGAGCCGGGCGCCGCAGGTGAACCAGCGGCCGTCGGCGTGCCGGAACTCCAGCCACACGTAGCCGACGCGGGTGAGGCCGGTGGCGCCGTCGCCCATGAGGTTCCAGTGCATGGTCCGCTCGGTGCCGCCGAACGTGGACAGCCGGCTCGGCTTCAGGCTGGCGTCCAGCACGTACGGCAGCAGGAGTTCGAGCACCTTGGACTTGCCGCTGCCGTTGGGCCCGCGCAGCAGCAGCCTGCCCCGGTGGAACTCGAACACCTCGTCGTAGTAGCGCCACACGTTGAGGATCCCGGCGCGTACGGGGGTCCAGCGCCGTTCCATGCCCGGGGCGGCGGGGGCGGGCGTGAGCTCGGTGAGGGTCATGCGTCCTCCGTGTCGGCCGGGCCGCGATCGACCCGGTAGCGGGCTCCGGCGGGCAGGGCGGCCACCCGGTCGCCGGTACGGCGGGCCAGCCCGAACATGGCGAGAACCTCCAGCGCGTCGGCGGCCAGCCTGGGCGCGCCCCCGTCCGACCGGTACGCCCCGGCCCACCGGGGGAAGCGCCGCAGCAGCTCGGCGGCCTCCTCGTCGAGCCGGCCGGCGGCCAGCGGACCGGCGGTGACCAGCAGGTCGAGCAGGAGCAGGGCGGCGACCTTGGCGTGGCTGCCGTCGTCGGGGAACCGCGTGTCGGTGGCGGTCGCCTCGGGATCGACGAGCAGGAGGCCCTCGGCGCGCTCCTCCAGCACGAACCCGGCCTCCTCGGCGGCCCTGCGGATCATCCGGCGGCCGGCCGGCGAGTCGGCGTAGGCGGCCTGGGCGGGGGTCAGCTCGTCGCGGTAGACGACGGGCTCGTCGAGCAGGCGGCGCAGCAGGGAGTGGCGGGCCCACAGAGCGCGCTGGGTCTCGGTCGGCTCGCCGCCGCCGTACCGGGCCTCCACGGTCAGGTCGGTCGGATCGGTCGCGCCGGTCGGGGCGGGGAGGCGGGAGGGCGGGACGGGGGCGGCGAGGAGCCGGACCACGCGGGTGGTGTCCACGCGGTAGAGCACCTTGGCGTCCTCGTCGCCGAGGTAGGCGTCGGTGTCGCCGTCGGCGGCGGTGATCGCGCCGTGCTGTTCGAGCAGTTTGAGCGCGTCGACGAAGGCGGCCCGCTCGTCGGCGCTGACCGGGTCGAACGCGGGCACCCCCGGCTCGACCGCCGCCGCCTGGACCACCCGCCGGGCCAGCATGCCGATCGTGGTGACCGGCGAGGCGAGCAGCTCGGCCGCGCACAGGCACAGCAGCGTGTACCGGCGGCGGTCGAACGGCGCCCCACCGGCACGGCGGCGGCGGGCCGGGCGGGTGGCCGTCGGCCGCGACCCGACCTTGACCAGGCGCGCGTAGCCCTCGCGCGGCTCCACGACCAGCCGCCAGCCGCAGAAGTAGTCGAACCACCGGGTCAGCGGCTCCCGCCGTTTCCCGATCACCGCGAAGGCGGCGGGCTCGTCGTGCGCCGACAGGAACGGCCGGGCGAGGAGGGTCCTGATCGCGCGGGCGATCTCCTCCTTCTCCGCCCGGACGAGCTGGTTGGCCAGGCTGCTCATGTCCCCTCGGCCCTCCGGTGGTCGTGCCCGCCCTTGGAACGCACGTCGAGCAGGTAGTCGGGGCCGCGGAACCAGCCCTCGGACGTGCGCAGCACCGCGACGGCGCCGTCGTCCGGGGCGCGCAGCACGACCTCGACGCGGCCGTCGGAGGTGACGGCCCGCCGCAGGCCGGTGGCGTCGGGGGGCGCGGCGAGGGCGCGGCCCAGCAGGTCGAGCAGCCTGCCGAAGGTGTCGTGGTCGAGCGCGCCGAGCCGGGACAGGCGCAGCGCGCCGGTGGTGGCCAGCGCCTCCCAGGCGGCCTCCAGCCCGGCGCGTTCCTTCTCCGCCCGCGCCCGGCGCTCGGCGCGCAGGGCCGCCACGTCGCGCACCCGCCCGGTACGGCCCATGCGCTCGGTCGTGCCGCGCGAACGCAGCAGCGCCGAGACCGCGACCGGCCCGGCCTCGGCCCAGGACGCCCCCGCCGGGACGAGCTCGGCGTCGGCGTGCCCGAGGTGGGCGTGGCGGGCCGGGCCGAGCCCGAAGGCGGCGTCCCAGAGCCGGTGGGCGTCGTCCTCGCCCGGCGTGGTGGCGAACCAGCGGGCCAGCGCGCGGAAGTCGGCGGCGGCGCCGGAGGAGGGGCGGCCCGCGCAGGTGACGCGGTCGAGGAGCTCGAGCAGGGAGACGATGGCCGCGCGGGCGGCCTCGCGCAGCCGCCGCAGCCGGGGTTCGGCGCCGCTCGCCGGGTCGGGATCGAACCACAGGCGTAGCTCGTCCCAGGCGGCGGTGCGGGCGGCCAGCCAGGGGGTGACGAGGTCGGCGCCGGGGAGCCGTGGCAGGTCGGCGCCGGCCAGGGCGCGGGTGTGCAGGACGCCGACGCCGCGCCCGGCCACGCCGCGCAGCGCCCGCGCGATGGTCTCGCCGCGCTGGTCCAGTCCGGTGACGAACTCCTGGAGGTAGGCGACGGTGGCCGTACCGGTCTCGTGGAACGTGCCAAGGTCCGAGCTCTCGGCGCGCAGCAGCCGGCGCAGGCCGCCGTTGAGGCGTACGGTGTCGTGCCGCAGCCCGTCGAGGTGGCTCTCCAGCTCCCGCAGGCAGGTGAACACCCGCCGGTCGCGGCCGGGGTCGGGGTCGGCCAGCAGGGCGTCCAGCTCCTCCAGCCGGTCGGCGACGGCGTCGAGCACGTCGGTGTGCACGGCGGTGTGCAGCGCGTCCGCCGAGGTCAGGGTCCGCGTCGCGTGCCGCAGTCCGGCGAAGGCGGCCTCGCCGCGGGCGGTCAGCGTGTAGCGCAGGTTCCGGCGTTCGTACTCCTCGGCGGTCGCGAAGCCGGCGGCGTGGTTGAAGATCACGTCGAGCAGCCGCCAGCCGGCGAGCTGCTCGAGCGCGGTGGTGAGGTCGTGGTCGGCGACGGGGGCGTACCAGCCGGACGCGCGCAGCCGGACGCGCAGCTCGCCGGCCGTCAGCTCGGGCTCCAGCCGCTCGGCGGCCGTGCCGAGGACGTGGAGGAGGGCCGTGTGCAGGTCTGCCCGCTCTGTGGTGGCGAACCGGAACATCTCCGGCGGCACTCGTGGCAGCTCCGCCATCGCCCCGCTCTCCCCTCTCACCGCGCTTTCACCGGAGCCACCGTAGCCGGAGAGACGGGCCCCGCGGGGGCCGGTTTGCGAGCAGATGCCACGGGTATGGTCGCCGCGTTCGGCTGCCCGCGGCAGGCGGCTCGGTCCGCGCCCGACACGGCGGCATTCGGGGGGATTCGGGGGCGTGTGATGGCGGAGATCGAGGCGACGCGCGCGATGCCGGCCGACAGCATGATCGTGTTCGGGGTCGCGTCCGACGTCGATCTGATGGACCGGTGGCTGCCGCAGGGGTTGTGGGTCGGCGACGGCGGGGCGGGCACGGTCGAGGCGGGCGGCGAGCTGATCCCGGGGAGCGGCCGGCACGAAGGGCTGTTCCGCGCCCAGGAGGAGCAGCTCCGGGTGGAGTGGGGCGGCCGCGACCACCCCGACTACGCGGGCTGGTTGCAGGTGTCCGACTCGGCGGCCGGTACGAGCGAGGTGACCGTGCATCTGTCCCTGCTCGACGAGCCCGACTCCGGGGCCAGGGCCGGCGAGGTGCGCGAGCTGCTCGGCCGTTCGCTCGACCGGCTGGTCGAGGAGGTCGAGCGCCGGGTCTCCGAAGGCGGCTGACCCCGGGGCGCCCCTTGCAAGTGATCTGTTCCACCGTGCTTAAAGGGGCTCGCAAGGCATGCCGGTCAGCTTGTGGTTATGCGACGTTTAATCACCATTATTTCGCCCGTACTCGCAGGTCTGATCGCCGCCGCCGGACTGTCCGGCGCCGCGCGGGCGGCCACGCCGGCCGGGCTCGACGCCTATTACGGTCAGCGCCTGGCCTGGTCGGGGTGCGGCAGCGGGTTCCAGTGCGCGAAGTTAACCGTCCCGCTGGACTATGCCAAGCCCGGCGGCCGGCAGATCAGGATCGCGATGGTACGGCTGCCCGCCACCGGCCGCAGGACCGGCTCGATCGTGCTGAACTTCGGCGGTCCCGGCGGCGCCGGCGCGACCCTGTTGAAGGCCGACAAGAACGTCATGTCCGCCGCCGTGCGGCAGCACTTCGACGTGGTCAGCTTCGACCCGCGCGGCGTGGGCGCCTCGGCCCCGGTACGCTGCCTGTCCCCCCTCGGCCTGGACGCCTACTTCGCCGCCGACCCCACCCCCGACAACGCCGCCGAGATCAGGCGGGCCAAGGCGTGGACGAAGATCTTCGCCCAGGGCTGCGCGGCCAACTCCGGCAAGCAGCTCCTCGCGCACGTCGGCACCGGCGAGGTCGCCCGCGACCTGGAC
This sequence comes from Nonomuraea sp. WAC 01424, assembly GCF_003947315.1. Classification (NCBI taxonomy): domain Bacteria; kingdom Bacillati; phylum Actinomycetota; class Actinomycetes; order Streptosporangiales; family Streptosporangiaceae; genus Nonomuraea; species Nonomuraea sp. WAC 01424. The sequence continues at coordinate 15,461 of NZ_QHHZ01000033.1, forward strand.
GTGATGCGGGCCGCGCTCGGCGACGCGCGCCTGACCTACTTCGGCTTCTCCTACGGCACCTACCTCGGCGCCCGCTACGCCGACCTGTTCCCCACCAGGATCCGGGCCATGGTGCTCGACGGCGCCGAGGACCCCGGCCAGACGCTGGCCGAGTTCGGCGCGGCGCAGGAGCGCGGGTTCCAGGTGGCGCGCGAGTCGTTCCTGCGTGACTGCTTCAGGGCCAAGGACTGCCCCTTCCCCAAGCACACCGTCGCCGCCGCGGCCAAGCGGCTGGAGGCGCTCTACCGGCGGGCCGACCGGGCGCCGCTGCGCAACGACGGTGACAGCAGGCAGGTCAACGAGGCCATCCTGCGGGCCGGCGTCAACCAGGCCATGTACGCCAAGGACAGCTGGCCCTACCTGCGCCAGGCGCTCACCCTCGCCTTCAGGGGCGACGGCACCGCGATGCTCGCCCTCGCCGACGTCAACCACGGACGCCGTCCCGACGGCAGCTACGACAACAGCACCGAGGCGCTGGCGGCGGTCAACTGCCTGGACCATCCCGAGCAGCGGTGCGCGTACTGGCCGGTCAAGGGCAAGCGCTTCACCAAGAAGGTGCGCGCCCACGGGTCGCCGCCGATCGTGGTGGTGGGCACGACGCGCGACCCGGCCACGCCGTACGAGCTGGCCAGGCGGCTGGCCGGGCAGCTGGAGAACGGCGTGCTGCTGACCCACGACGGCGACGGGCACACGGCGTACAAGGCCGGTTCGTCCTGCCTCGACCGCCAGATCGACCGGTACGTGATCACGGCGCGGGCGCCGGGTCCCGGCGCCTGCGCGAAGGTCTGAGGCGCGCCCGGTCCCTCACCCGCTCATGCGCGGGTGAGGGACTGGTGACGTTCGGGTCAACCCCGGACGTGCCTGCGCGGCCCGGGCCACCGGGCGGGAGAGATTGGGCGGACGTAGCCGGAAATTCCCGCCCGAGGAGCCCATGGAGTCGCTGCTGATCCTGCACGCGCTCGCGGCGGTCTGCGCTCCCTGGCTGGCCGCGCGCATGGGCCGGAACTCCCTCCTGCTGCTGGCCCTGGCACCCGGCGCCGGTTTCGTGTACACGGTGTGGCTGGCGGTGCGGGGGCTGCCGGCGCGGGAGGACACCCGGTGGGCGCCCGCGCTCGGGCTGGAGCTGTCCTTCCGGGCCGACACGCTGACCGTGCTGATGATGACGCTGGTCACCGGCGTCGGCGTGCTGGTCCTGGTCTACAGCGCGCGCTACGTGCCGGCCGGCGACGACGGCCTCGGCCGCTACGGCGGCGCGATGACCGCCTTCGCCGGGTCGATGCTGGGGCTGGTGACCGCCGACAACCTGTTCCTGCTGTACGTGTTCTGGGAGCTGACCACCGTCTTCTCCTACCTGCTGATCGGCTACCACCCCGAGAGCCGGGCCAGCCGGCGGGCGGCGATGAAGGCCCTCGTGGTGACCACGCTGGGCGGGCTGGCGATGCTGGCCGGGTTCGTGCTGGTCGGGCAGGCGGCGGGCACGTTCCAGATCTCGGCGGTCATCGCCCGGCCGCCGCAGCCGGGGCCGCTGGCCGCCGGGCTCGTACTGGTCCTGACCGGGGCGCTGGCGAAGTCGGCGATCTTCCCCTTCAGCACGTGGTTGCCGGCCGCGATGGCGGCGCCGACGCCGGTCTCGGCGTACCTGCACGCGGCGGCCATGGTCAAGGCCGGGGTGTACCTGGTGGCCAGGCTCGGCCCGGCGTTCGGGGACGTGCCGCTGTGGCGGGCGGTCGCGGTGCCGCTCGGGGTGCTGACCATGTTGCTGGGCGGCTGGCGGGCGCTGCGCGAGACGGACCTGAAACGGCTGCTGGCCTACGGCACGGTCAGCCAGCTCGGCTTCCTGATCACCTTGTTCGGCTCGGGGAACGGCGGCGCGGCCCTGGCCGGGACCGGCATGCTGGCCGCGCACGCGCTGTTCAAGGCCGCGATGTTCCTCGTCGTGGGCGTCGTCGACCATTCGGCGGGCACACGCGATCTGCGGGAGCTGAGCGGGGTCGGCCGGTCGATGCCGTGGGTGTGCGCGGTCGCGGTGCTGGCGGGCGCGTCGATGGCGGGGTTGCCGCCGTTCGCCGGGTTCGCCGGGAAGGAGGCGGCGCTGGAGGCGCTGATGGGCGAGCCGGTCGTGCTGGCGGGGGTGGTGGCGGGGTCGGCGCTGACGGCGGCGTACACGCTGCGGTTCCTGTGGGGGGCCTTCGCCGCCAAGCCGGGGCTGGCGGCCACGCCGACTCACCGGCCGGCGGCGGCCACGTTCGCGCCCCCCGCGCTGCTGGCGGTGCTCGGCCTCGTGCTGGCGCCCTTCGCCCCCTGGTTCGGCGGCGCGATGTCGGGCTACACCGGCACCTTCCGCGATCCGGGGCACGACACGCACCTGGCGATCTGGGCCGGGTTCTCGCCCGCGCTGCTGCTGTCGGCCGTGGCGCTGGCCGGCGGCGTGCTGCTGTTCCTGGCCAGGGAGCCGGTGGCCAGGGCGGGGACGGCGCTGCACGTGCTGGACTCGACGCAGATCTTCTGGTCGGCGGTGCGCCGCCTGGACCGCTTCGCCATCCAGGCCACCGGCTTCCTCCAGCGCGGTTCGCTGCCCGACTACCTGCTGCTCACGCTGGCCGCCACGACCGGCGTCGGCCTGTTCGCCGTCCTCTACGGCGGCCTGCCCCGCCTGGACGTGCCCGTCGTCGCCTGGGACCGCGTGGAGCAGCCGGTGCTCGCCGTCCTGATCACCGCGGCGGCGGCGCTGGCGCTGTTCGCCCGCGCCTACATCCTGCTGGCCGTGCTGATCGGCCTCATCGGGTACGGCACCGCGCTGCTGTTCCTCGCGCACGGCTCGCCCGACCTGGCGCTGACCCAGTTCCTGGCCGAGACGCTGAGCCTGGTGGTGTTCGCCCTGGTGTTGCGGCGGCTGCCGGTGAGGCCGGTCAGGGCCCGGTTGCCGCGCCTGTTCCGGCTCGCGCTCGGGCTGGCCGTGGGGGTGGTGGTGACCGGGGCGGGCATGCTGGCCATGAGCGCGCGCAGCACGTGGGCCGTCGGGTCGCTGATGCCGGCCGCGGCGCGCGCGGCCGGGGCGCGCAACATCGTCAGCGCGATCATCCTCGACATCCGGGCCTGGGACACGATGGGCGAGAGCACGGTGCTGGTCGTGCTGACGCTGGGCGTGACGAGCCTGGTGTTCCTGCGGCGCAGGACGTACGAGATCGAGCGGGACGACCGCGGGCGGGTGCCCGCCGAGCGTACGCGCTGGCTGGCCTCGACGCTGCCGCGCGGGCAGCGGGCGGTCGCCTTCGAGGTGGCGGCCAGGCTGACCTTCCACACGGTGCTGGTGTTGTCGGTGTTCCTGCTGTTCATCGGGCACAGCGGGGTCGGCGGCGGGTTCGCGGGCGGCATCGTGGCCGGGCTGGCGATCACCGTGCGCTACCTGGCCGGCGGCCGGTGCGAGCTGGCCGCGGCGGTCCCCGTCCACGCGGGCGTGCTGATGGGCGTCGGGCTGACGATGTCGACCGCCACCGCCCTGGCCGGGTTGCTGTTCGGACGGGCGGCGCTGGAGATGTTGTCGGCCGACGTGCACGTTCCGCTGGTCGGCAGCCTGCACGTGTCCACGGGTCTGCTGTTCGACCTCGGCGTGTACGTCTCGGTCACCGGCATGGTCCAGGACGTGCTGCGCGGGCTCGGCGCCGAGCTGGACCGGCAGGTCGAGGCCGAGGAGGGCTCGTGACGATCTCCCTGGTGCCGTTCCTGTGCTGCTGCGTGCTGATCACGACGGGCGTGACGCTGCTGCTGGAGCGGAGCCTGGTACGGGTGCTGGCCGGTGTCGTCGTGCTGGGCAACGGCGTGAACCTGCTGATCGTCACCGCCGGGGGCGACGCGGGCGGCCCGCCGATCCTGGGCGTCACGCCGGTGCGGGACATGGCAGATCCGCTGCCGCAGGCGATGGTGCTCACCGCCATCGTGATCACTTTGGGCGTGACGTCGTTCGTGCTGGCCATGGTGCACCGGACGTGGCAGCTCACCGGCAGCGACGAGGTGCAGGACGACACCGAGGACCGGCGCGTACGGCTGCGGGCCAGGCGCGGCGAGCTGAGCCACGCGCTGCGCGCCCGGCAGGACGACTACCGGCGGCTGGTCGTGGAGCAGCGGGCCGAGCTGGCCCGGCTGGAGGCCGAGCAGGCCGAGCGGGAGCGGCTGGAGGAGGGCGACCTGGAACGGCGCATCGCCCGCGTGCACACCGAGCTGGAGGGGTGGATGCGCGACGGGATGGCCGAGGGGCTGTCGGAGGAGGAACTGCAACGCGGCTTCGAGGAGGCCGCGCTGCGCGAGGAGCCCCCGGCCGGGGGCAACGTGGAACGCATCGAGGAGCTGCGGCGCGAGCACACCCGGCGGCGGGCCGAGCAGGAGGACCGAGAGAAGGAGCTGCGGCAGCGGATCAGGGCCAGGCAGCGCGACGCCCGCAGGCAGATGCGCTCGGCCCTGCGCGCGGAGCGGGCCCGTCAGGCGCTCGCGCACGATCCCGAGCTGAAGGGCGACGACTAGTGGCCGGTACGGGGCGGGCGCATGGGTGACCTGGTCGAGCTGCGCGGGCTCGTGTGCGTGCCGGTGCTGCTGCCGCTGCTGGCGGCCGGGATCAAGCTGGCGATCGGCGGCCGGCTGCGGCATCTGCAGTCGGCCATCAGCGTGACCACGCTGGGGATCTCGCTGGCGGTGTCGGTGTTGCTGCTCGCGCACGCCGACGCGCACGGCCCGCTGGTGACCGAGCTGGGCGGCTGGCGCTCGCCGATCGGGATCTGCCTGGTGGCCGACCGGCTCTCGACACTGGTGCTGGTGGTGTCGTCGGCGGTGACGCTCTGTGTGATGGTGTACTCGATCGCCAGCGCCCACGACGAGGCGGAGCACGACGCGCCGATGGCGATCTTCCATCCGGCGTTCCTGGTGATGGTGGCGGGCGTGGCGGACGCGTTCCTGGCCGGTGACCTGTTCAACCTGTTCGTGGCATTCGAGATGTTGCTGAGCGGTTCGTCCGTTTTGCTCACGTTCGGCGGGACCGAGTCCCGGACGCGGGCGGGGGCGACGTACACGCTGATGGCGCTGGCGTCCTCGATGTTGTTCCTGATCGCGCTGGCGGTCGCCTACGGCGCGACGGGCACGTTGTCGCTGGCGCAGCTCGCCGAGCGGTTCGGCACGCTGCCGGAGCCGGTCAAGCTGCTGGTCGAGCTGACGCTGCTGCTGGCGTTCGCGATCAAGGCGGCGATCTTCCCGGTGTCGGCGTGGTTGCCGGACTCCTACCCGACCGCGCCCGCCCCGGCCACGGCCGTGTTCGCCGGGCTGCTCACGAAGGTCGGCGTGTACTCGATCATCCGGCTGGAGGCGCTGCTGTTCCCCGGCGGGCCGGTCTCCACGCTGCTGATGTGGGCGGCGCTGGCCACGATGCTGGCCGGGGTGCTGGGGGCGGTGGCGCAGACCGACATCAAGCGCATGTTGTCCTTCACGCTGGTCAGCCACATCGGGTACATGGTGTTCGGGGTGGGGCTGTCGACGGTGGCGGGCCTGGCGGGCGCGGTGTTCTACATCGTCCACCACATCACCGTGCAGACGAGCCTGTTCCTGGTGACCGGGCTGATCGAGCGGCGCACCGGCACCACGTCGGTGAGCCGGCTCGGCGGCCTGATGAAGACCGCGCCGGTGCTCGGGGTGCTGTTCTTCGTGCCCGCGATGAACCTGTCGGGCATCCCGCCGATGTCGGGCTTCCTGGGCAAGCTGCTGCTGGTGCAGGCCGGGCTGGCCAAGGGCGGGCCGGCGGCGCTCGTGCTGGTGGCGGGCAGCCTGCTCACGAGCCTGCTCACGCTGTACGCGATCGCCAAGACGTGGGGCAAGGCGTTCTGGCGCGAGCCCCGGGAGGACCGGCTGGGCCAGGTGCTGGAGAGCGAGGAGGAGACGGGTGAGGAGCCGGTGGTGACCACGACCGCGCTGCCGCCCGTGCTGCTGGGCGCGACGGCGGCGCTGGTGGCGCTCGGGTTGTCGTTCACGGTGCTGGCCGGGCCGCTGGCGGCGCTGACGCAGCGGGTGGCCGCGGAGCTGAGCCTGCGCCAGACCTACATCACCGCGGTGCTGGGGACACGGCGGTGAGCGAGAGGCTGCTCGCGCCGCGGCTGTTCGGCCGCCGGGTGCCGCTGCCGCTGGTGGCGTGGCTGACGCTGGTGTGGGTGACGCTGTGGGGCGAGCTGTCCGTGGGGAACGTGCTGGGCGGGCTGGCGACAGCGCTGGTGGTGACCTGGCTGCTGCCGCTGCCCGTCCTCGATCCCGGGATCAGGGTGCGTCCGCTGCCGCTGGTGCGGTTCCTGGTGTGGTTCGGCTGGGACCTGTTCCTGTCGACCGTACGGGTGGTGCAGTGGGTGGTACGGCCCGGCGATCCGCCCACGTGGCTGGTCCGGGTACGGCTGCGCACGTCCTCGGAGTCGATGACCGTGATGATCATGGTGGCGCTGTCCACGGTGCCCGGGAGCCTGGTGGTGGAGGCGTACATGGACAGGAAAGAGCTGATGCTGCACGTTCTCGGCATGGCCGGAGAGGGTGTCCCCGACGCGGTGCGGCGGGACGTGGCCGGGCTGGAGTCGCGGATCGTGGCCGCGTTCGGGACCCGCGCGGACCGGGAGGAGCTGCGGTGACGGCGGTGTACCTGGTGACGGTCGGGCTGCTGGGGTGCGGGGCGGCGGCGGCGTTGTGGCGGGTGGGCCGCGGGCCCTCGATGCTGGACCGGGCGGTCGCCCTGGACGTGCTGACGTCGCTGGCGATGTGCGGGGTGGGGCTGTTCGCAGTGGTCACGGACGACTATTCGGACCTGCCGGTGCTTCAGGTGCTGTCGCTGCTGGGGTTCGTCGGGTCGGTGTCGCTGGCCCGGTTCTTCCCGGGGCGGTCGCGGTGAGCGGGATGGACGTCGCGGCGGCGGTCTGCCTGGTTGTGGGGGCCGTCCTGGCGCTGTCGGCGGGCGCGGGCCTGGTGCGCTTCCGTACGACGCTCGACCGCATGCACGCCGGCACCAAGCCGCAGGTGCTCGGCGTGCTGCTGGTGCTGGCCGCGATGTGGCTGCACCGGCCCACCTGGTGGAACGCCGGCCCGCTGCTGATCGTGGGGGCGTCGCAGGTGATCACCGTGTCGGTGGCGGCGTACATGGTGGGGCGGGCGGCCTACTCGCGGGACTCGCCCCGGGACGAGACCGAGTTGCCGCCGGAGGAGGAGGACTGATCGCCGGCGCGGTCGAGGGCGGGCTGGCCGAACCAGGTCCAGGCGGCCAGTGCGGCCAGGATGCCCGCGGTGACCAGGGCCAGGGTGGAGTGGAACAGGTAGTCGATCACGAGCATGGTGGCCGTGGTCATGGACACGACCAGGGCGAGCGCCCCTAACAGGCCGTAGAGGTTGGACCGGCGTACCAGGGTCTCCTTGTGGCCCTGCCGGAACAGCACGCGGTGCTGCGCGGTCGGCGCGATGTAGCAGATCGACGCGATCGCGGCGCTGACCAGCGCGGCGAAGTACAACCAGCGGTCCGGCTGGTCCAGCTTGACGAACCCCGGCGAGAAGGGCACGGTCAGCAGGAACGCGAACAGCACCTGCACCCCCGTCACCGCGACGCGGGCGCCCTGGAGCAGTTCGACGAAGTTGCGGTCGGCGCGTTCCTCGTGCGACTCGCGTTTCACTCGGCCTCCTCGGTGGATGTTCTCCTCTTCCTTGGCGGAGGCCGGTCGAAACCTCGATCCCGGGAGTCAGACGAGGATCTTGGCGGGCGTGATGGGCAGGTCACGGACCCGCCTGCCGGTGGCGTGGTGAACGGCGTTGCCGATCGCCGCGGCGGTGCCCACGATGCCGATCTCGCCGATGCCCTTGGAGCCCATCGGGTTGAGCAGGCCGTCCTGCTCGTCGATCCAGACCGCCTCGACCGCCGGGACGTCGGCGCAGGCCGGCACGTGGTACTGGGCCAGGTCGCGCCGCAGGAAGCCGCCGAACTCGTCGTCGGTCAGCGTCTCCTCCATCAGCGCCATCCCCATGCCCATGGTCATCCCGCCGATGAACTGCGACCTGGCCAGCTTGGCGTCCAGGATGCGTCCGGCGGCGAACACGCCGAGCAGCCGCGAGACCCGGATCTCGCCGGTCACGGAGCTGACCCTGACCTCGGCGAACTGGGCGCCGAAGGCGTGCCGGGCCAGCTCCTCGTCCGACCTGACCTCCTCGGTGGTGTCGGCCGTGCCCTGCCCGCCGTCGGCCCGCAGCGCCTCGCAGGCCCGTACGACGGCCGAGCCCCACGACGCCGTGCCCATGGACCCGCCGGCGACGGGCGCGTCGGGCAGGTCGCTGTCGCCGAGCTCGACGTGCACTCGGTCGGGGGCGACACCGAGGCAGTCGGCCGCGATCCTGGTGAGCACGGTACGGGCGCCGGTGCCGATGTCGGCGGCGGCCACCCGGACGACGAAGTCGCCGTCCTCGTCCACGGTCACGGTGGCCCGCGAAGGACCGCGTCTGGCCGGGTAGGTGGAGGCGGCCACGCCGGTGCCGACCAGCCACTCTCCCTCGCGCCTGAGGCCCGGCGCCGGGTCGCGGCGGTCCCAGTCGAAGCGCCGCGCGCCCTCGCGCAGGCAGGTGACCAGGCTGCGGGAGCTGAACGGCAGCCCGCTGTCCGGCTCGGACGTGGGCTCGTTGACGATGCGCAGTTCGACGGGGTCGATCCCGGCCGCCTCGGCCAGCTCGTCCATCGCCGACTCCAGGGCGTACATGCCGGGGCACTCGCCGGGGGCGCGCATCCAGGACGGGGTGGCGACGTCGAGGCGGACGAGCCGGTGGGCGGTGCGCAGGGCGGGCGTGGCGTACATGACGCGGCCGGGTGTGGCGGTCTGCTCGGCGAACTCGACGAGTCTGCCGCTCTGGACGTATCCCACGTGCTCGACGGCGGTGAGCCGGCCGTCGGCGTCCGCGCCGAGCCGCAGGCGCTGGATGGTGGGGGTGCGGTAGCCGGTGAGGTCGAACATCTGCTGCCGGGTGAAGGCGACCTTGACCGGGCGGCCCGCGGCCCTGGCGGCCAGGGCGGCGAGCACGGCGTTCGGCCTGGTGGTGCCCTTGGAGCCGAAGCCGCCGCCGACGTGCCTGGACACCACGCGCACCTGCTCGGGTGGCAGGCCGAAGGTCTTGGCGATGGCGTCCCGGTCGCCGCTGGTGCCCTGGGTGGAGTCGTAGACGAGCAGCCGGCCGTCCTCGGCCCACAGGGCCACGGCGGCGTGCGGCTCCATCGGGTTGTTGTGCAGGGGCGGCGTCGTGTACGTCACGTCCACGGTGGCCGCGGCGGCGGCCAGCCCGGCCTCCACGTCGCCCTTCTCGGTGTCGGGGGGCAGGTTCGGGTTGACGACCTCCGGGCGGTAGAGGCCGGGGTGGTCGGCGCGCAGCCGTACGTCGTGGGCCTGCGCCTCGTAGTCGACGCGGACGGCGTCGGCGGCGGCGCGGGCCTCGTCGTAGGTCCCGGCGACGACGGCGGCCACGAGCTGGCCCCGGTAGACGACGTCCCGGGAGCCGAACAGGGCCAGCTCGGCGTCGGCGTCGCCGGTCAGGCCGGGCGGGTCGTCGACCGACAACACGGCGAGCACGCCCGGCATGGCCAGCGCCGCGCCGGCGTCCACCCGCGTCACCCGTCCCCTGGCGATCGTGGACTGCACCGGGTAGCAGTAGGCGACGTCCTCGACCGGGTACTCGGCGGCGTACGTGGCCAGCCCCGTGACCTTGACGCGCCCCTCGATGCGGTTCACGGCGTGAGCTCCTCAAGCGTGCGGACGATCAGGTTGCGGGCCAGCGGCAGCTTGAACGCGTTGCGCGGCAGCGGCCTGGCCTGCTCCAGCTCGGCCTCGGCGGCCCGCAGGTACGCCTCGCCGGTCGCCGGACCGCCGATCAGCGCGCGTTCGGCCCGCTCGGCCCGCCAGGGCGCGTGGGCCACGCCGCCGAGCGCGATGCGGCACCCGGCCACCACGCCGTCCCCGCGTACGTCGAGCACGGCGGCGACGGACACCAGCGCGAACGCGAACGAGGCCCGCTCGCGGACCTTGCGGTACAGGGAGGCGCCCGGCGGCGGCGGGGGCAGCTCGACGGCGGTGATCAGCATGCCGGGGTCGAGCACGGTGTCGCGCTCGGGCTCGTCGCCGGGCAGGCGGTGCAGGCCGGGCATGGGGATGATCCGGTCCCCCGACGCGCCGGTGACGTGCACCTCGGCGTCGAGCGCGGCCAGCGCCACGGCCATGTCGGAGGGGTGGGTGGCCACGCAGGCGTCCGAGGCGCCCAGGACCGCCAGGTTGGTGTGGTCGCCCTCGATCGCGGGGCAGCCGGTGCCGGGCTCGCGTTTGTTGCACGGCCTGGTCACGTCCTGGAAGTAGGGGCAGCGGGTGCGTTGCAGCAGGTTGCCGGCCGTCGTGGCCATGTTCCTGACCTGGCCGGAGGCGCCGGTCAGCACGGCGCGGGCGAGCATCGGGTAGCGGGTGCGGACGTACGGGTCGGCCGCCAGGTCGCTGTTGCGCACGGCCGCGCCGATCCGCAGCCGGTCGCCCACGGGCGCGATCGTGTCCAGCGGCAGGCGGCTGACGTCGACGAGCCGGTCGGGACCGGCCACGCCGAGCCGCATGAGGTCGACCAGGTTGGTGCCGCCGCCCAGGTACATGGCGCCGGGGCCGAACCTGCCGACCGCGTCCGACGCGCTCCGGGCGCGGGCGTACTCGAACGGCTTCACGACGCCACCTCGCCGATCGCGGTGACGATGTTGGGGTAGGCGCCGCACCTGCACAGGTTGCCGCTCATGCGTTCCCTGATCTCCTCGGGCGTCAGATCGGGGTCGAGGAGGAGGTCGGCGGTGACGGCGCTCGGCCCCGGCTCGCCCAGCATGCCGAAGGCCGAGCAGAGCTGGCCCGGCGTGCAGTAGCCGCACTGGAAGGCGTCGTGCTCGATGAACGCGGCCTGCAGCGGATGCAGTTCCTCGCCCCTGGCCAGCCCCTCGACCGTGGTGATCTCGCAACCGTCGGCCGCGACGGCCAGCGCCAGGCAGGCGTTGGCCCGGCGGCCGTCGATCAGCACCGTGCACGCGCCGCACTGGCCGTGGTCGCAGCCCTTCTTGGAGCCGGTCAGGCCGAGCCGCTCACGCAGCAGGTCGAGCAGGGAGATCCTGGGGTCGACGGCCAGGGTGTGCGGCACGCCGTTCACCTGCAGGGTGATGTCCATAGGCGCTCGCCTACCCGGCTGCCCCGGGGGACAATCCCGGCCTCGGACATCGTGGGGTAAAGCCGACGCGCCTCCAGGTGTCGGCGCGCGGGCGCCGGGTAGCCGGGAAGGGGAGCCGGGCCGCGAGCCGGGCCACGGAGGGGTGCATGGGACGAGCGTTCGACGAGCAGGTGACGGAGTCCGAGGCGGTGCTCACCGTCAACGCGGGCTCGTCGAGCCTGCGCCTCGACCTCGTCCAGGGGGGCTGCGTGCTCGACAGCGCGCACGCCGAGCGGGCCGCCGACCCCGGTTCGGCGCGCGAGGAGCTGGCGGCGTTCCTGGGGGGCCACTTCGACCGTGACGTGCGCGCGGCGGCGCACCGGCTGGTGCACGGCGGTGACGTCGTACGCGTGCCCACGGTCGCCGACGACGAGACGGCCGAGGCGCTGCGCGGCGTCGTGAGCCTGGCGCCGCTGCACCTGCCGCCCGCGCTGGCGCTGCTGGAGGCGGCCCGCGAGCAGCTTCCCGCCGTGCCGCACGTGCTCTGCCCCGACACCGCCTTCCACGCCGGCCTGCCCGACGCCGCCGCCGTCTACGCCCTGCCGCGCGAGTGGCGCGACCGGTACGGCCTGCGCCGCTACGGCTTCCACGGCCTGTCCTACGCCTGGACCGCCGACCGGGTGGCCGAGCTGATCGGCCGGCCGCTCGCCGAGCTGGAGCTGGTGCTGACCCACCTGGGCGGCGGCTCCTCGGTGTGCGCGGTGTCGGGCGGGCGCAGCCTGGACACCTCGATGGGGTTCACCCCACTGGACGGCGTGCCCATGAGCAGGCGTTCGGGCAGCGTCGATCCCGGCATGCTGATGTGGCTGCTGTCGCAGGGCCACCTGTCGGCGGACGAGCTGGACGAGGGCCTGCAACGCCGTTCCGGGCTGCTCGGCCTGTCCGGCGGCCGCTCGGGCGACACCCGCGACCTGGTCGAGGCCGAACGCGCCGGCGACGCCGAGGCCGCCCTCGCCCTTGAGGTGTTCTGCCACCGGGTCGCCCGGGAGATCGCCGCCGCCGCCACGTCACTGCCCAGGATCGACGCGCTGGTGTTCACCGGCGAGATCGGCTGGGACCAGCCCGAGGTGCGGGAGGCGGTCTGCCGCCGGCTCGGGCTGCTCGGCGTCGAGCCGCCCGAGCTCGGCAACCGGCACGACGACGGCCCGGTCAGCGGGGACGGCGCCGCCGTGCCCGTACTGGTCGTCCAGGTACGCGAGGAACTCCAGCTCGCCCGCGAATGTCTGGGCGTCCTCGGGCCACCAGAGGAGGACGGCGATGAATGACGTCACCCGCTCGGCCCTGCGGCTGTCGGGCGAGCAGGACCTCGACCCGGTGCTCGACCGCGTCGGCGAGGCCACGCTCGTGCTGATCGGCGAGGCCAGTCACGGCACGCACGACTTCTACACCTGGCGGGCCGCGCTCACCCGCCGCCTGATCGCCGAGAAGGGCTTCGGGTTCGTCGCCGTCGAGGGCGACTGGCCCGACTGCGAGCGCGTCAACCGCGCCGTCACCGGCGACGGCGAGGATCCCTTCGACGCCCTGTACGCCTACCAGCGCTGGCCCGCGTTCATGTGGGCCAACGAGGAGGTCGCGGAGTTCTGCCGCTGGCTGCGCCGCTGGAACGCCGCGCTGCCGCCCGGGGAGCGCTGCGGTTTCCACGGCCTCGACGTCTACAGCCTGTGGGAGTCCCTGCGCGCGGTGCGCCGCTACGCCGCCGCCCGTCTGCCCGGCCGGATGGAGACGGTGATGGAGGCCCTGTACTGCTTCGAGTCCTACGGCCACGACCCGCGGCGGTACGGCCTGGAGACCCGCCTGGTCCCCGACTCCTGCGAGGAGGAGGTCGTACGGATGTTGCGGGCCGTCGTGGAGAGCGCCCCGGACGACGAGGGCGGCTTCGGGGCCCGGCAGAACGCCGAGGTCGTGGCCGGCGCCGAGAGCTACTACCGCGCGATGGTCCGCGGCGGCCCCGCCTCGTGGAACATCAGGGACGTGCACATGGCCGACACCCTGGACCGGCTGGCCGCCTTCCACGAGGCCAAGGGCGTGGTGTGGGCGCACAACACGCACGTCGGCGACGCCCGCGCCACCGACATGGCCGCCGCCGGCATGACCAGCCTCGGGCAGCTCGCCCGCGAACGGCACGGCGAGGACGTCGTCCTGGTGGGCTTCGGCGGCTACCGCGGGACGGTCGTGGCCGCGGCGAACTGGGGCGCGCGGGCGCACGTCATGCCGATCCCGCCGGCCCGGCCCGGGTCACTGGAGGCGCTGCTGCACGACGCCCTCGCCGGCGAGCGCGGCCTGTTCGTGACGCCCCGGCGCCCGCGGCCGCGCTGGTACGACGAGCCGCTCGGGCACCGCGCGATCGGCGTGGTGTACCGGCCGGAACGCGAGCAGCGGGGCAACTACGTGCCCACCGTGCTCGGCGACCGCTACGACGCCTTCATCTGGCTGGACGTGACCGAGGCCCTGCACCCGCTGCACGCCGAGCCGTGGGACGACGTCGAGCCGGAGACGTATCCCAGCGCCATGTGACGGAGTGTCGGTGGCAGATGGTTTGATCGCTGCTGTGGAGGCCTCGGTCGAGCAGCTCGTCTACGTCAGGGACGACGAATACACCGTCGCGCGCATGAGCGCCGAGGGCGTGCCCGACTTCGTGGCCACGGGCCGGGCGTTGTCGGGCGCGCAGCCGGGCGAGACGTTGCGGCTGACCGGCGACTGGAGCCACCACGCGCGCCACGGCAGGCGCTTCGCGGTGGCCGGGTGCGAACGGGTGGTGCCGGCGACGGTCCGGGCGATCCGCGTCTACCTGGGGTCGGGGCTGATCCGGGGCATCGGGCCGCGGCTGGCGTACGCGATCGTCGACCACTTCGGCGAGGAGACGCTCAAGGTCATCGACGCCGAGCCGGAGCGGCTCACCGAGGTCGTCAACATCGGGCCGCTGCGGCAGGCGCAGATCGTCCAGGCGTGGCAGGAACAGCGGGCCATCGCCGCGCTGATGGTGACGTTGCAGGGGCTCGGCGTCAGCCCGCTGCTGGCGGCCAAGATCCACCAGGTGTTCGGCGGGGAGGCCGAGGCGGTCCTGGCCACCGACCCCTACCGGCTGATCGGCCGGGTCAGGGGCATCGCGTTCCGCGTCGCCGACCGCATCGCGCTGCAGCGCGGGGTGCCCGAGCGCAGCCCGCAGCGCATCAAGGCGGCGCTGATCGACCGGCTGGAGTCGGCCGCGATCCGCGACGGCCACTGCTTCGTGCCGGTGCCCCATCTGGTGGCGCGGGCGGCCGAGCTGATCGAGCTCGATCCCGCCGTGGTCGAGCCGATGCTCGACGCCCTGGTGGCCGACCGGCGGGTGGTGGTCGAGGCCGACGAGGCCCAGCCGGGGCGGGCGGTGGCGTTCGCCAAACACGTCCACGCCCGCGAGCAGCAGCTCACCGAGCAGCTCACCAGGCTCGTGCGGGCCCGTTCGACGTTGCCGCTGCGGTCCTTCCGCGAGGACGAAAGCCTCCACGACGACCAGCGCGCGGCCGTCAACATGGCGCTGACCAGCACCGTGTCGATCATCACCGGCGGGCCCGGCTGCGGCAAGAGCCACACGGTGAGGGCCGTGGCGGCCGTCGTGCGGGCGTCGGGCGGCTCGGTCACGCTCACCGCGCCCACCGGCAAGGCGGCCAAACGCCTGTCGGAGCTGACCGGGCTGCCCGCGATGACCATCCACCGCATGCTCGCCCACCGGCCCGACCCCGACGCCTCGACGCTGTTCGAGGAGGCCCCCGCGCAGGCCGACCTGATCGTGGTCGACGAGGCGTCGATGCTCGACCTCCACCTGGCCACGCGGCTCACGGCGGCCGTCCCGCCGGGCAGCCATCTGCTGCTCATCGGCGACAGCGACCAGCTCCCCAGCATCGGGGCCGGCGACGTGCTGGCCGACCTGCTGCGCGTGGAGGCGATCCCCCGCGTGCGGCTCACCCACGTCTTCCGCCAGGCGGGCGGCAGCGGCATCGTCGAGGCCGCCCACCTCATCAGGGCCGGTCGTGTGCCGGCGACGCCGGGCCGGGGCGGGTTCTGGTTCGAGGAGCTCGACGACCCGGCGCGGGTCGGCGAGCGGGTGGCCCATCTGGCGATGGAGGCGATCCCCCGCAAGCAGGGTGTCCCGCCCGGCCAGGTGCAGGTGTTGTGCCCGATGCGCAAGGGCGAGACGGGCGCGGTGACGCTGGGCCGGCTGCTCCAGGACCGCCTCAACCCGGCGGCCGACGACAAGCCCGAGCACTGGTCGGGGGCGTCGGTGTTCCGGGTGGGCGACCGGGTCATGCCCATCCGCAACAACTACGACAAGGGCGTCTTCAACGGCGAGACCGCCACGGTCACCGCCGTGTTGCCGCAGGACCGCGTGGTCGAGGTCCGCACCGACGACGGCGAGACCGTCCAGTACGGCTTCGGCGAGCTCGACGACCTCACGCACGCCTACGCGATCAGCGTGCACCGGTCGCAGGGCAGCGAATACCCGTTCGTGGTGGCGCCGATCGTGGCCGAGGCCGGGGGGATCATGTTGCGGCGCAAGCTGCTGTACACGCTGGTGACCCGGGCCAAGGCGTGGGTCGTGCTGGTGGGGCAGCGGGAGGCGCTGGAGCTGGCGGTGCGCCGCGTCGGCCTCCCCCGCAACTCCGGCCTGCCCCGGCGCCTCGCCCAGAGCCTGGCCACCTGACCCCGGGCGGGCCACTCCGGGGTCCCTTCGGGGTCACTCCGGGCGGACCAGGGCGGTGACGAGGAGTTCGGCGAGGTGGCGGCCCTGGCGTCCGGTGCCGGCGGCGGCGATCTGGGTCCGGCAGGAGAAGCCGTCGGCCAGCAGCTCGTCATCCGGCTCCGCCGACCGTACGGCCGGCCAGAGGCCCTGCTCGGCGCAGGCCGCCGACACCTCGTGGTGCCCGCGTTCGAAGCCGAAGTTGCCGGCCTGGCCGCAGCAGCCGGAGTCGAGCACGCTGGTCCGGATGCCGAACCGGTCGAGCACGGCCCGGTCGGCGTCGTACCCCATGATCGCGCTCTGGTGGCAGTGCACCTGCGCGATCGCCTGGCCGCCGACCGAGCAGGGCCGCCAGTCGGACGCGCGGGTCTCCAGCAGCTCGGCCAGGGTCAGGAAGCGATCCGCCAGCAGCCGGGTCTCGGCGGTGTTGAGCAGCTCGGGCCCGTCGGCGCGGAACACGGCGGCGCAGCTCGGCTCCAGCCCGACCACCGGCACCCCGGCCTCGGCCCACGGCACGAGCGCCCCCACGGTACGCGCGAGCACCCGCCGCGCCACGCCGAGCTGCCCGGTGCTGATCCAGGTCAGCCCGCAACACAACGTCACCGGCGGCACGATCACCTCGAACCCGGCCGCTTCGAGCACGTCCACGGCGGCCCGCCCGATGTGCGGGTCGAAGTGGTCGGTGAACGTGTCGGCCCACAACACCACCCGCCCCCGCGTGCCGGGCCCGCCGGCGGGACGCCGCCTGAACCAGTCGGTGAACCGCTCGCGGGCGAACCTCGGCAGGTCGCGTTCCGGCGTGATCCCCGCCACGGCCTTGACCAGCCGCGACAGGCCGGGCGCGGCGGTGAGGGAGTTGACCAGGCCGCCGGCGGCGGAGGCGAGCGCGGCCCACAGCGGCAGCCAGCCCATCGAGTAGTGGGCGCGCGGCCGGATCCGGCCCCGGTAGTGGTGGGCCAGGAACTCGGCCTTGTAGGTGGCCATGTCCACGTTCACCGGGCATTCGGAGCGGCAGCCCTTGCAGCTCAGGCACAGGTCGAGCGCGTCGCGCACGGCGGTGGAACGCCAGCCGTCGGTGATGACGTCGCCGCGTACCATCTCCTCCAGCAGGCGGGCGCGCCCGCGCGTGGAGTGCTCCTCCTCGCGGGTCACCCGGTAGCTCGGGCACATCACGCCGCCCTCGAAGGGGTGCTTGCGGCATTTGCCGGTGCCGACGCAGCGGGTGGCGGCGTGCCCGAACCGCCCGTGGTCGTCGGGGTACTGGAAGAACGTGTGCCGCGGCTCGTGCGGGTAGAAGCGGCGCTGTGCCAGGTCCTGGTCCAGGTGACGGGGGTGGACGACCTTGCCGGGGTTCATCCGGTTCCGCGGGTCGAAGATGGCCTTGAAGCGGCCGAACACCGCCACGACCTCCTCGCCGAACATGACGGGCAGCAGCTCGGCCAGCGCCTGGCCGTCGCCGTGCTCGCCGGACAGCGAGCCGCCGAAGGAGGCCACCAGCTCGGCGGCCTCGCGGGCGAAGGCGCGGTACTTGGCGACGCCGTCGTCGGTGTGCAGGTCGAGCGGGAGGCGGCCGTGCACGCAGCCCTGGCCGAAGTGGCCGTACAGGGCGGACTCCTGGTAGTCGTGCTCGCGCAGCAGCCGCTCGTAGTCGCGCAGGTAGCCGCCCAGCCGCTCGGGCGGCACGGCCGCGTCCGACCAGCCCTCGTACGTCTGGCGCCCGGTCGGCGGGTACGCCTCCACGCCGAGCCCCGACTCGCGCCACCGCCACATCCGGTCCTCCCTGGCCGGGTCGCCGAGGAAGGCGTGCGTGGGCGTGGGCGCCTCGGCCCGCTCCCCCACCTCGCGCATCATCGTCTCGGCCCGCTCGCGCGCCTGCTCGGGCGTGTCGCCGCCGAACTGCACCAGCAGCCAGCCGCCGCCCTCGGGCAGGTCGCGAAGCGCCGGGTCGTCGGGGTGTTCCCGCCGGGCGAGCCGGTACATGGTCTCGTCCATGGCCTCCAGCGCGAGCGGCGCGTGCGCGGCCACGGCGGGGACGGCGTCGGCGGCGGTGAAGACGTCCTGGAAGCCCAGTACGGCCAGGGCCCTGGCGGCCGGGCGCGGCACGACGCGCAGCTCGGCGCGCAGCACGGTCACCAGCGTGCCCTCGCTGCCGGTCAGCGCGCGGGCCAGGTCGAAGCCGTTCTCGGGCAGGAGCTGGTCCAGGTTGTAGCCGGAGACGCGGCGTTCCAGCTTGGGGTAGCGGGTGCGGACCAGTTCCATGGTCTCGTCGCGCAGCTCGCGCACCTGGCGGTAGATCTCGGCCAGGCGGCCGCCCTGGGCCTGGATGCGGTCGTACTCGGCGTCGCCGGTGGGCCCCACCCAGGCGCGCACGCCGTCGTAGGTGAGGATCTCCAGCCGGAGCACCGACTCCGACATCTTCCCGTACGCCTGGGCGGAGGCCCCGCACGAGTTGTTGCCGATCATGCCGCCGATCGTGCAGGCCGCATGGCTGGACGGCTTGGGCCCGACCATCAGCCCGTACGGCTCCAGCTCGTGATCGACCTGGTCGAGCCCGGCCCCCGCCTGGACGACGATCCGGCGGCCGGCGGCGTCCACGGACTCGACCGCGCCGCAGTACTTGGACCAGTCGATCACCACGGCCGCGTTGCAACACTGCCCGGCCAGGCTGGTGCCGCCGCCGCGCGAGAGCACGGGGACGTCCCTCGCCCGGCACACGGCCACCGCCGCGACCCCGGCGTCCAGGTCGCGCGGCACGACGACGCCGATCGGGACCTGCCGGTAGTTGGAGGCGTCCCTGGCGTAGGCGGCGCGGCTGCCGGCGTCGAACCGCACCTCGCCGTCAACCGCCTCGGCGAGGCGGCCGCGCAGCGTCTCGACGTCGATCTCCCGGTACGGCGGAGTGTGCGTGACGGGCGTGTTGACCAGGCTCTTCATGCCGGGCACTTACCCCGGCCGCCTCACGGGCCGCCCAACGGCGGCCCAAGCGTGGTTCTAGACCCCGAGCAGGTCGGTGAGGTCGTCGGCGTGCTCCTCCTCCTCTTCCAGGATCGACTCCATGAGCCGGCGGGTGGTGGGGTCGCCCTCGCCGAGCCAGCGGATGATCTCCTGGTAGGTGGAGATGACGATGCGCTCGGCCCACAGGTTGGCCTCCAGCAGCGCCTTCAGGTCGGTGTCGGCGGGCACCTGGTAGTCGGTGTGGGAGCGCTGGACGAGCTTGGCGGGGTCGAAGTCCGGTTCGCCGCCGAGCTGGCTGACGCGTTCGGCGGCGCGCAGCGCGTGGTCGAGCTCCTCCTTGGCGTGCTCGGTGAACTCGGCCGCCACCTGCGCGCGGTCGATGCCCTTGGCGGAGATGGCGTGCCGGGTGTACCTGAGCCAGCACACCACCTCGGTGGCGATCACGTCGTTGAGGACTTCGATGATCTTCTGCGGGTCGTGGCCGAAGGTCTGGGTGATCGGCCCCTCGTCCATCTTCTGGCGTACCTGCTCGCGGATCCTGGTGACGTCGAGCACGAAGTCGTCCGTCTGCGTCATGAGCTGTCCTTCCCCCGGCGATTTCCCCTGGTCAACGGTAGCTTCGCCGGAGCATTCCGGGCGGTTGCGACACGGGCGGCCCGCAGGCGGGGAACCAGCGCCAGGGTGGTCGCCGCCGACGCCGCGGCCAGCACGGCCATGGAGACGGCGGGCGAGGTACGTTCGGCCAGGGCGCCGGCGAGCACGGCGGCCAGGCCCTGCGTGGTGATCATGCCGGCGGAGTGCAGCCCGAGCGCGTGCCCGCTCAGCTCGGGGGGCGTGAGCGCCATGAGCCGGTCCTGGAGCAGCAGGGTCGCGGCGTACCCGGCCGAGGCGAGCGCGATCAGCACCGGCGACGGGTACACCACGAAGGCCAGGTACGGCAGCGCGAGCAGCAGGTGCAGCGGCGTGACCAGCCGCGCCCGCCAGTGCGGCGGCACGAACCGCCCGGCCAGCACGTCCCCGGCGAGCATGCCCGCGGCCGCGCAGGCGAACAGCAGCCCGGCCCGTTCGGGCGCGAGGGGCACGAACAGCGACTCGCAGCCGACGATCAGGCCGTTGGGCAGCCAGAGCGCCAGGTAGACGTGCCGGCGCGGGCGGGAGGACCACAGGCGGGCGTTGTCGCGCCAGGTCTCGGCGGGCGAGGGCCGCCCGGCCGCGCGCGGGCGCCGCCGGCCGAGGCCGAGCCCGGCCAGCGCGGTGGCCAGGTGGATGGCCGCCGCGGCGAGCAGCGTCCCGCGCGGCGACAGGACGGTCACCAGTACGCCGCCCGCGCCGAACCCGGCGATCTGCACGATCCCTGAGGACATGTTGAGCACCGACCGGCCGAGCAGGTAGCCGTCCTGGTCGAGCAGCTCGTTCAGCAGCCCGTAGCGGACGCCGCCGCCGAGCGAGGAGAGCGCGCCGAGGGCCAGCACGATGACGAGCATCCCCCACACGGGCAGCCCGGGGACGGCCAGGATGGCGGCGGCGAGCGCGGACACCAGCGAGAGCCCGGTCAGCGCGGCGCGCGGCGGCAGCCGGTCGGCCGCCGACAGCAGGGTCGCCGCGCCGATCGCCTGGGACAGGGCCGGGCCGAACATGGCCAGCCCGGACAGCAGCGGCGACCCGGTGCCCGCGTAGACGAGGGTGCCGAGGGCGAGCCCGCTCACCGTCTGCCCCGCCACCTGCCCGGACGAGACCAGGAACAGCGGGGTGAATCCGGACCTGCCGAACAGGTCCCGGTATGTGCGCATGGGACGGCAGTCTTCGCGACCGGCGACGACGGGCGTTACTGTTTCGCGTACCGGCGAAACAACGGGCGAGACTTCGCGTACCGGCGGAACAACGGGTGGGATCAGGGCGGTGGCATGGGTTTCTGGCAGGTGGACGCCGACACGCTCGCGGGCGGCCGGTTCGTCCTGTCGCCGCTGGCCGAGACGATCGCCGCGCTGAAGACGCTGGACCGCGGCACGGCCGCCCATCCCGGCGAGGGCGCGTGGCTGGCCGCCCACCTGCCCGCCTACCGGGCCGGGCAGGCCGCCGACCCGATCACGGCGCTGCTCGTCCGGGCCGCGCTGGGCCGTACGTGGAACGCGACGTTCCTCACGCCCACGCCCGAGGGGGAGGGCGAGGCCGCCTTCGAGGAGGAGGTGGCGAGCGTGCGCGAGACCCCGCCCGATCAGGCGCGCGAGGATCTGACCGAGTCGCTGGGCGGGCCCGTCCCCGCCGTGCTGCACCGCCGCGACCTGCCCGAACGCATGGCCGCCCGGCTGGAGTGGGTGTGGCGGGAGACGGTGCGGCCCACCTGGGCGCGGCGCCGCCGGATCGCGGAGGCCGACGTCGTGGCCCGTACCGCGCGGCTGGGCCGGGGCGGATGGGCGGCGGCCCTGGACGGCATGCGTCCCGGCCTGCGCTGGCTCGGGGACGGCCGGCTGCAGATCAACGCCTCCGACAACCCGCCTCGGGACCTGCCGGGCGCCCGGCTGATGTTCGTCCCGGTCACGCCGCGGCAGGGCTGGGTGAGCTGGCACGGCTCCCGCCGCTGCGCGATCGTCTACCCGTGCTCGGGGCCGCTGGCCGACGTGGGCCCGCCGGCGGCGCCGGAGGCGCTGGGCAGGCTGCTGGGCGAGGCGCGGGCGGGCGTGCTGGTGCTGCTGGAGGCCCCGAAGAGCACCACGCAGCTCGTCGCGCTCACCGGCCAGGGCCTGGGCTCGGTGGGCCGCCACCTCAAGGTCCTGCTCGACGCCGGCCTCGTCGGCCGCGTCCGGGCCGGGCGCTCGGTCCTCTACAGCCGTACGGGCGTCGGCGACGACCTCGTACGGGCGCAAACCAGCTGACTCCGCGCGCCCGCCGCTGCCACAATGGGGGCACAGATGGACGAACAACGCATGATCCGCGTCTCCAAGTACCTGGCCAGGCACCTGCGCCACGACCCGGGCCGCATCGGCCTCACCCTCGACGCCGCCGGCTGGGTGCCCGTCGACGACCTGCTCGCCGCCGCCTCCGCGCACGGCTTCCCGATCACCCCGGACGAGTTGCGCCAGGTCGTGGCGGCCAACGACAAACGCCGCTACGCGCTCGAGGACGGCAGGATCCGCGCCAGCCAGGGTCACTCCGTACCGGTGGAGCTCGGCCTGCCCGCCGTGGAGCCGCCCGCGTACCTCTACCACGGGACCGTGGGCCGCTTCGTGGCCGCGATCCGGCGCGAGGGCCTGCGGCCGATGGGCCGCCACCACGTGCACCTGTCCCCCGACCGGGAAACCGCCGTACGGGTGGGCGCGCGCCGGGGCGTACCGGTGGTGCTGGTGGTCGCCGCCGGAGACCTGCACGCCACCGGCCACCGCTTCCTCCGCAGCGCCAACAACGTCTGGCTGACCGACCACGTACCCCCCACCCACCTCCACCTCCCTTCCTGACCCGGCCCGTGGCATGCGCGGGCCGCCGGTCGCTCAGGAAGCGGGGGTGTTGGCTAGGCTGGCGCGCGGAGGACGGACACCATGCGCGCACGCGATCTCATGACGGACTTCCCGACGGTCTCGCTCGACACGTCGGCGCTCGACGCCGCCCGCCTGCTGGCCGAACGCGACCTCCCCGGCCTCATCGTGATCGGCGGCGACGGCCGCCCGCACAGCATCCTCCCCGGCACCCAGGTGCTCCGGCTGGCCGTACCGGCCTACTGCCAGGACGATCCCGCGCTGGCCCGGGTGGTCGACGAGGCCCACGCCGACCTGTTCCTCCGCAGGCTCGGCACGCGTACCGTCCGCGAATGCCTTCCCGAGCAGCCGCGCGAGCTGCCGGTGGCGGACCCGAAGGCGACCGTGCTCGAACTGGCCGCCCTCATGGCCCGCACCCGCAGCCCCCTGGTCGCGATCGTGGAGGCGGGCCGCGTTGCGGGCGCCGTCACCCTCCAATCCCTCCTTGACCACACCCTCACCCTCTGACCGTGGTTCGCCGAGGGTGCGGGCGATCTTCGAGTGCGGGCGTCGTAGGCTGGGGTGCATGGGGACGACCGCCGCCCGACAGCCGGTGCCTGCCCGCCGGGCCGACGCCGAACGCAACATCGCCGCCATCCTGGAAGCCGGGACGCGGCTGCTGAGCGACGACCCGGGTGCGAGCGTGGCCGACATCGCCAAGGCCGCCGGGGTCGGCCGCGTCACCCTGTACGGCCACTTCCCCTCCCGCGAGGCCCTGGTGGACGCCGTCCTCGACCACGCCGTCGGCATGGCGGACGCCGTACTTGAGGACGACACCCTCGACACCGCTCCCGCCCCGGAGGCGATGACCCGGCTGCTGCGATCGTCGTGGGAGATCCTCGACCGGCACCGCCGGCTGTTCCTGGCCGCCGACCGCGTGCTGCCCACCGAACGTATCCGCGAGCACCACAGCCGCCCGCTGCGACGGGTGGAGCGCCTCATCTCCCGCGGCCAGGACGACGGCGACTTCCGTACGGACCTGCCGCTGGAGTGGCTGGTGACGACGTTCTTCGCCATCATCCACAGCGCCGCCCAGGAACGAGAGGCCGGCCGCCTGTCCCCGGAGGAGGTCGAGCCCGTCCTGACCCGCACCATGCTCTCCCTCCTCACCTCCACCCAAGCGTCCTGACGCCTCCCACCTCCCCCTGCGCGCCCTGAACGCCGCGCGTCACCTCACCTCCTGAACGCCGCGCTTCGCCATGCCCCCGATCCGGCGACACCCTACCGGCGTACCGTTTTATTGTGCTTAACTTGAACACCATTGTTCAAGTTAAGGAGTTGAGGGATGAGTCAGCACGTTGGGACGCGGGATCCCGTCGCGGTTCGCAGCAAGGGTTGGGCGGTGCTGGTGTTGTTGTGCCTGGCCCAGTTCATGCTGATCATCGACATCACCGTCGTCCAGGTGGCCCTGCCCACCATCGGCACCGATCTCGCGCTGGGACGTGAGGCGCTCACCTGGGTGGTGACCACGTACACGCTGTGTTTCGGCGGCCTCATGGTCCTCGGCGGGAGGCTCGCCGACGCGATCGGCCCCCGCCGTACGCTCCTGGCCGGGCTGGCGCTGTTCACCGCGGCCTCGCTGGTCTGCGGCCTGGCCGACGACGGCGGCACGCTCATCGCGGGACGGGCCGTACAGGGGGTGGGCGCGGCGCTGCTCTCCCCCGCCGCCCTGGCCGTCATCACGACCGTCTTCCAGGGCGAGCGCCGGGCACGCGCGCTCGCCGTCTGGGCCGCGATCGGCGGTACGGGCGCCGCCTTGGGCGTGCTCCTCGGCGGCGTCCTGACCGACGGCCCCGGCTGGACGTGGGTGTTCTTCGTGAACGTGCCCATCGGCCTGCTGGTCCTCGCGGCCGTCCCCTCCGTCGTACCGGCCGCCCTTGAGGGCCGCGCCGCGCACGGCCCGCACGGCTCGACGGCTGAGGCCGGGGCAGGGCGTGGGCGGGTCGACGTCGGGGGCGCGTTACTCGTCACCCTGGCCACCGCCCTGCTGATCTACGGCCTCGTCTCCGCCGGCGACGGCGGCTGGGGCGCCACGGGGACCGTGCTGCCGCTGGCCGGGGCCGCCGTGTCCTACGTCGCGTTCGTGCTGGTCGAACGGTCCGTACGGGCCCCGCTCATGCGGATCGAGACCCTGGCCAGGCGACCGGTCGTCTCGGGCGCGTTCGTCATGCTCGTCGCCACCGGGCTGATGCTGGGCCTGTTCTTCCTCAGCTCCCTCTATCTCCAGCACGTCCTGGGCTTCAGCCCCCTGAAGACCGGCCTGACGTTCCTGCCCGTCGCCGTCGCCATCACGTTCGGCGCGCACCTCGGCGGGCGTCTGACCGGGAAGATCGGCGGTCGTCCGGTGGCGGTGGCGGCGTTCGTGCTGACCGCCGCGGGGGCGGCGCTGATGACGCGGGTCTCCCCCGAGGCCGGCGCGTACGCCACCCTGCTGCCGGGGTTCGTACTGGCCGCCCTGGGGATCGGGCCGGCCTTCGTGACCGCCACGACGACCACGATGGCCAACGTCCCGCCCGGTGAGAACGGTGTCGCGTCCGGCGTCATCAACACCTTCCACGAGCTGGGCGGCTCGATCGGGGTGGCGGTGGTGTCCACGGTGGCCGCGTCCAGCCTGGGGCAGGGGGCCGGCGTGTCCGGCTTCACCTCGGGGCTCGTGCTGTGCGCGGTCGTCGCCGGAGCGGCGGCCGTGATCTCGCTCGGGCTCGTCCCTCCGGGCAGACCGGCGGGCGCGTTCGTCGGCCACGGCCACGGCCACTGACACCGCCACTGACGCCGCGACTGACACCGCGCGCGGGCCCCGGGCAGGCCCTACGGCCGCCCGCCGCCGTCCCGCCGGTCGCGCTGCGAACGGCGGGATGTCCCAGGCGACCCCGGGAGGTTATTCTGCTTGGGTGACTGCTCCGCCCCCCGCGGGACGCGGCTTCTCGATGTACCCGGCCCTCACCGGGGCCGGTGCCGGCCAGGCGCCGGACGGCGTGCCTTCCCCGCAGGCCCCGTCCTGTCCGCGGGCGCGGTGAGCGGCGGCGATGCCACCCCTGACGCTGCTGTGCCGGGAGCAGCCCGGCGTGACCGTGATCGTCGTGTGCGGAGAGCTCGACGCCACCAACCGCGCCCAGTTCGAGAGCTTTCTCGGGGAACGGCCGGAGCCCGGCCGGCAGGCCGTGCTCGACCTGGCCCAGGTGCCGTTCATGGACAGCTCGGGCCTGCACGTCCTGCTGGCCTTCTCCACCGACCGGCTCGGGAGGTCCGGCACGGTGCGCCTGGCGGGGGTGCAGCCCCTGCCCGCCCGGTTGCTGGAGATCACCGGGGTGCTGACGCACGTCCCGGTGCACGACACCGTCGCCGACGCGGTGGCCGCGGCCAGGGCCGCCGCCGAACGTTCCGGGTGAGCGGCGACG
This sequence comes from Nonomuraea sp. WAC 01424, assembly GCF_003947315.1. Lineage (NCBI taxonomy): Bacteria > Bacillati > Actinomycetota > Actinomycetes > Streptosporangiales > Streptosporangiaceae > Nonomuraea > Nonomuraea sp. WAC 01424. Next base: position 41,335 of record NZ_QHHZ01000033.1, read on the forward strand.
CGCAAGGGCATTCTTGGCTAACTTCGGGGCTAGCGCGCGCCTGGGCGCAGGCGGCTACTCTTCCGCTACCCAGAGTTGAAGTTCTTCCATGCCGGGCGAGCACGGAACGAGGAACACGACATGAGCGACCCCACGGTCGGCACCGTACGTTCGGGTGGACGCGCCAAGCGTGCCCGAGGTCCCGCTGAGGTGGGCGAGTCGGAGTTGCGTCAGCTGCTCGGCGGGCTGACAGCGGTCCGGGACGGCGACTTCCGCACCCGCCTGCCCGAGGACGCCGACGGCCTGCTCGGCGAGATCGCCTCGGTCTTCAACGGCATGGTCGACCAACTGTC
>NZ_QHHZ01000034.1:0-38570 GCF_003947315.1 Nonomuraea sp. WAC 01424
ACGCTGGAGGAATGGATCGAGCTCTGGAACGACAACGCCAAGCCGTTCCGCTGGACCAAGACCGCCGACCAGATCATCGACCGTATCTGTCGCTACTGCGACCGAATCTCAAAGCCGGCTCACTAGGCGGGCGTGGGCGAGCGCGTTCTCGATCAGCGCCTCGGTGGCCGCGTGGCCCTGGAGCAGCAGCGTGACGGCCGGCAGGTCGGTCAGTTCCACCAGCTCGGCGACGGCGGCGTCGGCCTGCGGGCCTCCCTCGCCCGACAGGTAACCGCTCGCGGCCGCCGGCACGGCCGAGGTGTCCCGTACGCCGAGCGCGGCCCCGAGCACGGCCGTGGGCACGCCGCGCCAGTCGCCGCCGCGTTCCTCGGTCGCGGTCCTGGCAGCCGTCCGCAGCGCGGCCGGGTCCAGCGCGGACAGGCGCTCGACGACCAGGCGGCGGCGTTCGGCGTGCGTGTCGCCGGTGCTGAAGCGCGAGACCTGGGCGCGCAGCCAGGCGAGCGTCCCCGGCTCGCCGTCCTGCGGGACGGGGGGCGGCACGTACCGGCTGTCGGAGAGCACCGCCCTGGCTTCGGCGTGGTGGGTGATGAGCATGGGTTCACGCTAGGTCGCGGATCGTTCGACGGGGGACGAAGTGTGGTCGTGTCGCCCGGTCACGCGGCCAGCCGCTGCGGGCTCTCGGGCTGCGCGGGCGCCCCGGTGGCCCGCGTTCCCTGGACCCGCGCGGCGGCGCGGCGCGGTACGGAGGCCAGCGCCATGGCCACGACGAGCACGATCTCGGCCAGCACCACCCCTCGTTCGAGCAGTCCGTAATAGGTCTCGCCGTCGATCAGCGAGGAGGTGAGGGCGGCCGGGTGCGCGGCCAGGTACGCCGCCAGCGTCAGCCCGGAGGTCACGCTCAGCGCCTTGACCGCGCTCCAGCGCGGGGCCGCCGCCCGTCCCCTGGTCAGGGTCCAGCCGGCGACCGGCAGCGCGGTGAAGACCACTGCCGCCGACCAGCGGTGGATCTCGCCGGTGAGGGTGCTGACGTCCGACATGCCGGGATCGGTGGGGAAGATCGCGCTCAGCATCAGCCCGGCGGCGCCCGCCAGCAGCAACACGCGGGTCGCGGCGGTGCGCGCCGGCTCGCGCGCGGCCAGCCCGTACGCCAGCGACAGGCAGGCCGCGGCCAGCGCGAGCGTCCCGACCAGTACGGGCAGCATGCCGCCGGGCACGAGCGCGTAGTCGCTGATCAGCGGCTGCGCGGGCAGGGCCGCCTGCGCGTAGCCGAGGGCGGCCACCGCCGTCACGGCTCCGGCCACGGGACCGAGCACGGCACGCCAGGTCATCGGGCCACCTCGTCGTAGATCTGCTCGAAGCGGGCGAGGGATGTCTGGTCGTCGTGGGTGAGCGCCAGCTCACGGCTGGTCCTGCCGAGCCGGGTGCGCAGGTCGTCGTCGGTGAGGATGCCGGTCAGGTGCCTGGCCAGCGAGAGCACGTCGCCCGGCTGGTAGAGGTAGCCGTTGCCGTCCACCAGGTGCGGCAGCGCCATCGCGTCGGCGGCCACGACCGGCAGCCCGGTCGCCATGGCCTCCAGCGTGGCGATGCTCTGCAGCTCGGCGACGCCCGGCATGGCGAACACGTCGGCGGCGGCGAACGCCTGCGGCATGCTCTCGTCCGGCACGAACCCGACGAAGAACACCCGCTCGCCCACCCCGATGCGCTTGGCCAGCTTCTCCAGCTCCATCCGCTGGTTGCCGCGGCCCACGAACGCCACCTGCGCGTCGGTCTCGTTGAGCACGAGCGGCAGCGCGCGGATCAGCTCGTCGAGGTGCTTCTCCTCGTCCAGGCGGCCCACGAACAGGATGGTCGGCCGGTCGGGCAGCGCGAACCGGCGGCGCGCCCACGACTTGGGCTCGGCGTGCGGGTGGAACCTGGTCAGGTCGATGCCGCACGAGACGGCCTCGACCTCGCGGGAGAAGCCCTGGTCGGCCAGGAGCTTGGCGGCCAGCGGGGTCGGCGTGGTGATGTGGTCGGCGCGCTTGAAGACGCGGCTGAAGTCGCGCCAGGCCAGCCGGCCCGCCCTGGTCCGCAGCGCCTCGGGGACGTGCCCGAACTGGAAGAGGTTGTCGGGCATGAAGTGGTTCGTGGCCACGACCGGCACACCTCGGCGGCGGGCGGCGGCGATGGCGGCCCGGCCGACGACGAAGTGGCCCTGGGTGTGCAGCACGTCCGGGTCGATGTCGGCGACCAGCCGGTCGAGCCTGGTCGGCACGGTGACCCGCATGGTCGGGTGCACCAGCAGCGGGGCCGAGCGCAGCCGGTGGACGATCACGCCGTCCAGTACGTCGGCGCTGGCCGGGCCGGACTCAGACTGGCACACCACGTGCACCTCGTTGCCGCGCGCGGCCAGGCCGCTGGCCAGGCGGTGGGTGAAGTAGGCGGCGCCGTTCACGTCGGGGGGATAGGTGTCGGTCGAGATCAGGACGCGGCGGGGGCGTTCGGGGGCGGGGGCGAGCTGGGCGTGGTCGGTGACGTTGTGCAGGGGCATGGCCATGACGGTGACTCCGCTTTCACAAGGGGGGACGGCTGGGGGAGGGCCGATGGACGAACACGGGATTTCGGTCAGGGGGGTGATCAGGCGACGTCGTTGCGCGCCTCCAGCGGGGTGGTCCGGGCCAGGGCGACCGTGCCGGCCGCGGTGAGGGCGGCGGCCGCGATCGGCGCGAGGCCGGTCGGCAGCGGCTCGCCGAGCAGCAGGGCCCCGAACGCCACGGCCGTGAGCGGGTCGGCGATCTGCAAGGAGGCGAACGAGACGCCGAAGTGGCCGACGGCGTAGGCGCGCTGGAGCATCATGAGCGCCAGCAGCAGCGGCACCGGCAGGGCCAGCAGGTACCACCAGTTCCAGCCGCCGTCCACGAGCACGCGCATGAGCGTGGCGGTGGCGCCGTACAGGACGCCGGAGCCCGTCGCCAGCAGCGCGGCCCGGCCTGCGGGGGAGGCCGCCTTGGAGCCCGCCCACAGCAGCACCGCCGCGACACCGGCCACGGCCAGCAGCGTGAGCACGCCCGTGGGCGCCACGACCGTCGGCCCGTCGGACTCGGGCACCAGCAGCACCAGGCCGATCAGCCCGGCGGCGACCACGCCGGCCGCGGCCAGCTCCTTTCGGGAGGGCCTGCGGCCGTGCAGCGCGGCGGCGATGGGCAGCGCGAACAGCAGGCTGGCCACCCCCATCGGCTGTACGACGGTCAGCGGGCCGAGCCCCAGAGCGACGATGTGCAGGCCGCCGCCGGCCACGATGGAGACGCCGCCGAGCAGCCAGCGCGGCCGGCGCAGCAGGGTCAGCAGGGCGGGCTTCGCCGAGCCCGCCGCCTCGAACTGCTGAAGCGCGGCCCCGAGCGCGAAGAACAGCGAACCGACCAGCGCGATCGCCGCGGCCAGCACAGTCATGCGCACTCCCTTCAGACGGATGGTTGCCAGACAGGGTCAAACGGACGTGTCCACCGGAAGACGTTCCGGGGAAGGCTGGGTGGCGCGTCGCTTCCTGAGCCACCGGACCAGCTCGACCAGGCCCGTGACGGACAGCGCGATCCCGAGGCCCAGCAGCAGGCCCTTGATCGGGTCGTTCTCGAAGGCCATGCCGCCGAAGAAGCCGATCAGCCCGGAGTACACCGCCCACGAGCTCGCCGCGATGGCGTCGAAGAACGTGAACGAGCGCAGCGGATACCTGACGGCGCCCATGGTCAGGGTCGTCGCGGTCCGTCCGCCCGGGATGTACCTGGCCACGACCAGGACGAGCCCGCCCCGCTCGGCCAGCGCGCCGCGCGCCCAGACGAACGCCTTCTTGTCCCGCAGCCGGCTCGCCGACTTGTTGCCGATCAGGTACGACACATGATCACCCGCGAACGCGCCCAGCGCCGAGACCACGATCACCAGCGCCAGGTTGGTCTGGCCGGAGGCGGCGAACACCGCCGCGGTGATGACCGACGTCTCGGCGGGCACGACGGGGAAGAAGCCGTCGAGCAGCGCCAGGGCGAACAGCGCCACGTACAACCACGGCGACGACATCACCTGCTGGACCAGATCGAGAATGGCGTGCGACATTTGCGTGGACTCCGATCGTTAGGGCACTCACACAGCCTGTCGGCGTGAGCGGACCGGGAACATCGGGGATGCCCCCGGTCGAACGCGGGCCCTTCCCCTAGGAGAGTCAGGGCCGCCTACCCCATGAAGGTAGAAATTCCGCAGGTCACGGCACATCGGACCAACGGCACACACCACCCCCTACTTTCGTCAGGGGCGGGAGTGCCACTTCCGTGTGACATCAACGATCAAACCGGTTCCGCGTCCCGGAAACAGGAGAGGAGGTATCCGCCTTTTGGGTGGAGCTAGCCCTACCGTGACTGCTGCACCAGGCCCCACCCTGACTTTCGTCGGGGGCACCGGATGACCTTCGGGCGGGACTTGGCCCGTCCGGCGGCGGATAACGTCGGTGGCGTGAAGCGTCTGCACCGCGAGAACCGCCGTCAGGTGGTCTACGACCTGCTGCTCTGGGCCGTCATGGCCGTCTTCGTGACGGCCATGGGCCCCGACCCGTTCGTCGATCCGGCCGCGTTCGCGGTCGTGACCGTGCCCAGGGTGGGGCTCGCCGCGCTGGCCGTGCTCGTGGGCCGGCCCTGGCCGCTGGCGGCGCTGGTGTTGTTGCTGCCGCTCGGGCCGTGGCGCTTCACCGACGGCTTCGCCACGGTGGACCTGACGTGGTTGCTGCCGCGCCGCGACGTGAAGATCCTCCCGCTGCTCGCGACCTCGCCGTTCATCATCTGGTACGCCTACCTCACCGGCCGGCGGATGGCCCGGCTGTGGCCCGCGGGGGCCGTGTTCTGCCTGATCACGGCCGTCGGGTGCGGGGTCGTGCTGGCCCAGGGCGGGGACCTGGCGCTGTGGGTGTCGATGGGCACCGCGCTCGTCGGCACGTCCGCGGTGCCGTACCTGCTGGGGTTGCTCCGGCGCGGCGTGTTGCAGCAGCGGCGGCAGGCGCGGCTGTCGGTCGAGGCCCAGGCACGGCTGCGCGAGCGGGCCAGGATCGCCCGCGAGATGCACGACTCGCTCGGCCACGACCTGGCGCTGATCGCGGTCCGGGCCGCCGGGCTCGAACTCGCCCCGGGGCTCGGCCCGGCCCAGGTGAAGGCGGCCGGCGAGCTGCGCCTCGCGGCGGCCGACGCGACCGAGCGGCTGCGCCAGATCATCGGCCTGCTGCGCGAGGACGCCGAGGCGGCCCCGCTGTCCCCCGTGAACGAGGACGTCGCCGAGCTGGTCGGCCGGGCCAGGGACTCCGGCATGTCGATCACCCTCGACCTGGCGGACGGGGCGCCGCCCGAGCTGGCGCACGCCGTCGTCCAGGAAGGGCTGACGAACGTGGCCAAGCACGCGCTGGGGGCGGCGGTCACGGTGTCGGTCGAGCCGCAGCGGGTGGTCGTGCGCAACGGCCCGCCGCGCTCGCGTCCCACGGCCAGGTCCGGCGGTCTGGGGCTGGCGGGGCTGCGCGAGCGCGTACGGCTGGCGGGCGCCACCCTGACCGCGGGCCCCGACGGCGACGGCTTCCGCCTGGCCGTCGAGCTCCCCCGCGAGGGGGAGGCGGATCCCCGCCGCTCGGGAGGGGAACGGCCCGCCTGAGCCGCAGGATCGGGGGCATGACAGAACAGCGAGCGGGCATCGGCCGGCTCACCGCCGCGTTCGTGGCGGCCGCCGCCACGCTGCCCTACCTCACGATCAAGACGCTCTGGCTGACCGGCGACCCCGTCGGCGTCTCCGACCCCACGCTCATGGAGAGCGGCGCGATGATGGGACTGAACGCGCTGACGTTCGCCATGGAGGCCGCCGGGCTGCTGCTGGCACTGGCCTTCACCATGCGGTGGGGCATGCGGCTGCCCGCCTGGCTGGTGCTGCTCCCGCTGTGGACCGGCACCGGGCTGCTTTCCGTGCTGGTCGTCACCACCCCGCTGATCCTGCTGGTCGGCGGCCTGTCGGTGTTCCGCGGCGGGCCGATCCAGATGTGGGTCTACCTGGTCGTCTACGGCGGCTTCATCACCCTCGGCATCGCCCTCATGACGGCCTTCGCCCTCTACGCCCGCGACCGCTGGCGGGCCGTCCTCACCACTCCGGTCGCTCTGCCCTTCCCCAGCGCGACCAGGTCGTTCCAGGAGGTGGTCGCCTGGGGGGCGCTCCTGGTGGCGGCCGTCGTCGCCGGACTGCGCGTCGTCATGGCGTTCGACGGGGGCGCGCCGGCCGTCCAGAACGGGCTGAAGGCCCTGCTCGCGCTCGGCGGGGCGGTCGCGCTCGTCGTCCTGGTCAGGCGGCGCGGGAACGGGCCGTTCTGGCGGCCGCTGGTGCTGGTCTGGCTGGGGTCGGGCTCGATGTTCGCCTGGGGGCTGTTCTCGATGGTCGTCAGGTCCACGGGCGGGCCCCTGGCCTACGGAGGCTCGGGCATCGCCGACTTCACCGAGCTGTTCGGCATGCTGACCGGGCTGGTCATGGGGATGTGCGGGGCGTTCCTGCTGGCCGAACGGTCAGGCGTGGGCCACGTGCAGCCTGGCCAGGACACGCTTGAACGCGAGGATGGAGAACGTGATCGCGAGCCCGCTGATCACGGCCACCGCTGAGGTGCGCAGCACCATGAACGCGCCGAGCGAGCCTTCGAGCTTCTCGTAGACGGCCAGGAAGATGCTCAGCGTCGAGTTGGCCAGCAACACGAACGCCCACAACAGCGTGATCCGGGCGAAGAACCGCCGTACCCGCTCGTGCTTGAGCACGGCCGACGGCAGGTGGATGTAGTCGAGGGTGAGCTTCTGCACCAGCGGCCGGTTGAGCCGTACGGAGGCCATGAAGACCACGCTGATGCAGATCGTGCCCAGCTCCGGCTGGATGAAGAACCACATCCAGGTGCCCGTCCAGAACGACACCAGCGCCCGCACCGTGATCGCGAACGCGGCCAGGAACATGGTGGCGGGCACCTTGACCCCTCTGACCAGCCGCCAGGCCACGCCGAGGTAGACCCAGGCGACGGTGGCCACCAGGGCCCACTTGAAACCCAGCACGACCATGGCCAGGTAGAACACCAGCAGGGGGGCGACCACGCCTTCGAGCAGGCGGGGGGCCGCCTGCCGGGCGAGCGCCGTCAGGCGGGGGAGGGCGACCGGGTGGGGGTTCAAGGCTGCTCCGCAGATAGGCCGACGATCAGCGTCTACCCGGGCTTCGGGGGTCCAGGCTTGTCGGATGGACCGGGCGTCGTCGCTGTCGAGCGCGACTCCGAAGGCCGGTGGCCTACCGTACCGGAGCCCGGCGGATGCGACTGCCTCTTTTGCCACGTTCCATCTGTTCCATACGAAACCAGCCCACCCTTGAACCCGGCTTTCAGCCCAGTGACGCCGTGGCCAGCTTCGCGCCGAAGCCGAGGAACAACGCGCCCACCCCCGAGGTCAGGCCCGCGCTGAGCTTCTTGTGCCGGCGGAACCGGTCGGCCAGGAACGTGCCGGAGAAGATCAGCGTGGTGAGGTAGAGCACGCTGAAGACCTGGATCACCGCGCCCAGGATGAGGAACGACAACACCGGGGCGCCGTACCCGGGGTCGACGAACTGGATGAAGAACGAGACGAAGAACAGGATGGCCTTCGGGTTCAGCAGGCTGATCGTCAGGGCCTTGCGGAACGGCCGCGCCTGGCGTACGGGGGCCTCCACCGCCTCCGACGACGCCGTCGCCGGGCCGGAGCGCCAGGCCCGTACCGCGCCGCGGATCATCTGGAAGCCGATCCAGGCCAGGTAGGCGGCGCCCGCGTACTTGACGGCGGTGAACAGCAGGGGCGTCGAGCGCAGCAGGGACGACGCCCCGGCGGCGGCCAGCACCATGAGGACGGTGTCGCCGACGAACACGCCGGCCGCTGCCCGGTAACCCTGGCGGACGCCGTGCTGGGCGGCGAAGCTGAGGACGTACAGGGAGTTCGGGCCGGGCAGGAGCACGATGAGGAAGGCGCCGAGGACGTAGGTCCAGAGGTCCGTGATACCGAAGAACACGCTTAACGGTATCGCGGGATTTATGCCGATTTAATCCCTCCGGTGGCACGGTCCCGTCGCCCGCGGTCCACACGGAGAGTAGTTACCTATTGACCCTGTAGGAAGACCGTGAATATCTGGAGTCATGACGCTGTGGACTCCTGACCCCACGTTCTACCCCTCCCCACGCGACGCCGTCGAGGCCCCCGTGGAGAAACTGGCCTACGTCGCCGCCTTCGACAGGTCCGCGAGCCGCCCCGACGCGCTGGCCGTGCTCGACACCGACCCCGCCTCCCCGGCCTACGGCACGATCGTCGGCTGGACCGACCTGCCCGGCACCGGCGACGAACTGCACCACTTCGGCTGGAACGCCTGCAGCAGCGCCCTGTGCCCCAACGCGCCGCACCCGCACGTCGAGCGGCGCTACCTGGTCGTCCCCGGCCTGCGTTCCTCGCGCATCCACATCTACGACACCAAGGACCGTGTCAGCCCCGAGCTGGTCAAGGTGATCGACGCCGAGACGCTGGCCCGGCGGGCGGGCTACTCCCGCCCGCACACCGTCCACTGCGGCCCCGAGGGTCTGTACGTCTCGGCGCTCGGCGGCGCGGACGGCGCGGAGGGCCCCGGCGGGATCGCCGTGCTCGACCACACCTCGTTCGAGGTCCTGGGCCGGTGGGAGTTGGACCGGGGTCCGCAGTACCTGGCCTACGACTTCTGGTGGCACATCAACCACGACGTACTGATCACCTCGGAGTGGGGCACACCGTCCATGATCGAGGACGGCGTGGTCGGGGAACTGCTGCTCGGCCGCAAGTACGGCCACAAACTGCACTTCTGGGACCTGCGCAAACGCCGTCACGTCCAGGAGGTGGACCTCGGCGACCAGTACCAGATGCCGCTGGAGCTGCGCCCGGCCCACGACCCCACCCGCCTGTACGGGTTCGTCGGCGTCGTCACCAGCGTCGAGGACCTGTCGGCCTCGGTCTGGTTGTGGTTCCAGGAGGACGGCCGCTGGCAGGCGCGGCAGGTCATCACCATCCCCGCCGAGCCGGCCGACCCCGCCCTGCTGCCGCCGGTCCTCCAGCCGTTCGCCGCCGTGCCGCCGCTGGTCACCGACATCGCCCTCTCTGTCGACGACCAGCGCCTGTACGTCTCGTGCTGGGGCACCGGGGAGCTGAAGCAGTACGACGTGTCGGATCCGTACAAGCCGGTCGAACTCGGGTCGTTGCACATCGGCGGCATCACCCGGCGCGCCCCGCACCCCGCCCAGCCCGGCCTCCCGCTGAGCGGCGGCCCGCAGATGGTCGAGGTCAGCCGCGACGGCCGCCGCGTCTACCTCACCAACTCCCTGTACGGCTCCTGGGACGACCAGTTCTACCCCGATGGCGTTGGCGCGTGGCTGGCCAAGGTCGACGCCGCCTCGTTCACGTTCGACACCGGCTTCTTCCCCCACGGCGACGACTTCCGCGGCCTGCGCCCCCACCAGGTACGCCTCCAAGGCGGCGACGCCTCCTCCGACTCCTACTGCTACCCGTGACCCTGCCGACCGCGAGCACCGCGACGGTCCTGCTGCTCGGCGCGTTCCACGGCCTGAACCCGGCCATGGGCTGGCTCTTCGCGGTGGCCCGCGGCCTCCAGGAACGCAGCCGGGACCTGCTGCTGGCGTCGATCCCCGTGATCGCGCTGGGCCACCTGGCGTCGGTGGCCCTGGTCGCCCTGGTGGTGACCGCCACCGGCTCCCTGGTCACGGGCGCGGCGCTGCCGGTGGCGGGCGGGCTGGTGCTGGTGGCGTTCGGGTTGTGGCGGTTGTTGTCCACCCGCCACTTCCGGTGGGTGGGCATGCGACTGTCGCTCGGCCAGCTCGCCGGGTGGTCGTTCCTGATGTCGTCGGCCCACGGCGCGGGACTGATGTTGTTGCCCGTCCTCACCGGGCTGCCCACGGAGGGGCACGCGGGCCACGCCCTCTCGGGCGGGCTGGCGGTGGCGGCCCTGCACACGCTGGCCATGTTCGTGGTGGCCGGCGTCGTGGCCCTGGTGGTCTACGAGGTGCTCGGCCTGACGATCCTGCGCCGGGCCTGGTTCAACGTGGACCGTATGTGGGCCGTCGCCCTCATCGGCGCCGGCCTGGTCACCCTTCTCCAGACCTGACCCGCGCCCTCCTCGAAGAGGCTGCCCGCCCTCAGCCCTCCTCCCGCCGCTCGTCCTCCACCCCGAAGATGTCGGAGAGGCTGGTGGCGTGAATGGCCCGCTTGAACCAGATTTCGAGGAGGGCGGCGTCGGTGCAGGAGGAGATGCGCTCCCGCACCGCCCCGGGCACCACCACCCCACGATCGTCGAGCATCAGCAACAACGTCTTGGCCGCCCCCCGCGCCTCACCTCGCGCCTCACCTTCGGCGCGGAGCATCTGGGCGTACTCGGACTGGTAGCGGTAGGTCTTGGTCGCCATCAGCTCTCTCCAGATTCGTCGGGCGTCGGTGTTCCCGAGGCCAACTTCGGTTTGTTCGGCGATGTGTCCGGCGCTGGTGGTGTCGGTGGTGTCCAAGGCGTCTGCCAGGACCTCCAGTATGGCAGGGACCTCCTCGGAGAGTGCGTGGGTGAGCGCCGAGAACATGGTGAGCACCACGTCGTTCACCGCCTCCGCGAGGTCGATGATCACCGGGACGTTGTGCGGGCCCAGGACAACCGCGTGGATGACCAGCGTCGGCCGGCCCGGCAGGCCGATCGTCTTCGGTTCGGCGGCCCAGCGGGCGGTCGCCTCGTCCTGGCAGATCACCAGGAGCGTCACCGGGCAGCCGAACTTGACGTGGACGTGGCTGATGTAGTGGGCCCAGGAGGAGGTCTTGCTGTTGTCGGGCTTCGACTGCGACTCGCTGATGACCACGTGCCGCCCCTCCAGGGATGTGAACATCATGATCGTGTCCGCGCGTCGCTCGATCGGCTTGATCTCGGTGAGGTCGGTGTCCACCACCGCGACCTCGATCGGGGGCGGGAAGGAGATGTCGAGCACCTTGAAGACGCTCGCGTAGAGCTCTGGATTGTCACGGAAGACGCGATGCAGCGCCTCGTGCTGGGAGGAGATCATGGCGGAACGTTATTAAGCGGCCACCCTGTGTGTCAGGAGAATCGGATGACAGGAGCGCTGTGGTGGAAAGGGCTCATCCGTGGGAGGAAACGGGCGGGGGAAAGATCCCTACCTGAGCAGGTGGGCTGGCAGGGCAGGATGTGACATGTGCGGATATCCATCTTGGGGCCGCTGGAGGTCGAGGGCGACGGGGGGCCGATCGCGGTCGGTGGTCTCCGGCTGCGGGCGTTGCTGGCCGTGCTGGCCCTCGAAGCGGGACGGACGGTCACGGCCGAGCGGCTGATCGACGTGCTCTGGCCGGAGGAGCCGCCCGCCAACGCGGCCAACGCGCTCCAGACGCCCGTCAGGCGGCTGCGGGCGGCGCTGCGGCCGTACGAGGTGGTCGAGAGCCGGCCCGGCGGGTACGCCCTCGCGCTGCCGGCCGGCCAGGTGGACGCGACGGCGTTCCGGCGGCTGGCCGGGGAGGACGCCGATCGTGCGCTGGCGATGTGGCGGGGGGCGGCGCTGGCGGATCTGACGTCGGTCCCGTACCTGGCCAACGCGGCGACCGCGTTGGAGCAGGAGCGGCTGGCGGCGGTCGAGGCCAGGGCTGAGCGCCTGCTGGCGGCCGGGCGGCCGGTCGATCTCACCGCCGAGGTGACCGCGCATCCGTTGCGCGAGCGGCTGGTCGGGCTGGCGATGCGGGGGCTGGCCGCGTCGGGACGGCAGGCCGAGGCGCTGGAGGTGTTCGAACGCACCCGGCGTCGGCTGGCCGACGAGCTGGGCGTCGATCCCGGCGCCGACCTGCGGGCCGCGCACCTGGCCGTGTTGTCCGCCGAGCCGCCCCCGGTCGCGGTGTGGCCGAGGGCCCGGCCCAAGGGCAACGTACGGGAGCCGCGGACCAGCTTCATCGGCCGGGAGGCGGAGCTCGACCAGCTCACCGGCCTGCTCCGCCGGGACCGGCTGGTCACGCTCGTCGGCCCCGGCGGCGCCGGCAAGACCAGACTGGCCACCGAAGCGGCCCTCCGCCTGACCACGGACCCCAGCACCCCGCCTGAGGCGGAGGCACGGAGGGCTGCGGATCCCGGCGCCCTGCCCGAGGTGGGGGGACGCGGGGGTGCGGGTTCCTCCCGGTGGGGCGGGTTGGGGCTGGTGGAGGCGTGGATGGTGGAGTTGGGGTCGGTCAGTGAGCCGCGGGAGGTCGCGGGGGCCGTGGTCGACGCGCTCGGCCTGCGCGACGACCGGCCCGGTTACCGGCCGCCGGAGGAGGCCCGCGACGCGGTCGAGCAGGTCGCCGATTCGCTGGGCGAACGGCCCGCGCTGATCGTGCTGGACAACTGCGAGCACGTCGTCACGGCCGCCGCGGTGCTGGTGGAGCGGCTGCTCGACGAGTGTCCCGGGCTGCGGGTGCTGGCCACCAGCAGGGAACCGCTCAACGTGCCGGGCGAGCGGCTGGCGCCCGTACCGCCGCTCGCACCGCCGCCGGAGGGGGCCGGGCCGGCCGAGGCGGGGGCGTACCCGTCGGTCCGGTTGCTGGTGGACCGGGCGACGGCGGCCCGGCCGTCGTTCGCGGTGGACGAGGAGAACGTGGCGGCCGTGGTCGCGCTCTGCCGCAGGCTCGACGGCATGCCGCTGGCGATCGAGCTGGCCGCCGCCAGGCTGCGGACGATGACGCCACGGCAGCTCGCCGACCGGCTGGACGACAGGTTCAGGCTGCTGAACGGCGGCAGCCGTACCGCGCTGCCGCGCCAGCAGACGTTGCGGGCGGTCGTGGAGTGGAGCTGGGACCTGCTCGACGAGCGGGAACGCGTACTGGCCAGGCGGTTGAGCGTGTTCGCCGACGGCGCGACGCTGGAGGCCGTCGAGGAGGTGTGCGGCGGGACGGCCGACGTGCTGGGCGCGCTGGCCGACAAGTCCCTGGTACGCGTCTCGCCGGAAGGCCGCTGCTCGATGCTGGAGACCATCCGCGCCTACGCCCAGGAACGGCTGGCCGAGGCGGGCGAGAGCGAGGAGTACCGCGAACGGCACGCCCGCCACCTGCTCGACCTGGCCGAACGTGCGGTCCCCGAGCTGCGCACCGGCGCCCAGATCGAGTGGATCGAACGGCTGGCCGCCGAGCGCGATGACTTCGCGGCGGCGCTGCGCTGGACGATCGAGCGGCGCGACGCCGAGCACGCGCTGCGGTTGTGCGGGGCGCTCAACTGGTACTGGTGGATGTGCGGCTACCGGCAGGAGAGCGCGGCCTGGGCCCGGCAGGCGCTCGACCTGGCCGGCGACACGCCGCCGCCGGGGCTGGCCGGGGTGTACACGGCCTGCATGTTCGCCTATGGGGTGACGCTGTTCGGGACGATCGTCAGCGACCGCCCGGCCATGCTGGAGCTGTCGGCCCGGATGGACGAGCTGGTGGAGCGGGCGGTCCAGGAGGGGCCGGTGCACCCGTTGCTGCTGATCAGCAGGGTCGTCATGGCCGCCGCCTCCGGCCAGGACGAGCACGCTGCCGCGCTCCTGGACGACTGCGCCGAGAGCGACGACCTGTGGTTGTCCTCGTCCGCCCTGATGATCGGCGCGCGGATGCGGGCGGAGGGGGATCGCAGCGAACGGGACCTGGAACGGTCGGTGGACGGGTTCAGGACGCTCGGCGACCGGTGGGGGCTGAGCGAGGCGCTGCTGGGGCTGGCCGACCTCCGGTCCGAGCGCGGCGCCCGGACCGACGACCTGATCGCCGAGACCTGGTCGCTCACCAGCGAGTGGGTCAGCGACGACGAGTCGATCTCCACGCTGATCAGGCTGTCCCAGCTTCGCCAGCGGGCCGGCGACCCGGAGGGCGCGGCGGCCGATCTCGCCATGGCCAGGGCGCGGGTGGGGGAGGAGACGTCGCCGTACACGCTGGTGATGCTCGGCCTCGGCGAGGCCGGGTACGAGGCCCAGTGCGGCGACCTCCGGAAGAGCCTGGCGATCTACCGCGACCTGGCCGGGGCCGTGGCGGCGGCGTCCCCGATGCCGCAGCTCACGGTCATGTACCTGAACGCCTACGGCCGGGCGCTGGCCCGCGCCGGCGATCCGGACGCCGCCCTCGCGCGGCACCGCCAGGCGCTCGACGCCCTCGGGACCGCCGCCCCGGACCGGCCGCTGCTGTCGATGACGCTGGCCGGGTCCGCGCTGGCCGCCCAGGCCGCGGGCGACCAGGAACGGGCGGCGGTGCTGTTCGGCGGCGCGTCGGCGGTCACTCCCCAGGACACCTCGCCCGAGACCACGCACGGACGGGCGGAGGCCAGGACGGTCCTCGGCGACGAGCTCTTCGAACGCCGCTTCGCCGAGGGCGCCGGGATGCCGCCGGAGGAGCTCTACTCGATGGTGGGCAGCAGCACGTAGGAGGGCGCGTGCAGCGTGGTCGTGCCCTTGTCCGGGTTCCTGGCGAAACGCGGGAAGTTGGAGCCGGCCACGTCGATCCTGATCCGGTGTCCCGGGCGGAAGAGGTTCGAGGTCCAGCCGAGGGGCACCCTGACCTCGCGCGGCTCGCCCGGTGTCAGGCCCGTGACCCGGACGATGCCGTCGATCAGCAGCTCGGCGTGCCCGTCGGGGTGCACGTCGATCAGCTTGGCGGCCACGTCGGCGCTGGGCGCGGTGGAGGAGACCAGCGCGACCAGCTCGACCCGGCCGCTCACCTCGACGGCGGTGGCCAGCGGTTCCGTCCGGTGGCGCAGCACGTCGCCGCGCGCGTCCAGCGGTCGCTGGTCGAGCGGGCCGAAGGCGTCGAACACCATGACCGCCCCGCCCACCGTCGGCACCGGATCGCCGGGATCGGCGGTGAACGCACCCGCCGCACCCCCGCCCGCAGGCTCGGTGCCCAGCGTGCCGTCCGCCCCCAGGTGGTACGGCACCGGCCGGGCCCGCGTCAGCGGCCAGGACTCCTCCTCCCGCCACTCGTCGGCCCCCATGACGAAGATCTTCACCGGCGCGCTCTCCCGGACGGGCACGCCGCGCAGCCAGTGGTCGAACCAGTCCAGGTGGATCCCGGTCCAGTCCACGGCGTCCTGACCGGCCTGGTCGCCGTAGTCGCGGCCGCAGATGTCCCGGCCGTGGCTGATGTGGCTCCACGGCCCGACGATCAGCCGGCGCGGCCCGCGCAGGCGCAGGTAGTGCTCGATCGAGGCGGTGTTGAAGTAGTCGTACCAGCCGGTGCCGACCAGGGCGGGGGTCTCGATCGCGGCGTGGTCCACGACGCCCTCGCGCCACAGCGGGTCGGCCGGGTCGGTGGTGTTCATGAACGTCGAGTAGAACGGCACGAGGTCGGCCAGCAGCGGCTGGTCGCCGGGCGGCACCCGCTCGGACAACTCCTGGACGGTCCGGGCGAAGGCGTGGGGCATGCCGACCGCCTCCAGGTACGCCTCCCTGTCGCGCGGGCCGCCGGTGCCGGCCGCGATCCGGCGGTCCAGCTCCTGGACGGCCAGGACCATCAGGCTGACGGTGAGGAAGACGTTCAGGTTGGGGATGCCACCCGGCTGGTGGACGCATTCGTACAGGCCGAAGGGGGAGACGTGCGGGGCGATGGCCCGCAGGCCCTCGGGCCGCTCCTGGGCGGCCAGCAGCTGGGTGATCGCCAGGTAGGAGTCTCCGAACATGCCGACGTTCCCGTCGGACCAGGGGCGCGTCGCCGCCCAGCGGACCGCGTCGTGGCCGTCGGCGGCCTCGCCCCTGATGAAGCGGAACTCGCCCTGGGAGGAGCCGGTGCCGCGGACGTCCTGGAGGCACACGGCGTAACCGGCGGCGACCAGGCGTTCGACGTCGAGGTGGTAGCCGGGGGCCTGCGGGCCCCGGCCGTAGGGGGTGCGGGAGAGCAGGACGGGATGGGAACCGTCCTGATCGGGACGCCAGAGCGTCGCCACGAGCTCGACGCCGTCGCGGGTGGTCATGGTCTCGGTGGTTTCGATCATCGTACTTTCCTGGAGTAGGCCCGGAGGGCGAAGGGGGCGAAGAGGGCGAGCAGCGCGGCGGTCCAGCCGAGGGTGATCCACACGTCCGAGGCCGCCAGGCCGCCCACCATGAGCCCGCGCAGGGCGCCGGCCAGGTGGGAGACGGGGTTGACGCCCATCCACCAGGTCAGCCAGCCCGGCAGGCCGGTGGCGGGGACGAAGGCGCTGCTGCCGAACGTCAGCGGCAGCAGTACGGCGGTGGCGATGCCCTGCATCGAGGTGACCGACTTGGCCGCCAGCCCGATCCAGGCCGACCCCCAGCTCAGGGCCATCGCCATGAGCAGCACCAGGCCGACCCCGGCCAGCGCGCTCAGCGGATCGGTCCGTACGCGGAAGCCGACGGCGTACCCCACGGCCACGGACATGGCGATCGTGATCAGCAGCGTCAGCAGGTCGGCCATGATCCGCCCGGCCAGCGGCGCCGACCGGGCGATCGGCATGGTCCTGAACCGGTCGAACACGCCGTTGCCGATGTCGGTCGCCAGGTTCATGCCCGTGGTGATCGTCGCCATCAGCGCGACCTGGACCAGCACCCCGGGCAACATGTACGACACCGCCCCGGCCCGGTCACCTCCGGCCGCCCCGCCGAACAGGTAGACGAAGATAACGATCATGAAAACGGGCTGGAGCAGCAGCCCGGCGAGCTGGCCGGGATTGTTCTTCAGGGGGATCAGGCTGCGCCAGGCGAGCGTCAGCCCTTGGGAGAGCGCGGTGGTCATGAGCTTGCTCCGGTGAGTGTGCGGAAGACGTCGTCGAGCGAGGGCAGGCGCAGGGCGTGCTCGGCCAGCACGATCCCGGCGTCGTCCAGCCGCCTGAGCAGGTCCGGAGGGGCGGCCAGGTCGTGCACGGGCACGCTGAGCAGGCCGTCCACGGCCGTGGCGCCGAGGATCGAGCCGGCCTTCTCCAGGTCGGCGGCGCGCAGCGGCCGCACGTCCAGCCGGTGCCCGCCGGCCAGCGACTTCAGCTCGGCGGGTGTGCCGCTCGCCGCCACCCGGCCGCGGTCGACGACCAGCAGGTCGTCGGCGAGCTGGTCGGCCTCCTCCAGGTACTGGGTGGTCAGCAGTACGGTCACCCCGTCCGCGACCAGGTCCCTGACCACGTCCCACAGGTCGCCGCGGGCCCGCGGGTCGAGGCCGGTCGTCGGCTCGTCCAGGAACAGGATCCGCGGCCGGCTGACCAGGCTGACCGCCAGGTCGAGCCGGCGGCGCATGCCGCCCGAGTAGCCGGCCGCGGCCCGGCCCGCCGCCTCCTCCAGCCCGAACCGGGCCAGCAGCTCGGCGGCCCTGGTCCTGGCCCGCTGCCTGGACAGGCCGAGCAGACGGCCCACGAGCACGAGGTTCTGGGTGCCGGTCAGCTTCTCGTCGACCGAGGCGTACTGGCCGGTCAGGCCGATCAGCTCACGGACCCGGCGGGCCTGGGTGGTGACGTCGTACCCGCCGACCGTGGCGTGCCCGGCGTCGGGGACGGCGAGGGTGGCCAGGACGCGGACGGTGGTGGTCTTGCCCGCGCCGTTCGGGCCGAGCACGCCGAGTACGCTGCCGGTCCGGACCCGCAGGTCCACGCCGTCCAGCGCGGCCTTGTCGCCGTACCTCTTGACGAGCCCTTCCGCTTCGATCGCGTATGTCATGCCCCTACGGTCGCGGGGCGCGCTGGCAGCGGCCTGGCAGCTACCTGTCAGCCGCCGCCAGCGGCCGTACCCGGTGGGGGACCACCGTCGACAGCGCGATGACGGTGGTGCTCCTGCGTACGCCCGGGATTGTCAGCATGTCGTCGATCACCCGCTGGATGTGCTCGTTGTCGCGGCCCGCGATGCGGCACCACACGTCGCCGGGACCGGTCACGATGCAGGCTTCGAGCAGCTCGGGGATGGACTCCAGCGTCCTGGAGATGTGCTCGCGGGCGGCCTGCTCGACCTCCAGGGTGGTGAACGCCTGCACCGGGTAGCCCAGCGCGGCGGGGGACAGGTTGGGGCCGTAGTCGGTGATCACGCCGTCCGCGGTCATCCGGTCCAGCCTGGCCTGTACGGTCCCGCGCGCCACCCCGAGCAGCCGGGCGATCTCCAGCAGCCCGCTGCGCGGACGTTCGGCGACCAGGCGCAGGACGCGCAGGTCCAGATCGTCGAGCCCGCGGCGACGTGCCGGCATATTCGCCTCCCAAAAGCCATTTTGCCTGTCAGATCGGCAGCATACGGCGACCGGTGTTGTCACAGCCGCCAGTGATGCCGAGACTGCGGATCTTATGGAGCACCAGTATCCGTTCGTCCCCTACCGGCCCGAGCGTTTCGAGGCCGACGAGATGATCAAGCGCGGGGAGGAGTTCCACGCGCTGGTGGACCGGCGGCGCAGCGTGCGCTTCTTCAGCGACGAGCCGGTGCCGTACCGGTGCGTCGAGCTGGCCGTACGGGCGGCCAACACCGCGCCGTCCGGGGCCCACCAGCAGCCGTGGAAGTTCGTGGCGATCAGCGACCCGGAGACCAAGCGCCGCATCCGCGAGGCCGCCGAGCTGGAGGAACGCCAGAACTACGAGGGCGGCCGGCTGCCGCAGGAGTGGCGCGAGGCGCTGGCGCCGCTGGAGACCACCTCCGACAAGGGCTACCTGGAGGTCGTGCCCTGGCTGGTGGTGTGCTTCGCCGAGAAGTACGGCGTGCGCCCCGGCGGCCGGAAGGTCAAGCACTACTACGTCAACGAGAGCGTGGGCATCGCCTGCGGCCTGTTCATCACCGCCCTGCACGCCATGGGCCTGTCCACGCTCACCCACACGCCCAACCCGATGGCCTTCCTGACCGAGATCTGCGGCCGGCCGGCCAACGAGCGGCCCTACATCCTGTTCCCGATCGGGTACGCGGCCCCCGACGCCGAGGTGCCTGATCTGGCCAGGAAACCGCTGGCCGAGACCCTGGTCCGGTTCGACGGAAAATTGGGTCTTTCCTAGAGCACCCAACGTCTTCACTCTCAGTTCAGGCGCGGGTCAACCCCCAGTCCCGCGCGGGCGAGGAGGACGAGGTGAAACACCGATTAGTCATCCTGCTGGCGGTCCTGAGCATGGTCAGCCTGACCGGCATGACCGGTGCGGGCGCCGGCGCCGAGCCACCGGCGAACAAGCAGTACCGGGTCTCCGGCCCGGCCGCCGCGCGGCAGCGCAGCGCGGTGGCGGCCACCGGGGCCGCCATCGAGGAGGTGAACCCGGACTCGGTGCTGGTCACCGCCACTCCGGCGGAGATCGCGGCCATCAGGCGGCTCGGCTACCGGGTCGCGGACGCGCCGCGTCCGGCACCCCCGTCCGCCGTCGGGGCGTTCGACTTCCCGCCGGCCGACTCGGGTTACCACAACTTCGCGGAGATGACGGCCGAGATCAACAACATGGTCGCGGCCAATCCGTCGATCATGAGCCAGAGCACGTTCGGCACCTCGTACGAGGGACGGGCGCTGCGGCTGATCAAGATCAGCGACAACGTGGGCACCGACGAGGCCGAGCCCGAGGTGCTGTTCAGCGCGCACCAGCACGCGCGCGAGCACATGACGGTCGAGATGGCGCTCTACATCATGCATCTGCTGACCGACAACTACGGCACCGACTCCAGGATCACGAACCTCGTCAACACCCGCGAGATCTGGATCATGCCGGACCTCAACCCGGACGGCGGCGAGTACGACATCGCCAGCGGCACGTACCGCTCCTGGCGTAAGAACCGGCAGCCGAACTCCGGCTCCTCGGCCGTCGGCACCGACCTGAACCGCAACTGGGCCTACCAGTGGGGCTGCTGCGGCGGCTCCTCGGGCACGACCTCCAGCGAGACCTACCGCGGCGCGAGCGCCGAGTCGGCCCCAGAGGTCAAGGCGGCGGCCGACTGGGTACGCAGCCGGGTCGTCGGCGGTGTGCAGCAGATCAGGACGAACCTCGACTGGCACACCTACAGCGAACTGGTCCTGTGGCCCTACGGCTTCACCTACAACGACACCGCCCCCGGCCTGACCCAGGACGACCGGGACGCCCACGCCACGCTCGGCCAGAACATGGCCGCGACCAACGGGTACACACCCGAGCAGTCCAGCGATCTCTACATCACCGACGGGACCATCGACGACTGGATGTGGGGCGCGTACAAGATCTTCAGCTTCACGTTCGAGATGTACCCGGTCGGCGCGAGCCCCGGCTTCTACCCGCCGGACGAGCAGATCGTCCCGCAGACCACCCGCAACAAGGAGGCCGTGCTGCGCTTCCTCGAATACTCGGACTGCGTGTACCGCATCATCGGCAAGGAGGCCCAGTACTGCGGCACCGGCACGCCGCCGGTGACGGTCTGGTCCGACACGTTCGAGACGGCGACCGGCTGGACGGTGAACCCGTCCGGCACCGACACCGCCACCACGGGCGTGTGGGAGCGCGGTGACCCCGAGGCGACCACCTCCTCGGGCGCCAAGCAGCTCGGCACCACGGTCAGCGGCACCAACGACCTGGTGACCGGCCGCCTGGCGGGCACCGCCGCCGGTGACTACGACATCGACGGCGGCATCACCTCGATCCAGTCGCCGCCCGTCACGCTGCCCTCGACGGGCACCCTGAGCCTGTCGTTGTCGTGGTACCTGGCGCACGGCTCGAACGCCTCCAGCGCGGACTACTTCCGGGTCCGCGTCGTCGGCGGCACCACGACCACCGTGCTCCAGCAGGCCGGCGCGGCCGCCAACCGCAACGGCGCCTGGGCCGTGGCCACGGCCGACCTCACCGCGTACGCGGGCCAGACGGTCCGCATCCTCATCGACGCGGCCGACGCCTCCGGCGCCTCCCTCGTGGAGGCCGGCGTGGACGACGTCAAGATCACGCAGCAGCCCTGACCGACCGCCGCGCCCCCTCGTTCCGGACCCCGATCCGGTCGAGGGGGCGCTGCCTTTCGGTCCCGTACCGCGTGTTTCGGCACGTCACGGGATGTCACGTGATTGGGTCTTGTAAGCACTCGGTGTCAAGGCTACGATCGCGACAACTCTTAGGAAACTTTCCTAAAAGAAATCATGGATCGGATGGCCCATGACTCGCTCGCCACCCGCGTGACTCGACTCTGAGCTGCGGATACACCCCCCGAACCATCCTTTTCCCACGCCCCGGCGCTGCGGGCGTGGACACCCCCCACGTTGTTTCCCAGCCGCGGGAGCGATCATGCGGCCGTGCCCGTTCGCACCGGCCCTGACTGCCGCTGCAAGCTCCGCGCGCCCCCGTTCCACCGGCCTGCGCTGACACCCCCCGAAAAGGCCCGTGTCTCACCTCCACGGGCCCGTGCCGTACGGCTTGCGCTCTCACCCCCCGGTGCAAGCCGTACGGCACGCCAGAAGAACGGAAATCGACAGTGAGATTTCGCGCGATCCTCATTGCGCTCGCGACCCTCGCACTGAGTCTCCTGGCCCTGCCCGCCCAAGCCGCCGCCGCCACCGCGACCTTCGTCAAGGTCTCCGACTGGGGCTCCGGCTTCGAGGGCAAGGTCACCGTCGTCAACGGCACCACCGCCCCCCTGAGCTGGAACGTACAGTTCGACGTGCCCTCCGGGTTCTCGATCCCGTCCGCCTGGGACGCGGTCCTGACCAGGAGCGGCCAGCACTACACGTTCACCGCGCCGAGCTGGGCGGGTCCGCTGGCGGCCGGGGCGAGCACGAGCTTCGGCTTCAACGGCGCCCCGGGCAACTTCCCCGGCATCACCGGCTGCACGCTGAACGGCTCCTCGTGCGGCGGCTCGACCGTCGAGGTCCCCGGCAAGCCCGGCACGGCCACCGCGACCAGCACCGACACCAGCATCGCCCTGTCCTGGGGTGCCTCCTCCGGCACGGTGACCGGCTACCGCGTCTACGAAGGCAGCGCAGTCAAGGCCACGGTCACCGGCACCACGGCGACCGTCACCGGGCTCGGCACCTGCGAGAACCACACCTACACCGTCAAGGCGTACAACTCGGCGGGCGAGTCGGCCGCCGGCGACGCCGTGACCGCCACCACCGCGGGCTGCGGCACCGGCGTGCCCGGCAAGGTCGGCGCGATCAGCCTGACCAGCAGCTCCCCGACCAGCGTCACGGTCTCCTGGCCGGCGGTCGCGGGGGCCACGGGTTACAAGGTCCGCCTCAACGGTTCCCAGGTCGCCTCCGTCACCGGCACCTCCTACACCCTCTCCGGCCTGACGAGCTGCACCTCGTACACGCTGACGGTCACCGCGACGAACGCCACCGGCGACGGCCCGCCCAGCGACACCTTCTCCTTCACCACCCCGGGCTGCCCGACCGACCCGCTGCCCAAGCACTTCCTCACCGGTTACTGGCACAACTTCGTCAACGCCGCGACCGAGCTGAAGTTGTCGGCCGTGCCCAACGAGTACGACGTGGTCGCCATCGCGTTCGGCGAGGCCACCTCCACCGCGGGCGAGGTCGTCTTCTCGGTCGACCCGGGCCTTTCCACCGCGCTCGGCGGCTACACCGACGCCCAGTTCAAGGCCGACGTGCAGGCCCTGCACCAGCGCGGCAAGAAGGTCATCCTGTCGGTCGGCGGCGAGGCCGGCCGCGTGCAGGTCTCCAGCGGCACGGCCGCGACGAAGTTCGCCGACACGGTGTACGCGCTGATGCAGAACTACGGCTTCGACGGCGTGGACATCGACCTGGAGAACGGCCTCAACGCCACCTACATGGCCCAGGCCCTGCGGGCGCTGCGGGCCAAGGCGGGCAGCGGCCTGATCATCATGATGGCCCCGCAGACCATCGACATGCAGTCGACCGGGATGGAGTACTTCAGGCTCGCCCTGAACATCAAGGACATCCTCACCGTCGTCAACATGCAGTACTACAACTCGGGCTCCATGCTCGGCTGCGACCAGTCCGCCGCGTACTCGCAGGGGACGGTCAACTTCATGACCGCCCTGGCCTGCATCCAGTTGGAGAACGGCCTGCGCCCCGACCAGGTGGCGCTGGGCCTGCCGGCCGGGCCCGGCGCCGCGGGTGCCGGCGTCGTCTCGCCCTCCCTCGTCAACCAGGCACTCGACTGCCTGGCCAAGCGCACCAGTTGCGGGACCTTCGTACCGCCGCGCGCCTACCCGGACATCCGGGGCGCGATGACCTGGTCCATCAACTGGGATGCCAGCAACAACTGGTCCTTCTCCAAGACCGTCAAGCCGCACCTTCAGGGAATGCCATGAGATTACGTAGAAAGCTGATCGCCTCGATGGCCGGCATGGCCATCGCCCTCACCGGGGCCGGCCTCGCCACCGGCGTGCCCATGGCCTACGGCGCCGCGGCCCAGCAGCAGCTGGCCGCCGCCTGGGCGCCGTGGACCGCGTACGCCACGGGCGCCTCGGTCACCTACAACGGCGTGGACTACGTGGCCATCCAGGGCCACACCTCCCAGCCCGGCTGGGAGCCGCCGAACGTGCCCGCACTGTGGAAGCAGGGCGGCGGCGGGGGCGACCCCACACCGCCGTCGGTGCCCGGCAACCTCCGCTCGACCGCCGTCACCTCGACCAGCGCCTCCCTGGCCTGGGACGCCTCCACCGACAACGTCGGCGTGACCGGCTACAACGTCTACCGCGGCGGCACGCAGGTCGGCACCGCGACCGGCACGACGTACACCGACAACGGGCTGACGGCCTCGACCACCTACGCCTACACCGTCCGGGCCCGCGACGCCGCGGGGAACCTGTCCGGCGTCAGCAACACGCTCAGCGTCACCACCCCCGGCGGCAACGGCGCGCCCGGCCAGCCCGGCACGGTCACGACGACGGTGACCGACACCAGCATCGCGCTGTCGTGGGGCGCCTCCTCCGGCACGGTGACCGGGTACCGCGTCTACGAGGGCGCGACCCAGAAGGCCGAGGTCACCGGGACCAGCACGACGATCTCCGGACTGAGCGCGTGCCAGAGCCACACCTACACCGTCAAGGCGTACAACTCGGTCGGCGAGTCGGCCGGACGTGACGTCTCCGCGACCACGACCGGCTGCCCGACCGGCGGCAAGATGCCCGGCGCCCCCTACCTCTACACCGGCTGGGGCGACCCGCCCTCTCCCACCACCGTGATGAACGCGACCGGCATCAAGTCGTTCACCATGGCGTTCATCCTGGCCAGCAACGGCTGCAACCCGGCCTGGGACGGGCAGCGCCCGCTGTCCGGCGGCCAGGACGCGCAGGCCATCTCGGCCATCAAGGCGGCCGGCGGCAGTGTTCAGGTCTCCTTCGGCGGCTGGCAGGGCAACAAGCTCGGCCCGAACTGCTCCACGCCTGAGCTGTTCGCCGGCGCGGTCCAGAAGGTCATCAACGCCGTCGGCCCGGCCGTCGTGGACTTCGACATCGAGAACACCGACGAGTTCGAGAACCTGACCGTCCAGGACCGCATCCTGAACGCCCTCAAGATCGTCAAGTCGGCCAACCCGAACGTCAAGATCGCCGTCACCTTCGGCACCGCGACCACCGGCCCGACCTACTACGGCACCCGCCTGATCAACCGCGCCAAGGAACTGGCCGTGCCGATCGACAACTACACGATCATGCCGTTCGACTTCGGCGGCGGCGCCAACATGTACCAGAACACCATCAACGCGGCCGAAGGGCTCAAGAACGCCCTGAAGACCGCTCAGGGCTGGACCGACGCCCAGGCGTACGCCCACATGGGCATCTCCGGCATGAACGGTCTGTCCGACCAGCAGGAGCTCACCAACCAGAGCACCTGGACCCAGATCCGGGACTACGCCAACTCCCACGGCCTGACCAGGCTCGCGTTCTGGTCGGTCAACCGCGACCGTCCCTGCCCGGGTGGCGGCGTCGCGGAGAACTGCAGCGGCATCGCCCAGGAGAACTGGGAGTTCACCAAGATCACCGCTGGCTTCTGACCCGCTGAGGCGGCCCGCCACCCCCGGGTGGCGGGCCGCACCGGCGCGCGGTCCGCACCCCCCGAAAGGACCCGCATGAGACCCCGCACCAGACTGCGAGGACTGGCGGCCACGGCCCTGGCCGCGCTGGGGCTCACCGCCCTGCACGCGACCCCCGCCGCCGCCGCGAACATCCTGACCAACCCCGGATTCGAGTCCGGCCTGAGCGGCTGGACCTGCCCGGCCGGCGCGCAGGCCGTCACCACCCCCGCGCACAGCGGCACGCAGGCGCTCCAGGCCACCCCGCAGGGGTCCGACCTCGCCCGATGCCAGCAGACCATCACCGTCAAGCCCAGTACCGCCTACCAGCTCTCCGCCTGGGTCCAGGGCTCCTACGTCTTCCTCGGCGCGACCGGCACCGGCGTCAACGCCAGCACGTGGGGCGCCCCCGGCAACCAGTGGGGCCAGCTCAAGACCTCCTTCACCACCGGCGCGAGCACCACCTCCGTGACCGTGTACGTCAACGGCTGGTACGGCCAGACCGCCTACACCGCCGACGACATCGTGCTCGACGGCCCCGGCGGCCCGCCCGACACCGAGGCCCCGACCGTCCCCGGCGGCGTGGCCGTCGGCGGCCCCACCGGCACCTCCCTCACCGTGACCTGGTCGGCCTCCACCGACAACTCCGGCTCGGTGGCCCGCTACGAGGTCTCCAGGGACGACGCCGCCCCCGTCGCCGTACCCACGACCAGCCACACCGCCACCGGCCTGACCCCCGACACCGCCTACGCCTTCCGCGTCAGGGCCTGCGACGCCGCCGGCAACTGCTCGGCCTACTCGGCCCCGGTCAGCGGCCGCACCTCCAAGGACACCGTCCCGCCCGCCGGCGACATCAGGTACGCCCCCTACATCGACATCACGATGACCAGCCCGTCCCTGGTGGGCGCGGCCAACGCGACCGGCGTGAAGAACTACACGCTGGCCTTCGTCCTCGGCGACAGCTCCGGCTGCAACCCCGCCTGGGGCGGCACGATCCCGCTCGCCGACACCCGGATCATCAACGACGTCAAGGCACTCCAGGCCCAGGGCGGCCAGGTGGTCGTGGCCAGCGGCGGCGCGGTCGGCCCGTACCTGGAGCACGCCTGCGGCACCTCGGCGGCGCTGCTGGCCGCGTACAAGAAGGTGCTCGACACCGTCGGCACCAACCACCTGGACATCGACGTCGAGGCGAGCATCGACGCCGGCAAGGTCAACACCGCGCTCAAGCAGCTCCAGGCCGAGCGCGGCACGGTGATCAGCTACACGCTGCGCGTGCAGGGCCAGGACTACGGCGTGGACCCGTTCTCGCTGCAGATCCTCCAGGACGCCGCCGCCAAGGGCCTCGACGTGATCGTCAACCCGATGCTGATGAACTTCGGCTACACCGGCAACTGGGGCGACGCGATGACCGCCGCCGCGCAGGCCACGCTCGGCCAGATGAAGGGCGTCTGGCCCGCCAAGAGCGATGCCCAGCTCAGGCGCGCGCTCGGCGTCACCCCCATGATCGGCAAGAACGACACCGGCATGACCACCACCCAGGCCGACGCCCGCAAGCTCCTGACCTGGGCCAACAGCAACCACATCGGATTCGTCGGCTTCTGGTCCGCGGCCCGCGACAACGGCGGCTGCCCGAACGGCCAGATCTCGCCCACCTGCAGCGGGATCTCCCAGTCCAGCTACGAGTTCACGAACATCTTCAAGGGGTTCACCGGATGAGCGGCATCTTCAGGTGGCGCACCGCCGTGGCGGCGGTCGCGCTCGCCCTCGGTACGGCGGGACTGACCGCCACTCCCGCCCTGGCGGCCAACATCGCCGTCAATCCCGGCTTCGAGGACGGGCTGACCGGCTGGACCTGCAGCGCCTCCTCCGGCGCCGCCGCCGTCACCTCTCCCGTCCACGGCGGCACGAAGGCCCTGCGGGCCACCCCGGCGGGCGTCGACACCGCCCGGTGCCAGCAGCAGATCAGGGTGCAGCCGTCGTCGTCGTACACGTTGTCGGCCTGGGTGCAGGGCAGCTACGTCTTCCTCGGCGCGACCGGGACCGGCGGCACCGACCCGCAGACGTGGGGCTCGCCCGGCTCGTCCTGGACGCAGCTGCGCACCACCTTCACCACCGGCGCGAGCACCACGTCCGTGACGATCTACCTCAACGGCTGGTACGGCCAGACCGCTTACGTCGCCGACGACATCGTCCTGGACGGCGCACCCGGCGGCGGAGGCGGCGGCGACAACCAGGCCCCCACCGTCCCCGGCAACCTGACCGTGGGCGGCGCCACGAGCAGCACGCTCACCGCCACCTGGTCGGCCTCCACCGACAACGTCGGCGTCGACCGGTACGAGGTCTCCCGCGACGGCGGCTCCCCGGTCGCCGTGACCGGCACCAGCCACACCGCCACCGGCCTCAGCGCCTCGACCACGTACCGCTTCAAGGTCCGCGCCTGCGACGCGGCCGGCAACTGCTCGGCCTACACCTCCGAGGCCACCGGCACCACCACGACCGGCGGCGGCGGAGGCGGCGGGCTGCCCAAGCGCGTCCTGGTCGGCTACCTGCACGCCTCCTTCGCCAACGGCTCCGGCTACATCCGCATGGCCGACGTCCCCGCCGAATGGGACGTCATCAACCTGGCCTTCGGCGAGCCCACCTCGGTGACCTCGGGCGACATCCGCTTCCGCCAATGCCCGGTCGCCGAGTGCCCGAACGTCGAGCCCGAGGCCGACTTCGTCGCCGCCATCAAGGCCAAGCAGGCCCAGGGCAAGAAGGTGCTCATCTCGATCGGCGGCCAGAACGGCCAGGTGCAGCTCACCACCACGGCGGCCCGCGACAAGTTCGTCGAGTCGGTCGCGGCCATCATCGACAGGTACGGCCTCGACGGCCTCGACGTGGACTTCGAGGGCCACTCCCTCTACCTCAACCAGGGCGACACGAACCTGGCCAACCCCACCACACCCGTCGTCGTCAACCTGATCTCCGCGCTGCGCACGCTCAAGAGCCGCTACGGCGCCAAGTTCGTGCTCACCATGGCGCCCGAGACGTTCTTCGTCCAGCTCGGCTACCAGTTCTACGGCCCCGGCCCGAACGGCTCGGCCGACAGCAGGGCCGCCTCCTACCTGCCCGTCATCCACGCCCTGCGCGACGACCTGACCCTCCTGCACGTGCAGGACTACAACTCCGGGCCGATCACCGGCCTGGACAACCAGTACCACACGATGGGCGGGCACGACTTCCACGTCGCCATGACGGACATGCTGCTGGCCGGCTTCCCGATCATGGGCAATCCCAACAACGTGTTCCCGCCGCTGCGCCAGGACCAGGTGGCCATCGGACTGCCCGCCTCGCCCAACGCGGGCAACGGGTTCACCACCGTCGGGGAGGTGCAGAAGGCGTTCGACTGTCTGGCCAAGGGCGTCAACTGCGGCTCCTACAAACCGCGCGGCGTCTACCCCAACCTGCGCGGCCTGATGACCTGGTCGATCAACTGGGACAAGTACAACGCCTTCGAGTTCTCAAGGAGTCACCGGTCCTACCTCAACGGCCTGTGAACGGCCGGACCAGCTGGGTGGGCTTGAGCTGCACCCCCAACCCCGGCGGACGGTAGGTCGGCAGCGCCTCGCCGTACTCGTGCATCCAGGCGTGGTCGACCATCAGGCGCATGCGCCCGTCCGCCGGCGTGCCGCCCCGCCGCGCCCGGGCGGTACGCCCGGCCAGCCGCGCCACCGCCTCGGCCACCAGCTCCGCGTCCGGCGGCGCGAGGTCGCACTGCTCGTCGGGGCCGATGAGCAGGTCGACCTCCGGCGGCAGCGGGTAGATCGGCCGGGGGATCGCCAGCACGCGCGGCGAGGGCGCCATCGGCCACCCGTCGCGCACCGCCTCCAGCAGGACCGAGCGCGACGTGCGGCGCGCGAACAGCCCCTCGCACAGGGCCCAGCTCAGCGCGCCCACGTCCGCGCGGTCCTCGCCGCAGGCGTGCAGGCACAGGTACGGCACCAGCGGGATCCCCTCACCGCCCGCCGGCTGCGCCCACCCGCTGCCGCACCCGGTCAGCACCAGCAACGCCAGCATCGCCCGGTAGGCGGTGTCGGCGTGCGGCGTCTCCAGCCGCCCCGGCACGATCATGCACCGCCCGCCGGTCTTCTCCGCCGTCACGCCCAGCTCCCGCGCGGTCTTCACGGTCCGCGACGCGGCCACCCCGGTGTAGATCTCCTGCCACCCCGGCGTGTACGGCTCCCGATCCGCGTACCCCTGCGGCCACACGCCAGGCAACCCGTCGCGCGCCACGCCGTAGGCGGCCAGCAGCAGGTCGAACACCGTGGTCACCAGCTCGCCGCCGTCCCGGACGACCGGCACGCCGCGCCGCAACACGCCCGGCCCGAAGTCGAAACGCGGCAGCAGCACCTGCACGGCCTCGCCGCCGTACAGGCTGAGCCGGTCGCAGGTCCGGCCGAGCAGCCCGCCCGGCACGTACGCGTCCTCACGCTCGCGCAGCCGCACCAGGAACGGCAGGTCCGTACGCTCCATCGCGTGCGCGGCGAACGGCGGCCGGTCCAGGAAGAACTCCTTCAGCAGCACGTGGCCCATCGCCATCGCCAGCGCGCCGTCCGTGCCCGGCCGCACGACCAGCGTCTCGTCCGACAACCGGGTCGGATGGGTGCCGATCGCCACCACCTTCTGACCCTTGTACCGCCCGGCGATCACCCACGGCGTGTCCGCCGTACGGGCCAGCCGGTTGTTCTCGCCCCACAGCAGCACGTACGCCTCCCGCGCCCAGTCATCGGCCCCCGGCCCCGTGAAACGCGGCCCGAGCACCTGCTCCGACGCGCACGGATGCTCGGTCAGCAGCGCGCCGCCCAGCCCGCCCACCACCCCGGCCAGCGGCGACGTCGCCAGCGCCGCCACCCGGTCCGCGCCGTGCTCGGAGGCGGTGTGCACGATCGCCGCCGCCGCCAGCTCGGCCGCCGTCGCGTCGTCCAGCGGCACTCTCCGCTCGCCGCGCCGGGCCCGGTAGACCTGAGAGTTCCCTGTGAGTTTCGCCCAGGCCGCGACCGGGTCGCGGACCCCGTGCCGCACCTCGAAATAGAGCCTGACCAGTGCCTGGTTGACCTGCGATCCCCCCATGGAAAAAGTTCAACACAGACAGTCATGTTCTATCGCGTTACGTGTCCGCATGTCGGGGATAAGAATTGGAAGCCCAGGTGGCGGCACTCAGATTGTTACGGCAGGCTAGGGGCCGCCATGGATTACGCAGTTCTCACGGGGATAGTCCTCGTCGCCGGTGTCCTGCTCGCCCTCGTCGCGCAGTGGCGGGATTGGCGGCCACCCCTCTACGTCGCCGTCCTCGTCGGCGTCGCCGTACGGGTGCTGATCATGTACACGTCGGCGATCGACTCCTGGCAACCCGTCGACTTCATGGAGAGCTTCAAACCGGCCGGCGAAGCGGTCCTCCAGGGCAAGGACCCGGTCCTGGCCAGCGAGGGCGGCTGGCACTTCCTGCCGACCATCCCCTACGTCTACGGCATCCTGCTCTGGCTCGGCATCCCATGGGAGTACGCCGGCCGCCTGGTCACCGTCGTCGCCGACATCGTGCTGATCCCGCTGGTCGGCAAGCTGGCCGGCGGCCCCAAGTCCTCCCTGCGCGCCCTCCAGTACGCGCTCAACCCGCTCGCCCTGCTCATCGCCAGCGTCCACGGCCAGGTCGAGCCGGTCGCGCTCGTGTTCGGCGTGGCCGCGTTCGTCGTCGCCCGCGGGCCCGGCGACCCCGACCGTCCCGGCATCACGACCGACGTCGTCGCCCGCGTGCGCAACGGGGTGTCCGCCTACGGGGTCGGGCCTTCGGTGCGCCGGGTGCTCGGCCGCGGCGGCATGCTCCGCCGGGCCCTCCTGCCGGGCTCCACCGACCGGGCCGACCTGCGGCGCGGCCTGCTCGCCGGGCTCCTCATGGGCCTCGCGCTGTGCGCCAAGAGCTGGCCGATCTGGTTGATCCCCGGCATGCTGCTGCTCCTGCCCCACCTGCGCGCCAGGATCGCCGCCCTCGCCGTCACCGGCCTGGTCCCGGTGTTCTTCCTGCTCACCTCGCCGATCTTCGCGGGCACCACGCTCGACGAGATCCCCGCGGTCATCCGTACCATCCAGGACATCCGCCCGATCGTCGGCGAATGGGGTTACACCCCGTGGTTCACCGGCGGAGACTGGGCGCTGATGCCGGGGCTGGCCTCGTTCGGCACCAAGCTCATCTACATCAGCGTCGTCGCCGTCCTGCTGCTGTGGCGGCGCGCCGACCCGATCGACCTGACCACGGCCATCCTGCTCGTCTTCATGGTCATGACGCCCCGGCTCGGCGCCCAGTACCTGCTGTGGTTCATGCCGTTCCTGGTGGCCAGGCCGACCAGGTGGGCCTGGCCGGCCATCATCGGCGCCTCCACCTGGGCCGCCTTCGGCTACCTCTACATGACGCAGTTCAGCGTGAACGACTGGTGGTACCTGCACCGCGACTGGTCGCGGGCCTCCATCGTGCTGCTGCCGGTCCTGCTGCTGGCCATGCCCTGGGGCCGCCGCGTGGCCAAGCCGGGGAGCAGGGCCGCCGCCGTCGGGGCGGCGGCCAAGGTCACCTCAGCGGCATAGCCGCCGCCACAGCGCGACCCACTGGTCCGGGTGCACGTGGCCCACGACGGCGTCGCGGGCCACGCCCGCCTCGCCGAGCGCCGCGTCCACCCCCCGGTAGCGGGTGCGCAGCGAGGCCCGTACGGAGCCGCCGACCCCGCCGAAGCCCAGCTCGACCAGCTCCAGGTAGCCGCCGCGATCCGAGACCAGCGGCTCCGGCCGCCGACGCAGGCGCAGGATCGCCGAGTCGACCGACGGCACGGGACGGAAGCTCTCCCTGCCGATCGTGTCGCCGAGCCGCCAGTCGAACCACGGCCACGACGACACCGTCACGAGGCTCCACCGGCCGTAGTCGCCCGTACGCTTGCGCGCGTACTCCCGCTGCGTGACCAGCGTCGCCGAGGTCATCTCCCGAGCCCGCAGGCACCAGTCGACGATCCTCGACGTGATCGAGTACGGGATGTTGCCCACGACCGCGAACGGCTCGTCCGGCGACCGGGCCGCCGTGAAGTCGCCCCTGACCACCTCGATCCGCGGATCGGTCCGCGTACGCGAGGCCAGCCGCCCCGCGAGCCGGGGATCGAGCTCGTAGCCGATCACGCGGGCCCCGGCCTCGGCCAGCGCCAGCGTGAGCGCGCCCGGCCCGCAGCCGGGTTCGAGCACCAGACCCTCCGGCGCCGCCGCCTTGACCACCAGCTCCACGGCATGCCGATCGGCCATGAAGTTCTGCGAGAGCTCACGCCTGACCCGGTCGGCGGGCGTGCGACCGCCGCCGCCGTTCCTGACGTTCTTCTGAGTGTGTGAATAGTTTCCGTGCGCGAAATTCTGCGCCACAGCACTGCCCCTTCGGGTCTTCGAGATGAACGGGTCTCGAAGGGCCCTGGGCGCGCCTGCGGACGCGCGGTGTCAGCCGTCCGCTAGCAGGCCAGAGCCCGGCCGTGGCGGATGCGGATGAACACGGTGCAGAACATGGAACACATGGCGCCGACAGTAGGCGGGCCCGCACCACCAGGGCAAACGATTAATGTGATGCGGACGCCCACCCCGGTTCGCCACTCTGGGAGGCATGCAGGCAACGGTCAAGGTCACCCCGGCACGCCTGCCGGAGGTGCTGCTGCACGTCGCCGTGGTCCGCCCGGTCTTCCTGTGGGGCGCCCCCGGCATCGGCAAGAGCTCGCTGGTACGCGAGTTCGCCCGCTCGCTCGACCTGGAATGCGTGACCCTGCTCGGCACCCAGCTCGCCCCCGAGGACCTGATCGGCGTGCCCGAGCTGGTCGGCGGGCGCAGCCGGTTCGCCCCGCCGGAGTCCATCGCCCGCGACGAGCCCTACTGCCTGTTCCTCGACGAGCTCAACGCCTCGGCGCCCGAGGTGCAGAAGGCGTTCTACTCGCTCATCCTCGACCGCCGCATCGGCACGTACGAGCTGCCCGAAGGCTCGGTCGTGATCGGCGCCGGCAACCGGGCCACCGACAACGCGCTGGCCCGCCCGATGGCCTCGGCGCTGATCAACCGCCTGGTCCACGTGCACCTGCACGCCTCGGCCGACGACTGGCTGGCCTGGGCGGCGGCCAACGGCATCCACCCGTGGGTCGTCGACTACGTCGCCCAGCGCCCCGACCACCTGTGGAGCGCGCCGCCCAAGACCGAGGAGCCGTTCTCCTCGCCGCGCGCCTGGCACATGCTCTCCGACGTGCTCACCTCCTACGGCGACGACGTCGACGACGAGACGATCGCGATGCTCGCCTTCGGCACCCTCACCACCGCCCACGCCTCGGCCTTCCGCGCCTACGTCAAGACCGTCCGCCACGCCTACGACCTCGACGCCGTCCTCAAGGGCGAGGCGCCCTGGCCGCGCCGCCCGGAGGAGCGCGACCTGCTCTACTTCCTCGCCGAGGCCTTCCGCGCCCGCCTGATCAAGGAACTGCCCGCCGACCAGCGCGGCGCCTCCGCCCGCGGCCGCGACCTGGGCTTCCGCGCCAAGACCCGGCTCGTCGAGCTGGCCGAGATCTCGCTCGAATGCGCCCAGCTCGTCATCGCCAACAACGCGGACGGCGCGCCCGCGCTCCCCATCTGGTTCCTCGTCGAGATCGGCAGGGACGTGCCCCGGCTCATGGCGGCCCGCGCGTGAGCCGCCGCAAGCCCAAGGCCGACCCCTGGCGGGCCGAGGTGCTGAAGGGCTGGACCGCCGTCACCCGCCACCCGCTGTTCGCCGGCTTCCACAGCGACCTGCTGGAGGCCGACGACGACTGGCTGCCGCCCGAGGCGTGGGCGGTCGTCGGCGGCGACGGCGACGTCACCTTCCACCCCAAGCGCCGCGCCTCCGCCGAGGAGTGGTCCTGGGTCTTCGGCCACCTGCTGCTCCACCTCGGCTTCGGCCACGCCGACCCGCGCCTGTGCGCCCCCAAGGACGTCGACGGCGA
Source organism: Nonomuraea sp. WAC 01424 (assembly GCF_003947315.1). Lineage (NCBI taxonomy): Bacteria > Bacillati > Actinomycetota > Actinomycetes > Streptosporangiales > Streptosporangiaceae > Nonomuraea > Nonomuraea sp. WAC 01424. The sequence goes on from NZ_QHHZ01000034.1 coordinate 33,936, forward strand.
CCGGCCCGAGCCTGCCTACCACGCCGCCTGCTGCGTGGCCGTCGAACGTTTCCTGCGCACGCTCAAGATCGGCCGCTGCCCCGCGGCGCTGCCCGACGAGCTGCCCGAGGGGGACGAGGTGACGCTGTCCGAACAGTGGCGCAGGCTCGGCGTCCCGCCGCGCTTCCAGCCGCTCGGCCCGGCCGACTTCCCGATCTCCACCGAGGAGGACGCCGACCACTTCGACTTCCGCCGCAGGTTCGCGATCGGCATCGCGGAGGCGGCCACGTCCGCACTGGACCGGGCGGGCGCGCCGCGGACCCCCGTCGAAGGCCACGTCAAGGGCCCCTGGGACGTCGCGCTGCGCTGGTTCATGTCGTCGTACCCGCTGCTCGGCGCGCTGGCCGCGGGCATGAAGATCGTCTCGGACGCCGAGCTGGCCAGGGGCTGGGACATCTCGATCGCCGCGGTCAGCGCCGAGGCGGGCGAGATCTACGTCAACCCGCTGGCCGAGCACACCGAGCACGAATGGCGTTTCGTCCTGGCCCACGAGATGCTGCACGCCGCGCTGCGCCACGGCGAGCGCGTCGGGATGCGCGACCCGTACCTGTGGAACGTCGCCTGCGACTACGTGATCAACGGCTGGCTGGTCGAGATGGGCGTCGGCGAGATGCCCGAAGGGCTGCTGTTCGACCAGTCGCTGAGCGCCATGTCCGCCGAGGCCGTCTACGACCGCATCACCGGCGACCTGCGGCGTATGCGCAAGCTGGCCACCCTGCGCGGACGCGGGCTCGGCGACGTGCTCGACCGCCCGCCACGCCGCGCCAGCTCCTACGTCGACCTCGACGAGTACTACCGCAACGCGCTGTGCACCGGCCTGGCCTACCACCAGTCCAGCGGACGCGGCCTGCTGCCCGCCGGGCTCGAACAGGAGATCCGCGCACTCGACCAGCCGCCGCTGCCCTGGGACGCCCAGCTCGCCCGCTGGTTCGACGAGCACTTCCAGCCCGAGGAGAAGCGCCGCTCGTACGCCCGCGCCTCCCGCCGCCAGGCCGCCAGCCCCGGCATCCCGCGGCCCGGCCGGGTACGACCCGAGGAGGTCGTACGGAAGAAGACGTTCGGCGTCGTGCTCGACACCTCCGGCTCCATGGACGTCAGGCTGCTTGGCAAGGCACTCGGCGCCATCGCCTCCTACGCCGCCGCCCGCGACGTCCCGAAGGCCAGGGTCGTGTTCTGCGACGCCATGGCGTACGACGCCGGCTACCTGCCGGTCGAGGAGATCGCCGGCCGGGTCAGGGTACGCGGCCGGGGTGGCACCGTCCTCCAGCCCGGCGTCAAGCTGCTCGAACGCGCCGAGGACTTCCCGCCCGACGGCCCGATCCTGCTGATCACCGACGGCCGCTGCGACGTGCTGCGCATCCGCCGCGAGCACGCCTTCCTGGTGCCCCAGGGCGCCCCGCTGCCCTTCCGGCCACGCGGTCCGGTCTTCTACATGAAATGACCTCGTCCGCGCGTCCGATTCGGACAAGAACCCGCCCCGCCCTGAACGATAGCTTCGCCGGGAAGACAGCCTTTCGACGGAGAAGAACATGGACACACTTGACCGGGCGGCACAATTCCTGCGACTCCACGGCAGGCTGATCGACAGGCTGAGGTTCGAGGCGCTGTTCGCCGGCGGCCCCCGCGAGCGGGTGCTCGACGCCCTGCGCTGCTACCAGAACCCCGACGGCGGCTTCGGCAACGCCCTGGAGCCCAACCTGCGCGGCGCCGGCAGCCAGCCGCAGCCGGTCGAGGTCGCCTTCTGGATCCTCGACGAGCTCGACGCCTTCGACTCCCCGATGGTCGCCGCCGCCTGCGACTACCTGTCGGGCATCACGGCGGCGGGCGGCGGGGTGCCGTTCGTGTTGCCGTCCGTCCGCGACACCCCGCGCGCGCCCTGGTGGCAGACCGCCGACGACCCGCCCGGCAACGTCAACCCCACCGCCGCGATCGCCGGGCTCCTGCACAAGCACGGCGTCACCCACCCCTGGCTCGGCCCGGCCACCGACTTCTGCTGGTCCCGCCTCGCCCACCTCACCGAGACCAGTCCGTACGAGGCCCGCGCCCTCCTCGTGTTCCTGGAGCACGTACCCGACCGCGAACGCGCGCTCGCCGAGTTCGCCCGCCAGGTCGAGGCCGTCCTGGCCACGGTCACCTTCGACCCGCACGCCGAGGGCGCGGTCCATCACCCGCTCGACCTCGCGCCCGCGCCGTCGGCCCTGCCCCTGTTCGACGCCGCCACCCTCGACACCCACCTCGACGTCATGGAGGCCGCCCAGACCCCCGAAGGCGGCTGGTTCCCCAACTGGGCCGCCTGGACCCCGCTCGTCCTGCACGAATGGGCGGGCTACCTGACCATCCAGCACCTGAGGACCCTGCGCGCGTACGGCCGCCTCCACCCCTGACCCGGTTCTGTCGGCGGGGTCGCATACGTTGGAGGCATGTACGCGGAACGGCACCCCGGCCCCGACCTCGTCGACCGCATCGCGTGCGTGTGGCACCAGGTCAGCGAGGGCGACACCACCCAGCTGGTGGTGCCCGACGCCTGCGTCGACCTCGTCTGGGGGCCCGGCGGCCTCTTCGTGGCCGGCCCCGACACCGGCCCGGAGCCGGTCCCGATGGCGGCCGGCGACAGCTTCGTCGGCATCCGTTTCCGGCCCGGCGCGGCCGGCGCCGTCTTCGGCGTCCCGATCCACGAGCTGCGCGACCGCCGCGTCCCCCTGACCGCCCTCGCCGCTCTCACCGTGCCCGCCCTCGACGAGGCGCCGTCCGACCGCCTCGCGGTCATGCGCGCCGCCGTCCTCGCCCGGCTGCGCGAGGCCCCCGGCCCCGACCCGGCCGCCCCCGACCTGGCCGGCGCGCTGCGCATGGGCCGCAGCGTGCGCGACGTCGCCTGGACCCTCGGCCTCAGCGAGCGCCAGCTCCACCGCCGCAGCGTCGCCTCCTTCGGCTACTCGCCGAAGACCCTCCAGCGCATCACCCGGTTCCAGCGCGCGCTCACCCTCGCCCGTACGGGCCTCCCCCCGGCGGACGTCGCGGCCCGCGCCGGTTACGCCGACCAGGCCCACCTGTCCCACGACGTCAAACGGCTGAGCGGCGTGACGCTGGGCCGCCTGCTCTCACCCGTTCGGCATCTTGCCTGACACCAGCGCCTGCGCCCACTTCGCGCTCGGATCGCTGTCGATCAGCAACGCCCGCGCCAGCAGGCTGAGCGGGATCGCCAGGATCGCGCCGAGCGGCCCCAGCATGAACGTCCACACGATCAGCGACAGGAACGTCATCGTCGTCGAGAGCCCGACCGCGTCCCCCAGGAACTTCGGCATGATGAACGACTGCGTGACCACGTTGATGACGATGTAGGCCACGACGACCAGCACCATCGTCTCCACCCCGCCGTCCAGCAGCGCCAGCATGGCCGGCGGCAGCAGCCCGATGATGAACCCGATGTTCGGGATGTAGTTGGCGATCAACGCCAGCACCCCCCACAACAGGGGCAACGGCACGTTCAGCAACGACAGCACGATCACATCGAGAACCGCGTCGATCAGCCCGAAGACGGTCGAGACGATGAGATACCGCCGCGTCTTGTGCGCGAACATCGCCAGCGCCGTCACCAGCTGCGGCCTGTTCCCCTCCCCGGTCGTGAGGATCCGCGCCGTCATCGGCGCGTCGAGGCACATCGCCAGCAGTAGCACCACGATGAGGAACAGGCTGGACAGGATGCCGATCACGCTCCCGAGCAGGCTCTGCGCGAGACCCAGCATCCGGCCCGGATCGAACGCCTGCACCGCTTTGCCCAGCACGTCGCTGCCCAGCCCGTGCGTGCCCGCCCAGTGCTCGGACTCGGCCAGCAGCGCCTGGAACTGCTTGGTGTACGACGGCAGCAACGACACGAGCTGCGTCACCGAGATCGTCAGGATCCCGACCATGCCGAGCAACATCAGCACCACGACCAGGAACGGCACGGCGACCTGCACCCACGTCGGCGCCCGCCGGGCCGCCAGCCAATTGCGCACCGGGGCGACGGCGATGACCAGTACGAGCGCCAGGACGACGGGCCCGACGATGGAATTGATCTCGCGAAGTCCGAAAAGGGCGATCACCGCGCCGGCGATGCCCACCAGGAGGATGAGTGCTCTGGGCACGTTCTGATCTCGCACGCCGGAATACCTACCCAGCGGGCTTCGCCGAGGAGTCGCGCGCCGCCGATTTGACGGTTCTGGGAGCCGTACATAGAGTTCACCAGTCCCACGAGGACGGCGTTGATCGTCGGCCTCACTCGGGGGCCACCTTCAGAACTGCCACTCCGGTGAACGTCCGCGTCCACGGAAGGTCGATTCGACAAGAGTCGGGCTTGGGAGTAAGTTCGAGGGGTTGTCCCGGAAGCGGGACGCGGCTTAATTCCAGCAGGTCGAGCAAGTCCGGTCAATTTGACAGAGACTTGAACGGCTGAAAGAATTAAGACACAACGAAAGAACGCAAGACGAAATGAACGCCTCTGAACGAGGATCCGGGAACGGGTTCTGGTGAGGAAGTACGCGTCCGTTTCTTGAGAACTCAACAGTGTGTTTAAAAGCCAGTGCATGAAAACCATGCATAACCCCGTCACATCTTCGG
>NZ_QHHZ01000035.1:0-34758 GCF_003947315.1 Nonomuraea sp. WAC 01424
CGGCGGTTATGGCGGGAAGGAAACACCCGGTTACATTCCGAACCCGGAAGTTAAGCTTCTCTGCGCCGATGGTACTGCACTCGGGAGGGTGTGGGAGAGTAGGTCACCGCCGGACAATCTTTGGGAAAGGGCTCCGACCGTTTGGTCGGGGCCCTTTCTGCGTTTCCGGGGCATGTTGCCGGCCGTGCAGATCGCGCTGTTGGGCAGGGTTGCGGGTGCACGCTGGCATGTTGGGAACGCGGTTGGCCTTTCCCGAGGGGCGACCGGTGTGGGGGGGTTACGCCGCTGCGAGCTGGCTGCCGGTCGAAGGGGCGGCCGGGGCGATGTCCTGCGGGGCTTGCGTACAGGGCAAGGGCTACCAGGGTATGGGTGGCGCGATCTGGAGGCTGTTCAGCTGTCCCGTGTGAGGGCCTTCGGGCTGGGAGGTTCAACCAGGTTGTGCTGGTTGCCGGGCATGCTCGTTGATTGGGCGGCCAGGCGGTCGGGGCGGGGCGGACGCGCCGGCGGTCTGTCGATGACGACCTTTGCCGGCCGATGAGCTACAGTCGTCCGCCATGGCCGAATCCTCCTCCTATCTGACCGCGACGGCGGACGCCTACGACGCCGTCGCCGACATCTACGCCGATTTCGTGCGGGGCTCGCTCGACCGTCTCCCGCTGGATCGCGCGATCGTCGCCGTGTTCGCCGAGCTCGTCCGGGGCGGCGAACCCCTGCCCGTTGTCGAGGCCGGTTGCGGGCCCGGTTACATGACGGCGCACCTGCGTGACCTCGGGCTGGACGCCTTCGGCATCGATCTGTCTCCCGCGCTGGTCGACATCGCTCGTAGGGACTTTCCCGCCCTGCGTTTCGAGGTCGGTTCGATGGGCGCCTTCGACGTGGGCGACGGCGAGCTGGGCGGTCTGCTTTCCTGGTACTCGCTCATCCATATCCCGCCGCCGGAACTGCCGCCGTACTTCGCGGAGTTTCGGCGAGTGCTGGCGTCGGGAGGGCACCTCTTGTTCGGCTTCTTCGAGTCCGAGGGGGATCCGGTGGTGCAGTTCGACCACAAGGTCACACCGGCCTATCGGTGGCCGATCGATGATTTGGCAGACATGGCCCGTAAGGAAGGGTTCGTTGAGGTGGCGCGGATGTTGCGCGAGCCTCTGGAGGATGAACGCTTCCGTCGCGGCCACTTGCTGATGCGCGCGGTGTAGGTCCCGGCAGTACCGCGCCCCAGGCGGGCGGGCATGCGGGCGGCCTGGCAGGAAGCAGGCACGCCCGCTGTCCGAATGCGCCATGGGACGCGTCCACTGGCTAACGCGGGCAAGATGCGGTCTCGATGTTGCCGCATCGCATCTCTTCTGGGCGCGAGCAGGGGCTGTCTGAGCAGGGTGAGCGAGACTGATTCGAGGCCGAGGCTAATGGCTGCGGCGATTCGGTGGTTTCCGTGGAGGGGGGCGGAGTCGTTGTTGGAGCCAAGAGGCAGTGGGGCGTGCACGCCGCGCCTGCCCATGTCGGCCCTCGGGGCGCCCGGATAGCGGGTGTGTCGGCCGATCGCGGAGCCTGCGAGCTCGCGATGTCGAGCGGCGAGGGCCGTTGGCGGGTGTGCTGGGAGTGGGGGCTTCTGGACATCGGGGCGGATGGCGGTCTCACTGGTGCCCGGGGTGCCGGGGCGCGACGGATTGAGGCGCAGGGTCAGGGTTGGGGCCATTCGGTGGAGAGGAGGCCGAGGATGACCTCGTCGGTGAAGTGGCCCATGACCCAGGCGTTCTTGCGCAGTGTGCCCTCGCGGACGAAGCCGGCGTTGGTGGCGATGCTGATCATGGCGGTGTTGTCCGCCAGGGTTTCGATCTGCAGGCGGTGCAGTCCGCGGACGGCGAAGCCGTAGTGGCACAACACGCGTACGGTGTCGGTGCCCAGGCCCTTGCCGCGGAAGGCGGGGCGTAGGGAGATGCCGAGGTGGGCCGTTCGGTTGTGGGGGTCGATGCCCCAGAGGAGTGCTTCGCCGGCGAGTTCGCGGCCGGTGAGTTCCACGACCGAGAAGCAGGCGGTGTTGTCGGTGGGTTCGGCGACGGCGTACGGCGAGGTGGGCAGGCCGGGTGGGAAGGGCCGCCAGGGGCGGGAGGCGGCCCGGGAGCGGGTTGCGACGTCGTCGTAGAGCTCCGTCTGCAGGATGGGGACGTCTGTCTCGTGGCGGGCCCGTAGGGCGACTTTGTCACCGCGTAGCATGCCGTAGTTCTAGTCGACCTGCGGGTGACGATCAACCGGGATCGCCGAGGCGGGTGCGGACTTCTGCCAGCTCGCGGCGTACGTCGGAGAGTTCGCGTTCGAGTTGCAGGATGCGGCGGATGGCGATCAGGGTCATGCCCTGGTCGGCGAGGTCGGTCACATGCTGGACGGTCTTGATGTCGCGGCGGGAGTAGCGGCGTTGCCCGCCGGACGAGCGGCTGGGGCTGATGACGTCGTGTTCGTCCAGGCGGCGGAGGTAGGCCTGGCGGACCTGGAGCATGTCGGCGACCTGTCCGAGGGAGTAGAGCGGGGCGTGTTCGTCGTCGCAGGGCAGCTCGGGCATGGTGGCCTCCTCGGTGTGCCGGGGCGGGGTCAGGGCCCCGCGCCCGTGCCGGGTCAGGTCCGGATGGCCTTCGGGTCGCCGTGCCGGATCTCCGCGGTGCGCGGATCGGCGTCGTGGTCCTGGGCGTGTCTGGTGAACGTGCCCGTCGGGCGCTCGTCGCAGGCGGTCTCTTACGGCCGGTCACCGCATCGGTCGAGGTCAGCGGCATGGTGCCGAACCTCCTGCCTGTGGTGGTAGCTAACCTCCAACTCGATTTGCAGGTTAGATAGCTGGACGGAGGGAAGCAAGGAAGGTAAGAAAGTTTTTACCCGGTGGTGAGGAGTGTGCCGGTGAGGATCGTCACGGCGCGGCCGGCGAGGTGGACGCGGTCGCCGTCCAGGCGCGTGTGGACCAGGCCGCCTCGCGCCGAGAGCTGCGCGCCGGTCAGGGTCGTCCGGCCGAGGCGAGCCGACCAGTACGGGGACAACGCGCAGTGGGCCGAGCCCGTGACCGGATCTTCGGCAATGCCGACTTTGGGGGCGAAGAAACGGGAGACAAAATCCGTGCCGGTGCCGAGGGCGGTGACGATGATGCCGCGGGCATCCATGGCCGAGAGGGCCGGGATGTCGGGGCGCAGAGAGCGTACGGTCTCCTCGGAATCGACCTCGACCAGCAGGTCGAGCTCGCTTTTCGCGACCCGTACGGGTGCGGCTCCCAACGCTTTCTCCAGGCCGTCGGGAAGCGTGGCGGGCGCCACCTCCTTGGCCGGGAAATCCATCGTGATGAGGTCGTCGGCGGCGCGATTCACGGTTAGCGTTCCGCTCGCCGTGTGGAATTCGACCGGGCCGGTCGCCGCCCCGGTCGAATACAGAACGTGAGCGGTCGCGAGCGTGGCATGACCGCAGAGAGTGACCTCGACCACAGGGGTGAACCAGCGCAGGGAATCGCCGAGCAGGAAGGCGGTCTCGGACAGGTTCATCTCGGCGGCTACGCTCTGCATCCACCCATCAGTAACCGGAGAGTCCAGCAGGCAGACACCTGCGGGATTACCCTTGAAAGCTGTGTCGGTGAAGGCGTCTACAGTGAACAGGCGCATGAGGCCGATGCTATACGGGGGGACGGATATCCAGATGCAAGCAGGTTGCAAGCCGTACAAAATGGAATTAGGGCTGGGCGTGTCGCGTGGCGAATGCGGAATCGTCGGTTACCGTCCAATGTGTAGGGACGTGCCGATTACGGTGAGTTCCTGAGGAAAGGACAAGCCGATGGGGGCTGTGCGCAAGGTGGTGAACTACCTTGGCCTGAGCGGGGTCGATCACTACGACGACGCCTATGACGACGACGAGCACTACGAGGACGAGTACGTTCCGGCGACGGAGCGTGCTGCCCGGCGGTGGCGTGCGAACGTCGATGCGTCACGCATCGTGATGGTCCAGCCGCTCAAGTACAACGACGCACCGTTGATCGGTCAGCACTTCCGTGACGGGCAGACGGTGATCATGGATGTCACGGGCATGGCGATGCCCGAGGCGACGAGGATGGTCGACTTCGCCGCCGGGCTCGCGTTCGGTTGCGAGGGGCGCATCGAGCGCATCGCCGACCGCGTGTTCCTGCTCGCGCCGGCGCACGTGGAGATCGAGACGACCTGATCAGGTCTAAGCAGCGCGCGGGCCGCGACGAATCAGCCGGGTGAGCTCGGCTGCATCGTCAGCGGCCTGTTTCGCGCGTGCGTCCGCTTCTCTGGCGTACGCGTGCAGGGCCCACACGGCGCCTTCGGCCAGTTCCTTCAGCTCGTTGACCTGGCCGGCCACGTACCGGGCGTCGGCGACGATCGTCTTGTGACGCTGCCAGAGCTGCCAGCCGCCCAGCCCGAGCATGGCCACCCCGGCGGCGGCCAGCAGGAGCGAGGCGCTGAACCCCGCTCCGGCCAGGCACGCGACGCCCGCCACGATCAGCACGAGAGCGGCCCACGGCCGGCCGCGCGGTACGACGCCCTCGGTGAGGATGGCGTTCTCGGCCGTGGCGATCGATGCCTCGTCGGGGCCCTCGGGACGCAGGTGGATGCGGTGGCCGAGCAGCGGGATGGTCAGTGTGGCGGGTGGCGTCAGCCGGCTGTCGGCTTCGAGCTCTTCGGCCAGGCCGCGCAGGATGGGCGCGGCCACGTGCAGGGCGATGGCGGTCAGGTGGGGATCGGCACCGGGGCGCAGGTCGTCGAGCAGGTGGGAGATCAGCGCGGCCATCGGGCCGGCCGGGCCGGCCTGGCCGATCTGGGCGCGCAGGACCGCCAGCGGCTCGTCCTCGGCCCAGGACGCGGCGGGGCTGGCCGAGCTGTTGTTGAGCGGCGCGGAGGAGTCGTGCTCGGCTTGCCGGGCCGAGGTGATCTCCGCGCAGCGGCCGCGCAACCGGGCCACGCGGGCGGCCGCGACCGCCGGACGGGCCAGGTCAGGGATCTCGGCCATCTCCGGGAAGTCGGCCAGGGACGGCGGCACCACGACCGAGGGCTCGCCGGGCACCAGCGCCTGCACCCATTCCTCGACGTCGGCGTGCTCCTGCACGGCCAGGGCGTCGAGCTTGCGCAGCACAAAGATCTTGCCCGCCGGGCCGTAGGCCCCCCGGGCGGCGGCCAGCCAGAGCGAGCGCTGCCCGTGGGTGACGGGACGGTCGAGCGACAGCTCGCCGAAGGCCGTGCCGAGCCAGGAGGCGTGGATGCGGCTGCCCTGCCCGGACACCGCGAGTGCCAGGCACAGGAAGAGCGCGGTCTGCTGCTGGTCGCGGCCGGCGGCCCTGCTCAGCGGTTCGAGCGGGTCGTCGCCCGCCAGGATGGCGACCAGCGCTTCGACGGCAGGGGGCAGCCAGTAGCCGGGTATGTCGCGAAAGCCCGGAGCGGCGGGAGGAGCGGTGCCATTGGCGGCGAGGTGCGCCAGCAGCGCCTCGGCGTAGCGTTGCAACTCCGTCGCTGCTTGGGGGTTCGCAGTCAGGTCCGTGCTCAAGGCAGAGAACTCCCCCATTTCGGCCTCGGTTCATGACCGCGTAAAGCCTAGCCGTTAGGGCGCGCCAACGAGGTGGAGGCGCGCCCACGACGGAACGGGAGACTTTGAGCCAACTGCCTGTTACATACGCTCGGGGACCGGGACGCCCAGAAGGTCGAGGCCGGTTTCGAGTGCGCGCAGGGTGAGCGCGCACAGGGCCAGCCGCGAGGCGCGGGTCTCGGGCTCGACGTCGCTCCTGAGCACCGGGCACTGCTCGTAGAAGGTGCTGAACAGGCTCGACGTCTCGAAGAGGAAGTTGCACAGCCGGTGGGGCTCGGAGCGGGCGGTGACCTCTTCGATGAGCGTGCCGAAGCCGAGCAGGTGGAGGGCCAGGGCGCGTTCGGCGGGGTCGCCCAGGGTGATCGGGGCCGTCGCGTCCGCCGGGTCCATGTCCGCCTTGCGGAAGATGGAACGGATCCGGGCGGTCGCGTACTGCATGTACGGGCCGGTGTTGCCGGTGAACCCGAGCATGCGGTCGTAGTCGAAGACGTACTCGCTGTCGTGGCTGACGGACAGATCGGCGTACTTGACCGCGCCCATGCCGACGGCGAGGGCGATCTCGGTCCGGGTGGCCTCGTCGTAGCCGCGCTCGGCGATGGCCGCCGAGGCCCGGTCGACGCCCTCCTGGAGGAGGTCCATCAGCTTGACGGACTCGCCGGACCTGGTCTTGAAGCGGCGGCCGTCCTTGCCCAGCATCATGCCGATCTGGACGTGCTCGGCCGAGACCGTGTCGGGCAGCCAGCCGGCCATCTGCGCGGAGGCGAAGACCATGCGGAAGTGCAGGGCCTGGTCGGCGCCCACGACGTAGAGGATGCGGTCGGCCTTCAGGTCGTGGACGCGGTAGCGGATCGCCGCCATGTCGGTGGAGGCGTAGCCGTAGCCGCCGTCGCTCTTCCTGATGATGAGTGGCAGGGGCTTGTCGTCGGAGCCGGTGAAGCCGGGCGGGAACAGGCAGAGCGCGCCCTCGCTGTGGACCGCCACGCCGGACGACTCCAGGTCGTCGCAGGTCTTCTGCAGCATGGGGTTGTACATGCTCTCGCCCGCGAGGTCGGCGTCGGCCAGCGTGACGCCGAGCAGGGAGTAGACCTTGTTGAAGTAGCGGACGGTGGCGTCCATGAACACGTGCCACAGGCGCATGGTGTCGGGGTCGCCCGACTGGAGCGTGGTCACGCGCACCCGGGCACGCTGCTTGAAGCCCTCGTCGGCGTCGAACTTGGCCCGCGCCGCCTGGTAGAACTCGGTGCCCATGCCCGCTTCGAGCTGGGCGACCGCGGCCGGCTCGCCGATGTCGAGCAGGTGCTCGACGAGCATGCCGAAGGGGGTGCCCCAGTCGCCGAGGTGGTTCTGCCTGATCACCTTGTTGCCGAGGTGTTCGTGCAGGCGGGCCAGCGAGTCGCCGACGATCGTGGTGCGCAGGTGGCCGACGTGCATCTCCTTGGCCGCGTTGGGCGCGGAGTAGTCGATCACCACGGTCTGCGCGGGCGTGATGGTGCCCACGCCGAGGCGACTGTCGTCGCGCATGCCCGCGGCCTGGGACTCGATCCAGGAGTCGGCGAGCTTGATGTTGAGGAAGCCGGGGCCGCTGACCTCGACCGTGCCGGGAAAGTCGGACAGCTCCGCCTTGATCGCCTCGGCGACCTCCCGCGGGGACCGTCGCAGGCGCTTGGCCAGGCTCATCGCGACGTTCGCCTGGAAGTCGGCGAACTGTGAGGGCCGGATCAGCGGATCTGCGTCGGCGTGCTCTGCGCCGAACGCGCGGGCCAGCGCCTGCTGGACGCGCTCGGTGAGCACTATCTGCGGGTCGGTCATGTTCTAAGGGTACCGGCGAGCTTGACCGCGATGCTGATCGCCGCGGCAGCCACCACGGAGATGCCGACGGCCGTCAGGTCGTTGCTGATGTCGCCCGGAGCGAGGGCGAAGAAGTGCCTGACGGGCGGCAGCGCGAGGGCGAGCACGAAGAGCCCCGCCATGGACGCCAGCAGCGTCACCCGCCACCAGTTGAGCGGCCGGGTGATCAGTACGAGCACCCACCACGTGGTGAGGAAGAGCGTGATCACCGCGGACGTCTGGTCCTCGGTCAGCGTGGAGGTGCCGCTGTGGGCCGCCCAGAACGACAGCAGCACCGCGCCCGCGCACAACACCCCCGCCGGTACGGCGAACCGCAGCACCCGCCGGACGAACCCCGGCCGCGCCCGTTCGAACGTGGGCGCGAGCGCCAGGAAGAACGCCGGGATGCCGATGGTCAGCGCGTTCGTGAGGGTCGAGTGGCGGGGCGCGAACGGGAACATCACCCCGGCCACGCCGACGGCCAGCGACAACACGATCGCGTAGAAGGTCTTGGTGAGGAACAGGTTGGAGACACGTTCGATGTTGGCCAGCACCCGGCGGCCCTCGCCGACGACGTGGGGGAGCGTGGCGAACTTGTTGTCCAGCAGCACCACCTGCGCCACCGCCTTGGTGGCCGGGCTGCCAGCGCCCATGGCGATGCCGAGGTCGGCGTCCTTGAGCGCGAGGACGTCGTTGACGCCGTCGCCGGTCATGGCCACGGTGTGCCCGCGGGCCTGGAGCGCGCCGACGAACTGCCGCTTCTGCTGCGGGCTGACCCGGCCGAACACGGTGTGGGAGTCGAGCAGTTCGCCGAGCTTGACCGGGTCGTCCTGGGGGAGGGTGCGGGCGTCGACGGAACGGTCGCCGTCGGGGATCTTCAGGCTCATGGCGATGGCGGAGACCGCCTCCGGGTTGTCGCCGGAGATCACCTTGACCGTCACGCCCTGCTTGGCGAAGTAGCCGAGGGTCTTGAGGGCGTCGGGCCTGATCTTCTGCTTGAGGGTGACCAGCGCGACGGGCTCGACGGCGCCGCCGTTCTCGGCCGCGCGCAGGTCGTGCGTACGGCACAGGACGAGGACGCGGGTGCCGGTGAGGCCCAGCTCGGCGGCCTTGTCGTAGCCCTCGCCGTCGTGCAGCAGCACGTCGGGGGCGCCCAGCAGCCAGGCGCCGTGGGCGCCGAAGTCGGCGCCGCTCCACTTGCGGGCCGAGGAGAAGGGCACGGCCGAGGCCGCCGACCAGCCGTCGGAGGGGGCGGGGTAGCGGGCCTGGATGGCGAGGGCGGTGGCGTTGGGGCGGGCGTCGAGGTGGGCGAGCGCGGTCAGGGCGGACTCGACCGGCTGGCCGTCGCGGAGCGGGAGCACCTCGTCGAGGTCCATGCCGCCGGCGGTGAGGGTGCCGGTCTTGTCCAGGCAGAGTACGTCGACCCTGGCCAGGCCCTCGATCGCGGGCAACTCCTGGACCAGGCACTTGCGCCGGCCGAGCCGGATGACGCCGACGGCGAACGCGATCGAGGTCATCAGCACCAGGCCCTCGGGGATCATGGTGACGATGCCCGCGACCGCGCCGGTGATGGCGGTGCCGAAGTCGGCGGAGTTGTGCAGCTGGCTGTAGATCAGCAGGGCGCCGATCGGGATGACCAGCCAGGTGATGTACTTGATGAAGTTGGCGACGCCCTCGCGCAGCTCGGAGTGGGCGAGGTGGAACGTGCTGGCCTCCTCCGCCAGGCGTACGGCGTAGGCGTCGGTGCCGACGCGGGTGGCGACGTACGCGCCCGAGCCGGCCACCGCGAAGCTGCCCGACAACACCTGGTCGCCGGGCTTCTTGTGCACGGGGTCGGCCTCGCCGGTCAGCAGGGACTCGTCGACCTCCAGGCCGTCGGAGGCGACGACCTCGCCGTCGACGAGCAGGCGGTCGCCGGCGCCGGGCAGGACCAGGTCGCCGAGGACGACCCGGCGCGGCTCGACCTGCTGGTCCTTGCCGTCGCGGCGGACCCGGACCGGGGCCTCGTTGATCACGGCCAGCTTGTCGAGGGTGCGCTTGGCGCGCAGCTCCTGGACGATGCCGATCAGCGCGTTGGCCACGATGACCAGCCCGAACAGGCCGTCCTGCCACTCGCCGAAGATCAGGATCAGCGCCCAGAGCACGCCGATGACCAGGTTGAACAGGGTGAACACATTCGCCCTGATGATCGCGCTGAGCGATCTGCTCGACCGCCGCGGCACCTCGTTGGTCTTCGCCTCCGCGACCTGTGCTGAGGTGAGGCCGTCCACATTCCCCCCGTTCCTGTGGATCGGTCTCACACACTACGGCGTCACCAGAGTCTGTGTGAGCGATGCGTGGCGGCGACCCTGTCGCCGATCCTGGACACGATGCCGCCCGCGGAGAGGTCGGCGGCGACCTGACAGGCGGCGCTGATCGCCGGGGCCTTGGAGGAGCCGTGGGCGATCACGACCGTCCCGTTCAGCCCGAGCAGCACCGCGCCGCCGTGGGCCTCGGCGTCCAGGCGTCTGCGCAGCTCGCGGAGGCGGCCGCGCTGCATGAGGGCGCCGAACTTGGCCAGCCTGCTCTCGCCGATGGTCTCGGCCAGTTCGCCGAACGCGTACCGGACGGCGCCTTCCATGGTCTTCAGCGCCACGTTGCCGGTGAAGCCGTCGGTGGTGACGACGTCGACCTTGCCGGTGAGGAGGTCGTGGCCTTCGACGTTGCCCGTGAAGTGGATGCCGGGGGAGGTCTGGAGCAGTTCGTGGGCGCGTTTGACCAGTTTGTTGCCCTTCTCCGCCTCGCTGCCGATGGTGAGCAGGCCGATCCGGGGCTCGGGGATGTCGTAGGCCAGCTCGGCGGCCACGGCGCCGAGGTGGGCGAACTGCACCAGCATCTCGGGTTTGACCTCGGCGTTGGCACCGGCGTCGACGAGCAGGGTGGGGGTGGGGAGCGTCGGGAGCGCCACGGCGATGGCGGGCCGCAGGACGCCCTGCTGGGCCTTGAGCCGGAGCCGGCCGGTGGCGACGATGCCCGCGGTGGAGCCGGCCGACACCACGGCCGAGGCGTCGCCGCGGCGGACGAGGTGGCAGGCGATGGCGATGCTGGACCTCGGGCGGCGCAGGCTGGCCAGGGCGCCTTCGTCCATGGCGAGGGCCTCTTCCGCCCGGACGATGGGGACCTCTTTGGTGGCGTCGTGGTCGGCCAGGGCCTCGTACAGGATGCGGGGGGAGCCGACCAGTACGACGGGGAGCCGGCGCTCCCGTACGGCGTGGACCGCGCCGGCCACGATCTCGTGGGGGGCGTGGTCGCCTCCCATGGCATCGAGCGCGATGGGCCTGCTGTCGGACAATGGTCACCTCGTGGGCAAGCGAGCCCGCCCTCGCCCGGCCGGGCCGGTACGCGGGCTCGTGTATGTCCGCATCGTAGGCAGGGCGGTTGTCAGGTCGACCGGCGGGTAGACCTCCCTGGTTCCCCGAGGGGCCGGTTCCATTCACGGGCGGGCGTGCGGCCTCGTGTCAGTGGAGATTCCAGTCGTCCATGCCGCGGGTCACGATGACCTTGGAGAACTTCGACGAGCCGGTCACCCGGATCAGCGGCCCGTCGCCGGCCGAGCCGCCGCTCACGTTCCGCTTGCCGAAGATGGAGCTGCCCTCGTCGATCACGTGGGCGTTGTCCGGCACCCGGACGATCATCTTGCTGAACCTGGCGTCGGTCTCGATCGTGATCTCCCGGCCGGGGAGCACGGCGTCGGACAGGTCGATGATGAGGGCGCCGAAGCGGGCCGACAACTTGGTACGCCGGGACGCCACCCACCGCCCCTTACGGACGATCTTGCTGAACTTCGAGCTGATCACCTGGTGCTCGATGGCCTCGGGCAGGGCGGACGGGGTGGACACCTGGGGCAGGTCCCGGGTGAGGGGGACGAGTTCGCCGATCGTCTTCGCCGTGTAGGCGACCTCTAGGCGGTCGGCGTGCTCGACGCTGGTCAGTCTTCCGGTGGCGAGCGCGTCGCCAAGGAGGGCGGCGATGCGGTCGCGGTCGGCGTCGGAGGCGCGCAGGTCGGAATCCTCGGTCACGACAAGTCAGTCTATGCCGGATCGCGATATGTCGCGAGTGTCCTAGCTGAAAGGAAACTTGGAGCCCAGCGGAACCGGGGACGCGGCGTGCCGCGTCCGGATAATAAGAACCGTAGACGCGCGACAGGGTCGTGAGGTTTACACGCGATCGAACAAAAAAGATGGGAAAGGCCTAGTGATCTTGAACCAGGCAGGTACCCGACGCTTCAAGGCGTACACGTCCAAGCACCTCGACGAGCTCCTGCGGCGTGCGGGGCTGGACGACGAGGAGCGGCTGAAGGTCCGCGCCGTGGCCACGGTGCTGCCCTTCCGGACGAACGCCTACGTCGTGGATGAACTCATAGATTGGTCGGCGGCGCCCGACGATCCCATCTACCGCCTCGTCTTCCCCCAGGAGGACATGCTTCCCGCCGCGGACGTGGCCAGGCTGGCCGATCTGCTCAAGGCCGAGGCCCCCAACGGCGAGATCCAGGCGGAGGCCAACCGCGTACGCGCACAGCTCAACCCGCACCCTGCCGGCCAGAAGGAGCTCAACGTCCCGAGGATGGGCGACGAGCCGGTACCTGGCATGCAGCATAAATATCCAGAGACAGTGCTCTTCTTCCCTAAACAGGGCCAGACCTGTCACGCCTACTGCACCTACTGCTTCCGGTGGGCGCAGTTCGTCGGGGACGCGGACCTGAAGTTCGCCTCCGACGACATCGACCAGATGGTCGGCTACATCCGGCAACATCCCGAGGTCACCAGCGTCCTCATCACCGGCGGCGACGCGATGATCATGGGTGAACCCGTCATCCGGCGCTACATCGAGCCGCTGCTCGGGCTCGACCAGCTCGAATCAATCCGGATCGGTACGAAGGCCCTGGCCTACTGGCCGCAGCGCTTCACCACCGACCCCGACGCCGACGCCACGCTCGGCCTGTTCCAGGAGGTGGTGAAGGCAGGCAAGAACCTGTCGTTCATGGCCCACTTCACGCATCCGCGCGAGCTGGAGTCGCCGCGGGTGGAGTCGGCGGTCGAACGCATCCTCGGCAGCGGGGCCACGATCAGGACCCAGGCGCCGCTGATCCGGTCGATCAACGACGACCCCGCCGTGTGGTCGCACATGTGGCGGCGGCAGCTCAGGATGGGGATGATTCCCTACTACATGTTCGTCGAGCGGGACACCGGGCCGCAGGACTACTTCGCCGTCCCGCTGGCCCGCGCGTACGAGGTCTTCAGGGACGCGTACTCGACAGTCTCCGGCCTGTGCCGTACGGTGCGGGGGCCGTCCATGTCGGCCACGCCGGGCAAGGTGTGCGTGGACGGCGTCACCGAGATCGCCGGTGAGCGCGTCTTCGTGCTCCACTTCATCCAGGCCCGCGACCCCGACCTGGTCGGGCGGCCGTTCTTCGCCCGGTACGACCCGTCCGCGGTCTGGCTGACGGATCTGCGGCCGGCGTTCGCCGAGCGTTTTCCGTTCGAGCCGGCCGAAGCCCTGCTGCCCAACTGAGTGGTCGCGTTCTCGCACCACGACCACGGAATTCCGCGGTCGTGGTGCGAGACATTTGTTAATGCGCCCACTTGTTCACGGGCCGGGTGGGCGCCCGATCCTGTCGCGGATCCGATCTTGATCGGGTCCGCGCAGAATCCAAAACAAAACCTGGGTATTTCCCGTTTTGTCTCTCCGCTCAACGCTCTCCCTTTACTCGGTAACCGGGCTGTAAACCCTGCTACATGGGCTTTCAGGCCGCCTGCGGGCGCTCACCGTGAGTGATAGAACTGCTTCCGTAGCTCAGCCGTGACAGCACGCTTCGTGTGGTGCCCATAGCGTGCACGCCACGGCTTTCGGGGGTTATCGATTCGCATTTCCACCGCATTCGAGAGCGATCGATCACGAGCCGGGAAGGCAATCATGAATCGAGTAGTCAAGGCGGCCGTTGCCGTCACAGCATTCGGCTTGGCGGCGGCTTTGGCCGTGCCAGCTCAAGCAGAAGTTCAATTCACTCACACCGCCAAGATCGTCCCGCTGGACAGTCTCGGCGGGGGCACCAGCGGAAGCCCGCTCGGCCTGCTCGGCGGGCTGCTCGGCGGCGACCTGCTGAGCAGCCTGGGCGGCGGTCTCGGCGGCCTGGGCGGCGGCCTGGGCGGCCTGACCAAGAGCAACCAGCCCAAGGCGGACGACGCCATGGCCGACGCCATCGCCCGCGACACCGCCGACGAGAACCGGCGCGCGAGCCTGGCGATGACGCCGAACGCGGCCGAGGACGTCACCCGCTCCAGCGGCCCGCTGCCCGAGCTGTCGCCCATTCTCGGCGGCATGGCGATCGGCGGCGGCGGCCAGGGCATCACCAAGTCGCTGCCGCTGCTCGGCGGCGCGCGCATGGCGCAGCCGCTGGTCAAGGCCGCGCCGCCGAGCCACACCGAGGTCACCGGCACGAGCGCCCCCCTGCGGGGTGCCATGGACACGATGAGCGGCCTGGTCGGCGCCTCCGTCGGCGGCGCGATGGGCAAGGTGGGCGGCGGCATGCTGCTGCCGGGCATGGGCGCCGGCAACGCCGGGAACGCCGGGAACGCCGGGAACACCGCCGCGACCATGACGGGCGCCGCCAAGGGGCTGCGTGACCTGTCCACGGAGACCGCGGTGGGCGGGCTCGGCCGGGCCGCCAGGATGGCCCTGCCGCACGCCTCGGGCGCCGAGCTGGGCCCGATGGTCGGGCAGGTCGCCCCCGTCGAGGCCGCTCCGGTCGTCGAGGCGCTGCCGGGCACCACCCAGGCCGCCTCCGTCGACGAGATCACCCCGCTTATGGCGGACACCGCGGGTCTCGTCTCGTCCAACGGCTCCAAGGCCGCCGGCTCCTACGGCGACATGGTGTCCGCCCTCGGCTGGAGCACCGACGCGCTGACGAGCTCGGTGCGGGGCTCTTGGGCTCGCGACTGACGCGAGCACGGCGCGTGCCGGACGTGTTCAGGATGTGACCCGCGCGGGAGCGTCCCGGACATTCCGTACCGACGCGCGGACACGGCCCGCTGAGGGCCGGTACGACGGTTCGCCGGCGTCCTAGGTGCCGACGCTCGCGAACCGGCCGTGACGGCCGTGAGGCAGCCGCGTTCACGCGCGCCAGATTTTCCCGACAGTGTGTTCCCGATCATCCGGGCGTCAACGAACGCCCGGATGGCGACGGGGACGCCGTCACACCGACGCGGCAGGCCGATGGTGTGCTCAAAGGTGCCGAGCGCACTGGTGGCACTGCCGCGCGTGGGTTGCGGACCCGCCGCTCGATCGGCGGGACCGTCACGGGTCTGGGCGGATGTGTCCCAGCCCGGGGCTCGCCCGCGCGTCCCGCCGCTTACTGCAGGGCAGCGGCGCCGCGCCGAGCCCGCCGCCGGCGGCCGCCCGGGGCCGGCGGCCTTTTTACGTCCCTGGCCTCTACGTCTCAGGGAAGGCGGACGCCGGTGCGGCGGGCTATCTGGGCCTGCAGGCGGGCCATCTGCCAGTGAAGCTCCAGCAGCTGCTCGGCGAGCTGCATCCTGGGGATCTCGGCCACGTCCTCGATGGCCAGGTGGTCGATCGCGGCCGAAAGCTCTCCCATCGCGCGCCCCCACTCCGTCAGCGTTCATTGGTTCGAATCCGCGTTCGAATTCTATCGGAACGACAGTCACGGTGTGAGTGTTTCGGCGCGCGAGTCACCCGCGTTTCGCACAGATGATCGACGGGTGGCTCAGCCCTTGTTGTAGGCGGCGATGACTTCCTTGGGGTCGCCGTCCATTTTGATCTTGCCCTTGTGCAGCCAGATGACCCGGTTGCAGGTCTCCTCGATGACCTTGAGGTCGTGGGCGACCAGGAAGACCGTGCCGGCGGACTCGCGGATCTGCCGGATGCGGGCCTCGCTCTTCTTGCGGAACTCGCGGTCGCCCGTGGCCAGGGCCTCGTCGATGAGCAGCACGTCGTGGGTCTTGGCCGAGGAGATGGCGAAGCGCAGTCGCGCGCCCATGCCGGAGGAGTAGGTGGACATGGGCAGCTGGACGAACTCGTCGATGCCGGAGAAGTCGACGATCTCCTGGTACTTCTCCCTGACCTCCGACGGCGTCATGCCCATGGCGTAGCAGCCGAGGACGATGTTGCGCTCACCGGTCAGCTCGCGCATCAGCGCGGCGTTGACGCCGAGCAACGAGGGCTGACCGTCGGTGTAGACGGCGCCCGCGTGCGGCGGGAGGAGGCCGGCGATGGCACGCAGCAGCGTGGACTTGCCCGACCCGTTGCGGCCCACGATGCCGATGGCGTCGCCGTGATAGGCCACGAAGGTCACGCCCTTGACGGCGTGGACCTCTTTCATCTGCGGACGGCCCTGGCGCTTCAGAAGGCGCGTGAGCGCGTTGACCGCGTTGCCCTTCTCGTTGTCGGAGGCCGTCCCGTAGACGCGGTAGACGATGTGCAGGTCGTCCACGATGACGGTCGGGGTGCCCGTGGGTACGTCGAGCGGACGCTTGTCCCGGGGCTCCGGGTTGGGGTGCACCCTGACGTCCTTGTTGGGGACGGCGGGCTCCTCGCCCTTCACCTGTGACAGCTCCTCCGTCAGTTCAGCCACGCCCGTACCTCTCCTCGGACCGCCAGAAGTACCAGAAGCCGAAGCCGAGTGCGAACACTGCCCAGAATACGCAAGAAACCAGCACCATCGTCGGCGGGTTGTGCCCGTTCTCCGGGTGGTAGGTCTTGATGAGGATGTCGCGCATCCACTCGATGTAGGAGGCCGTCGGGTTCAGGTACATCACGTCGGCCACCCACTGGGGCAGGTTCGCCGAGCCGACCACCTTGTCCTGGATCGAGAAGAAGACGCCCGAGGCGTAGAGCCAGGTGCGGGTGATGAACGGCAGCAACTGGTTGAGGTCGCGCATCTGGGCGCCCATCCGGGCGATCACCAGGCTGGCCCCGACGTTGAACATCGTCTGGAGCGCCAGCACCACCGGGATCATGAGCCAGAACCAGGTGGGCCATTCGCCGGTGGCCACCACGATCACGAGGAGCACGCCCATGGAGATGGCGAGCTGCTGCAGCTCCTGGATCGTGTACGCCAGCGGCAACGAGGCACGCGGGAAGTGCAGGGCGCGGATCATCGACAGGTTGCCCGAGATGGACTTGGCGCCCGCCGTGACCGTGCGCTGGGTGTAGGTGAAGACGAACATCCCGGTCAGCAGGAAGGCCGGGTAGTTCAGGATGTTGCCCTTGCCGCCCAGGATGATGCCGAACATCACGTAGTAGATGGCGGCGTTCAGGAGGGGGGTCAGCACCTGCCACAGCTGGCCCAGGGCCGAGCTGGAGTACTTCGAGACGTTGCGCGAGGTCGCGTACGTCAGGATGAAGTGTCGCCGCTCCACGAGCTGGCGCAGATAGACAGGGAACCTCGGCCGTGCGATGGCACGGCGAAGTCCGTATCTCTCGGCGAGCTTGGCCAGCGGCTCCTGCCCGCGTCGGCCGCCCGCCTGGGCGTCCGCGACAGCGGATTCCGGCTGGCTCATGGCAAGGACTCTATTGGATCCCGGTCGGTGGGGTGCCTGCCGCGAGGGACGCGGCAGATGCTTGGACGGAGTCTTGGGGCGCCAGGTTCCAAGGTGCCGTCAAGACTCGCACAACCGTAGCCCAGTGAGGCGGGCCATGGCGGGAAGGGCGCGACCACTGTCCTGTAGGGGGTATTTTTCATCCGCTGTTCACGTCCAAGCTTGACCTGTTTGAGCATCTCTGGGGTGTTTGTAGTCTTATGGGCAGAATGTCTGTGACGCTGGTTTGGCGCACGTGTGACCGAACTGCAACGCGCCAGAGACTCGCTGGTGGCAAGTAGTAAGAGATAGTCGCGATCGACTGGCAGGGCGTCGGCTGGTTTGACCATGTCAGCCAAATCCGGGGGATACCAGGAACCCCCCGTCAGGCTGCTTACCATCACCGCAGCTCAGCGCTGTCGCCCACCTGTAGAGGGAGGATTTTTATCACCATGCGTGTTACTAAGGGCGCACAGATCGTCGCCGGTACCGCGCTGCTCGCCCTCGCGGTTGCCGCGTGTGGCGGCGGTGCCTCGGACGGCGGCACTGCCGCGGGCGGCGGCGAAACGCCGGTCCGCATGGAGATCGGTGAGCCTCAGGAGCTTCTCAACCCGCTGAACACCACCGAGACCGAGGGCTCCGAAGTCCTCGCCGCGGTGTTCTCGCCGCTCGTCAAGTACGACGAGAACAAGCAGCCGGTTGAAGAGGCCGCCGAGTCGATCACCACCCAGGACAGCAAGGTCTGGACGATCAAGCTCAAGTCGGGCTACACCTGGCACGACGGCAAGCCGGTCACCGCCGCTGACTATGCGCGGGCCTGGAACTATGGCGCCAACCAGGACAACGCCATGAGCTCCTCCGCCTTCTTCTCCCGCATCGACGGCTTCGCCGACGTCCACCCGGGCGAGGGCAAGACGCCGACGGCCAAGGAGATGAAGGGCCTCAAGGCTGTCGACGACAGCACCCTTGAGGTCACGCTGTCCGCACCGTTCTCGCAGTTCAAGACGATGCTCGGGTACACCGCCTTCTACCCGCTGCCGGCCTCCGCGCTCGGTGCCGACGGAAAGGTGACCCAGGCCTACGGCGAGCAGCCGATCGGCCAGGGCCTCTTCAAGGTCGACAAGCCCTACAAGAAGGGCGGCGCGCAGACCATCGACATGACGGTCTACGACAAGTTCCCCGGCACCAAGCCGAAGAACTGGACCAAGCTGCAGTTCAAGATCTACAGCTCGGCCGAGACCGCCTTCCAGGACCTCCAGGCCGAGAACCTGGACGTGGACGACTCGCTGCCCGCCTCGGCGATCGCGACCGCCAAGTCCGTCCTCGGCGACCGCTACTTCGACGAGCCCGACGCCTCTGTCGGCTACATCGGCGTCCCGCTGAAGTACAACCCCGAGTTCAAGAACCCGGACGTGCGCAAGGCCATCTCCATGGCCATCGACCGCAAGACCATCACCGAGACGGTCTTCGCGGGCACCCGCGCCCCGGCCGACGACTTCATCAACCCGGCCATCCCCGGTTACCGTCAGGGCGCCTGCACGGCCTGCACGTACAACCCGGCCGAGGCGAAGAAGCTCTACGCCGACGCCAAGGGCCCGGCCAAGCTGGAGCTCGGCTACAACGGTGACGGCGGCCACAAGGAGTGGATCGAGGCCGTCGCCAACAACCTCCGCGCCAACCTGGGCATCGAGGTCACGCCGAAGCCGTTCGAGAACTTCAAGGCCATCCTGGACGACCTGGACGCCAAGAAGTACAAGGGCCTGTTCCGTATGGGTTGGTCGATCGACTACCCGTCGGCCGAGAACTACCTGACGCCGATCTTCGGCACCCAGGCCATCTCGACCGGCTCCAACTACGGCGGCTACGAGAACAAGGAGTTCGACGACATCGTCGCCAAGGGTGACCAGGCCGCCGACGCTGCCGAGGGCCTCAAGCTCTACCAGCAGGCCGACGACATCCTGATCAAGGACATGCCGTACATCCCGGTGTACTTCTACCGGAGCAACTTCGGACACTCCCCCAAGGTCAAGGGCGTCAAGCTGAACCTGCTCAACCAGGTTCAGTGGGCCGACATCGAGAAGGCCTGACGTCATTCGCCGGGCGGGCGGCTCTTGCCGTCCGCCCATCGGAGGACTGAGCTTGGAGGCAGTCACTTTGGGGCCGGGCAAACCGCGGCTACGAGGGTGACTGCCTCCACGCATGTACCGGAGGGCTTGAATGGGCCGTTATGTCATCAGGCGACTGCTGCAGGCGATACCCGTCCTGCTCGGCGCCACGCTACTCATCTTCGCGATCGTCTTCGCTCTGCCCGGCGACCCCATCCAGGCACTGGCGGGCGAGAAGCGCCTGGACCCGGCCGTGGCCGAGGTCCTGCGCGACCAGTACCACCTGAATGATCCGCTGCTGCTGCAGTACTGGTACTACCTCAGCGGCGTGCTCCTCCACGGGGACTTCGGGACCACCTTCTCCAGGATCCCGGTCTCGCAACTCATGGCCGGCAAGTTCCAGGTCACGCTGAACCTCGCGCTGACGGCCCTCGTCATGGAGGCCATCGTCGGCGTCGGCCTCGGCCTGTGGGCGGCGCTGCGCCGCGGCAGGGCCTCCGACACCGCCATCCTCGCCTCGACGCTGCTGCTCATCTCCGTCCCCACTCTGGTGACGGGCTTCGTGCTGCAACTCGTACTCGGAGTCAAGCTCAAACTGTGGACGGGGAGCGACATCTTCCCCGTGGCGGGCATCTCGGCCGGGTTCCGCAGCTATCTGCTGCCCGGTTTCGTGCTCGCCGGCACGTCGATCGCCTATCTCACCAGGCTGACGCGGACGAGCCTGGTGGAGACACTGCGTGCCGACTACATCCGTACGGCGACCGCCAAGGGCCTGTCCAAACGCCGCGTCATCGGCAGGCACGGTCTCCGCAACGCGCTGATCCCGCTGGTCACCTACCTCGGCGCCGACCTCGGGAACCTGATGGGCGGCGCGGTCATCACGGAGACGATCTTCAACCTGCCGGGCATCGGCAACCAGCTGTTCAACTCGATCCTGCTGCGAGAACAGCCGGTCGTCGTGGGCATCGTGACCGTGCTGGTGCTGATCTACATCCTGGCCAACCTGGTCGTCGACATGTTGTACGCAGTGCTCGACCCGAGGATCCGCTATGAGTAACGAAGCAAACGTCGGGCCCATGCTGCCGGAAGCGAAGTCGCTGGTCACGGAGGTGCCGGCGGCGCCGTCCCCCGACAAGCAGGGCAAGCGCAGGAAGCAGAAGCAGGACAAGCCGGCGAGTCTGTGGACCGACGCCTGGTACGACCTGCGGCGCCGGCCGATGTTCATCATCTCCGCGGTGCTGATCACGATCCTGCTGGTCATGGCGTTCTGGCCGTCGTTGTTCACCTCGATCGACCCGACCAACGCCCAGACCTGCGACCTGTCCACCGCCCGGCAGCTCCCCAGCCAGGGGCACCTGTTCGGCAAGGACAGCCAGGGTTGTGACGTGTTCGCCAGGACGATCTACGGCGCGCGCAACTCGATCGTGATCGGCGTGACGACCACGATCCTCACCATGATCGTGGGCGGCCTGCTCGGGCTCTTCGCCGGCTTCCGCAGCGGCGTGATCGACTCGGTCTCCTCCCGGGTCACCGAGATCTTCTTCGCCATCCCGCCGATCCTGGGCGCCCTGCTGATCGCGGCGACCTTCCGTGACAGCGGCATCAACAGCATCCTGCTGGTCATCGCGGCCCTGGCCGTGCTCGGCTGGCCGATGGTGTTCCGCATCATGCGGGCCTCGGTGATCACCGCGAAGAGCCAGGACTTCGTGGTCGCGGCGCGGTCGGTGGGCGCGGGCCAGTGGCGGATCATGTTCAAGCACCTGCTGCCGAACTCGCTGGCGCCGGTCATCGTGGTCAGCACGATCAACCTCGGCGGCTACATCGCGGCCGAGGCGGCGCTGTCGTTCCTCGGGGTTGGCGTTCAGTCGCCGGACATCTCGTGGGGTCTCATGATCGCCGACGCCCGGCCCAGGTTCCTCGACGCGTCGCTGCCGCTGTTCTTCCCGGCCCTGTTCCTGAGCGTCACGGTGCTCGCGTTCATCATGCTGGGCGACGCCGTGCGCGACGCTCTCGATCCGAAGCTCAGGTAGAAGGGGGGATGAAAGTGAAGAAGACGTCGACAGACGTGTTGCCCGCCGAGGGAGGGCTGGGCAACGAGCCGCTGCTCGCGGTGGACGACCTGCACGTGGAGTTCCGTACGCGTCAGGGCGCCGTGCGCGCGGTGAACGGCGTGAGCTACACGGTCAACCCCGGTGAGACGCTGGCGGTGCTCGGCGAGTCGGGTTCGGGCAAGTCCGTGACCGCTCAGGCGATCATGGGCATCCTGGACATGCCGCCGGCCGTCATCCCGAAGGGCGAGATCCGCTTCAAGGGCACCGACCTGCTCAAGCTCTCGGACGACGCCCGCACCCAGGTGCGCGGCCAGCGCATCGCGATGGTCTTCCAGGACGCCCTCTCGGCGCTCAACCCGGTGTTCACCGTGGGCTGGCAGATCAGCGAGATGTTCCGGGTCCACCGCGGCATGTCCAAGCGCGACGGCATGAACAAGGCCATCGAGCTCATGGACAAGGTCCGCATCCCGGCCGCCCGGCAGCGCGTCAACGACTATCCGCACCAGTTCTCGGGCGGCATGCGGCAGCGCATCATGATCGCGATGTCGATCGCGCTCGACCCCGAGGTGCTGATCGCCGACGAGCCGACCACCGCCCTCGACGTGACGGTCCAGGCGCAGATCATGGAACTGCTGGCCGAGCTGCAGCGCGAGAGCCAGATGGGCATGATCCTGATCACCCACGACCTGGGCGTCGTGGCGGACGTGGCCGACAAGATCTCGGTCATGTACGCCGGCCGGATCGTGGAGAACGCCCCGGTGCACGACATCTACCGGTCGCCGGGGCACCCGTACACGAAGGGCCTGCTGGAGTCCATCCCCCGGGTGGACCTCAAGGGCCAGGACCTGTACGCGATCAAGGGTCTGCCGCCCAACCTGCTCGACCTGCCGAGCGGGTGCGCGTTCAACCCCCGGTGCCCGTACCGGCAGGACAACTGCGTGACCGCCGCCCCCCAGCTCTACGAGATCAGCGGCACGCGTGGCAGCGCCTGCCACTACTGGAGGGAGGTCCTCGATGGCGAACGGCAGTGAGCGCATCCTTGAGGTTCGCGACCTGGTCAAGCACTTCCCCCTGACCCAGGGCATCGTCTTCAAGAAGCAGATCGGCGCGATCAAGGCCGTGGACGGCGTGTCGTTCGACCTGAACAGGGGCGAGACGCTGGGCATCGTGGGCGAGTCGGGCTGCGGCAAGTCCACGCTGGCCAAGGTGCTGATGGCGCTGGAGCGGCCGACCTCGGGCTCGGTGAAGATCAACGGCAAGGACATCGCCAGGGCCAGGGGCGGCGAGCTGAAGCGCATGCGCCGCAACATCCAGATGGTGATGCAGGACCCGTACACCTCGCTGAACCCCCGGATGACCGTCGGTGACATCATCGGCGAGCCGTACGAGATCCACACCGAGGTGGCGCCCAAGGGCGACCGCCGCCAGAAGGTGCAGGAGCTGCTGGAGGTCGTCGGGCTCAACCCCGACCACATCAACCGCTATCCGCACCAGTTCTCGGGCGGCCAGCGCCAGCGCATCGGCATCGCCCGCGGCCTGGCGCTCCAGCCTGAGATCATCGTCTGCGACGAGCCCGTCTCGGCGCTGGACGTGTCGATCCAGGCCCAGGTGATCAACCTGCTGGAGCGGCTGCAGAACGAGTTCAACCTGGCCTACATCTTCATCGCCCACGACCTGTCGGTGGTCCGGCACATCTCGGACCGGGTGGGCGTGATGTACCTGGGCAAGTTCGTGGAACTCGGCAAGGACGTCGAGATCTACGACAAGCCCGCTCATCCGTACACGCAGGCGCTGCTGTCGGCGGTGCCGGTTCCCGACCCCGAGGGCCGGGAGCAGCGCGAGCGGATCATCCTGCAGGGCGACCCGCCCTCGCCCGCCAACCCGCCGTCCGGGTGCCGTTTCCGCACCCGGTGCTGGAAGGCGCAGGAGATCTGCGCGGAGGAGGAGCCGTTGTTGCAGATCCGGCCGGGGACCGGGCACGAGAGTGCCTGTCACTTCGCCGAGACGCACGACGTGGTCCACGCGGGCTGACCCGAAAGGGACCCGAAGGCCCTCCGGGAGAGTTTCCCGGAGGGCCTTGTCATGTCGTGGCCACGATCGCCGAGCCGTGGCCGAACAACCCCTGGTTGACGGCCAGGCCGACGCGCGCGCCGAGCCCCTGGCGCGCGCCCGCCGCGCCCCTCAGCTGGTACGTCAGCTCGCACAGCTGCGCGATCGCCTGGGCCGGGATCGCCTCGCCGAAGGAGGCCAGGCCGCCCGACGGGTTGACGGGCACCCGGCCGCCGAGCCCGGTCTCGCCGGCCCGCAGCAGCTTGTCCGCCTCGCCCGGCGGGCACAGACCTACGTCCTCCACCCAGTCCAGCTCCAGCGCGGTGGACAGGTCGTACACCTCGGCGAAGGAGACGTCCTCGGGGCCCGTGCCGGCCTCCTCGTACGCCGAGTGCGCGATCGCCGCTCTGAAGGGCCTTTCAGGCGCGGGAACGGCGGCACAGGAGTCGGTGGCGAAGCTCGGCAGCTCCAGGACCGCGTTGGGGAAGGTGGGCGTCACCGTGGAGACGGCGGCCAGGCGTACCAGGCCGGTCGCGCCGCGGCGCCGCGCGTACGCCTCCGAGGCCAGCACGACGGCGGCGCCCCCGTCGGAGGTGGCGCAGATGTCCATCAGGCGCAGCGGGTCGGCCACCATGGGCGAGGCGAGCACCTGGTCGGCGGTCACCGGGGCGCGGTAGCGGGCCATGGGGTTGAGCGAGCCGGCGCGCGCGTTCTTGACCTTGACGGCGGCGAAGTCCTCGCGGGTGGAGCCGTACAGGGCCATGCGGCGGCGGGCGTAGAGGCCGAAGTAGGCGGGATTGGACGCGCCGAGCAGGCGGAAGCGCAGCCAGTCGGGGTCGTCGGGACGGTCGCCGCCGACCGGCTTGAAGAAGCCCTTGGGGGTGGAGTCCGCGCCCACGACGAGCGCCACGTCGCACAGCCCGGCCATGATCCTCGTACGCGCGATGTCCACGGCCTGGGCCCCGGAGGCGCAGGCGGCGTAGCAGGAGGCGATCCTGGCGCCCGTCCAGCCGAGGGCCTGGGCGTACGTGGCGCCGGCGACGAAGCCCGGGTAGCCGTTCCTGATCGTGTCGGCGCCCACCACGTACTGGACGTCGGGCCAGGACACTCCGGCGTCGCGCAGGGCGGCGCGGGCCGCGGCGACGCCGTACTCCACGAAGGGACGGCCCCATTTGCCCCACGGATGCATGCCCGCGCCGAGCACCACCACGCCGCTCACGAGGCCCGCCCCCACATCCACATCAGCGGGCCGTCGGCCAGCGGCCCGTTGACCAGCTCCAGCTCCATGCCCACCGCCAGGTCGTCGACCGTGAGGTCCTTGACCTGGCCGAGCACCACCAGCCCCGCGCCGTCGAGCTCGACCGCGGCCAGCGTGACCGGCCGGTACGGCCGCGCCGCCACGTACGGCTCCGGCGGCGGGTAGCAGGCGTCGGTGTAGGACCAGATCCGCCCGCGCCTCGGCAACCTGGTCGCGGCCGTCTCCTCGCCCTCGCAGCGCGGGTTGCGGCACAGCCCCCGCTGCGGCGGGAAGGCGACGGTCCCGCAGGTCAGGCAGGTGGTGCCGATGAGGTGGGTGGTTCCGTCGTCGTCGATGGCGAACCAGCCGTCGATCGCTAGGGTCATGGACAGGAGTATTACACAAGCGCTTGTTAGGCCGAATCCCTCCCGCGCCGCCGCCGCGTCGAGACCACCCGGACCGACATGGCCGCCGCCAGCATCAGCATCCCCGCCACGATCGGCGTCCTGGAGGCGGGCGGCGGGACGGCCTGCCCCCGCCCGGCGGCCGGACCCGGGCCGGTGGCGAACGGGCCGGGCCGGGCATGCGGCGGGACGGTCCCGTGCGCCAGCCTCCCGGCCTCCCGCAGGGCGAGGACGGCGTCGGCCACCCCGTGCCCGTAGGCCGGGCTGTGGCCGCGCGCGGGCCGCTTCCTGGTGCCCCGCTCGATCGCCAGCCGCACGTGGTACGGCGACAACCCCGGATGGGCCGACCGCACCAGGGCCGCCACACCCGCGACCAGCGCCGCCGCCGAGCTGGTGCCGTCGCCCACCGCGTACGCGTCGCCGCCGTCGGCCGTGACGACGTCCGTGCCCGGCGCGACCACCGACAGGTAGTCCTGGCGGTTGGAGAACGATGCCACCCTGAGCCGCCGGTCCACCGCGCCCACGGCGATCACGCCCGGGTACGCGGCCGGGAAGTTCTTCCTGTTGGCCGTGTCGCCGTCGTTGCCCGCCGAGGCCACCAGGACCGCGCCGCGGCCGATCGCGTACCGCACGGCCGCCTCCTCGGCCGCCGAGCCCTCCCACGAGCCGCTGCCGCCGCCGAGCGACATGCTGATCACGTCCGCGCCGTGGTCGGCCGCGTACCTGATGCCGGCGGCCAGGGCGTCGCGGCGGACGGAACGCCGCTCTGCGCGCAGCGGGTCGGCGTTCTCCAGCGTGACCCTGATCGACAACACCCTGGCCGCGGGGGCCACGCCCATCACGCCCTCGGCGTGCCGCTCGCCGTGCCCGCGGCCGGCGATCAGGCCGGCCATGGCGGTGCCGTGGCGCCCCGAGAGCCGCGGGGACGCCCCGGTCAGGTCGGGGCCCTCGGTCACGGCACCGCGCAGGTCGGGGTGGCGGCCGTTCACGCCGGTGTCCAGCACGGCCACCACGACGCCCGCGCCCCTGCTCTCCCGCCACGCCTCGGGCAGGCGCAGCGCGGAGAGCTGCCACTGCCCGGCCCGCGCGGCCGAGCACACGTCGTCCGAAGCGCCAGGGGACGCGCCCACGACCCCGGCGACCAGCACCAGAACCGGCAGCAGAGGCGCGAGCACCCTCATCGGGCCGGCGTCCGGCGCGGCACGGGAGTTCCGGCGGGCGGCCGGAACGCGGACATCGGCGGGAGCGGCACGGCGGACAGTTGGTACACGTCATCCTCGAACGGGAGGGGAGGGACGCCCGATCTGCCGTGCATTCTGGCACGCGGCCACCGACTCATTCCGACGCTTCGGTAAACAGACCGATACGCGGAGTAATTACTGTTATGCGGGTATTCGCCCTACGGTGTTGGGGAAAGTCGGACATGCGCCCCAGGTGGGAGCCCCAGCCGTTGCGCCGCGTCCCCTGAGTTGATCGCGATGGCGATCAGCCCCGCCGCGTCCGCGAACGCCACCAGCTCGCCCGGCGGCACCGCCGCGAACGTCGTCCGGTAGGGCATCGCGAGCTGCCGCCGCC
Organism: Nonomuraea sp. WAC 01424; assembly: GCF_003947315.1. Taxonomy (NCBI): domain Bacteria; kingdom Bacillati; phylum Actinomycetota; class Actinomycetes; order Streptosporangiales; family Streptosporangiaceae; genus Nonomuraea; species Nonomuraea sp. WAC 01424. The sequence goes on from NZ_QHHZ01000035.1 coordinate 26,380, forward strand.
CCAGCCACACCCCCAGCGTGTCGCCCACCCGGACGCCCAGCGCGTGCAGGTCGCCCGCCGCGATCGACAGCTGTGTGTTGCCGTAGCGGTCGACCGAGACGACCTCGCCCTCGACCGAGCCGTCCCGAAGCAGCGAGGTCGGCTCGGGCAGCGAGACCAGCCGCTCGACCGGCACCTGGGGCCCCAGCTCGGTCGGGTCCAGCCCGCCCGCCAGCCGCCCGGCGACCGGCGAGAACACGTCCCGGCCGGGGAAGGTCGGCGACACCGGCCGCAGGAAGTGCTCCTCGTTGCTGAGCGCGTACGCGGCCCGCGCGCCGCCGCTGGCGCGTACCGCCCAGGACAGCAGGCCGTTGTCGGGGCCGATGAACACCCGTCCGCCCGCCTCGACCGCCACCGAGCGCCGCGCGCCGCCCGCACCGGGATCGACCGCGCCGATGTGGACGCCCTCGGGGAGGTACGGGATGGTCTGGGCGAGGATCGCCGCGCCACGCCGTACGTCGCCGGACGGCACCAGGTGACACACGTCGATCACCCGCGCGTGCGGCGCGATCCCGGCGATCACCCCATGGCAGGCGGCCACATAGCCGTCTTCGAGCCCGTAGTCGGTGAGGAGCGTGATGACTGGGGTCACATTTGGTGACTGTACGTCCGGCAATCCGCCGTGAACAGCCGCACTCCGCACATTACGATTGGCCACGGGCCGCGCCGCGTGCGATGTGAGTCGTACGCCCCTTCCCGAGGAGGACACGATGGGAACACCGCTCAGCGGTGACGATGCTGCCCAGGAACCGTCCCACCAACCCCTCACCGATCGCGATCAGGAGCTCCTCGCCTTCGAACGCCAGTGGTGGCGTCACGCGGGCGCCAAGGAGCAGGCCATCAAGGAGACCTTCGGGTTCTCGGCCACCCGCTACTACCAGTTGCTCGGCGAGTTGATCGACAGGCCGGAGGCGCTGGAGCACGACCCGATGCTGGTCAAACGGTTGCGAAGGTTACGCTCCACCCGTCAGCGTGACCGTGCGGCGAGACGGCTCGGCATGCGTCCCTGACCGGCTGGGTACGGCAGCCGCGTGAGGAACATCCCTGGTATGGAAGCGATCCTGAAAGATCCGTCCGGTGCCGTGATCGGGCTCGACTTCGACGGAACCCTGTCGCCGATCGTGCCCGATCCCGCCTCCGCGAAGATCCACCCCGCGGCCCCCGACGCGCCCGCCGAGCTGGGCGCCCACGTCGGCGCCGTGGTCATCGTGACCGGCAGACCGGTGGCCACCGCGCTCGAACTCGGGCCGGGGCTGACCGGTGTGCCCGGTCTCGTGGTGCTCGGCCACTACGGCTTCGAGCGGTGGGAGGACGGACGGGTCTCCGCGCCGCCGCCGCCACCCGGCGTGCCCCGCGCCGCGGCCGAGCTGCCGCTGCTGCTCGACTCGCTCGGCCTCCACGACGTGTCGATCGAGGACAAGGGCCGGGCGGTGGCCGTGCACACCCGGCGCGCCCCCGACCCCGAGGGCGCGTTCGCCGCGCTGCGCGAGCCGCTGGCCGCGCTGGCCGCCAAGCACGGCCTGGTGATCGAGCCGGGTCGCATGGTCCTGGAGCTGCGGCCGCCCGGCATGGACAAGGGGCACGCGCTCGGGCTCTTCCTGGCCGAGCGGGACGCCAGATCGGTCATGTTCGTCGGCGACGACCTCGGCGACCTGGCCGCCTTCGAGGCCGTACGCGCCTCGGGGCTGCCCGGCGTGACCGTGTGCAGCGGCTCGGCCGAGGTGACCGCGCTGGCCGAACGGGCCGACACCGGCGCCGACGGGCCCGACGGGGTGGTGGCGCTGTTGCGGGAGCTGACGACGGCCTTCAGTCGTTCGTGATTGGGCTGCAAGTGGCGGGTCCTACGTTGGTGCGCATGTCAAGACGATCTCTCGCCGTCGCAGCCGCCTCGGCCGCGACCCTGGCCGCCGTGCTCGCCGTCCCCGGGCCCGCCTCCGCCGCTCCCGCCCAGCAGCTCAAGCTGCGCGGCGGCCTGACGCTCTACATCCCGATCGAGTGGGTGGTCCACCGCCAGGGCGCCGACTACGTGCAGGTGGTCACCGGCAAATGCGCCAAGCCGCAGGGCTGGGGCTCGCCCGAGTGCGACGCCTTCTACATCCTCGGGCCCGGCGCGATCAAGCGGGGGGCCGAGGGGTTCGGGCCCTACACGGGCAAGGATCCGTACTATCCGGCCAGCGACGTGCAGCCGTGCCCGTTCAACCGGAAGTGGGGCGAGGTCGTCGGCCCTCAGGTCTCCCGGGGCTACCGGCAGGTCGGGCCGGGCCACAAGGCCGCCTACAACGCCTGGCGGGCGAAGTGCGTCAGCTACTCCGGCGGCGGGGTGAAGGGCACGTTCACGCAGCGCGAGTGGTATCTGCCGAAGAGCCGGATCCTCGTCGTGGACCAGTGGAACACGCCCGGCCTGACCGACACGCTCAAGTACGCCGACTGGACATGATCAGCCCGGCCACCGCGAGGCCGATGACCACGGGCACCAGCAGGAACGCGGTCCCGGTGCCGTAGCCGTCGGCCAGCGTGCCGAGCAGCAGCGGGCCGATCGCCATGGCGGCGCCCGCCCACACGGGCGAGGCGGCCGCCGCGCGGTCCGCACGGTCGCCGGAGGCGACGATCAGGGCGCTCAGCGCGAGCGGGAAGTGCAGGGACGCGCCCAGCCCGCTCAGCGCCAGCCCCGCGTACGACAACACCGGCACGGTGCTCGTCCAGAACAGCAGCCACCCGAGTGCCGTCAGCCCCAGAGCGCCGGCGAACAGCGGCGCGGCCGGCAACCGCAGCGCGAGCTGCGCGCCCGCGAACCTGCCCGCCGCCATACCGCTGACGAACGCCGTCAGCCCGGTGGCCGCGACGGCCGCCGTCACGCCCGTCCTGAGAGCGAACAGGTCGGCGGCCCACAGGTTGAACGAGAACTCCAGGGCCACGCAGCAGAACAGCACGGCCCCGGCGAGCTGGAAACGCCACCCGCCGCCCCCGGCCGAGGGGACGAGGGGGGCTTCGGCGCGGGTCGCGGCGGCCTCGCGAGGCGCCGGCCAGGTACGGCCCAGCGTGAGCGCGAGCACGACGCTGGCGGCCGGGGTGAGCCTCAGGGCGGCCCGCCAGCCGAGCGCGCTCTGCGCCACCTGGCTGAGCGCGAACGTCGCCACCATCCCCACCAGCACGCCCACCGCGTTGGCCTCGCTGAGCGCGGCCGGCCCGGCGGGCCCGTGGTGGTCGCTGAGCTCGGCCATCGCCGCGTAGAGCATGACCGAGCCGAAGCCGCCGGCCACGCCGTACCCGAGGAGCGTCAGGGGCAGCGCCGATGTGGTCAGGACGAGCAGTACGCCGGCGTTCATCCCGGCCAGGCCGAGCCAGCTCGTCGCACGCCGGCCGAGGAGCCTGGTGAGCAGGGGGAGGACGAGTCCGGCCCCGATCGTGCCGACCGCCATGGCGGTGCCGTGCAGCCCGGCCACGGTGGCCGTGGTGTGCTGGTCGGCGCGCAGGAGCGGGAGGGCGGCGCTCAGGCCGTACAGGAACGTGGCGAAGGTGCCGAGCAGGAGGTAGATCAGCCAGGTCGGACGGTCTCTGACGAGCCGGATGGGCGTTGAGACCGTCGACACTCGGCAGCCTCCGTCATCCGCAGCAAACCCGACATCTCATGTTAAAGCAGGGCGTCGAGCTGGGATTCCAGCCACTTGTGCGGCGGCAGTGCCGTGGCCGCCGCGTACAGCAGGTCGCGGCGGCGCCGGCGTTCGTCCTCGGGCATGACCAGCGCCTCGTGCAGGGCGGCGGCGGTGCCGCTCACGTCGTAGGGGTTGACGACCAGCGCGTACGGCCCCAGCTCGTCCGCCGCCCCCGCCTCGCGCGAGAGCACCAGGGCGCAGCGCGGCGACAGTACGGGCCCCTCCTTGGCCACCAGGTTCATCCCGTCGCGGATGGGGTTGACCAGCAGCACGTCCGCCAGCCGGTACGCGGCCAGCGAACGCGGGTAGTCGTCGTTGACGTTGAGGATGACCGGGTCCCAGTCCTCGGTGGCGTACGCGTCCTCGATCTCGCGGGCGCAGCGCTGCACCGAGGCGGTGTACTCGCGGTACTCGGGCAGGTCGTGCCGGCTGGGGTAGGCGAAGGCCAGGTGGACCACCTTCCCGTGCCACTCCGGGTGGGCGTCCAGGAACTCGCGGTAGGCCAGCAGGCCGCGCACGATGTTCTTGGACAGCTCGGTGCGGTCGATGCGGACGATCAGCCGGCGCCCGGCCACCTGCTCGGTGAGCGCGGCCATGTGCGACTCGACGTCGGGCTCGCAGGCCCGCGCCCACAACGCCGCGCCGTCCACCCCCAGGCTGTGGACGCCGACGCGGGTCGTCCTGCCCTCGTGGGCGACCGTGCCGGCGGCGCGGTCGACCCGCGCGCCGAGCAGCGCCTCGCAGCAGTCCATGAACGCCGCCGCCCACCGCCTGGTGAGGAAGCCGGCGTGGTCGGCCCCCAGGATGCCGTCCAGGACCTCCCTGGTCACCTCGTCGGGCAGCAGGGAGAAGTACTCGGGCGGCGCCCACGGCGTGTGGCTGAAATGGGCGATGCGCAGGTCGGGACGTTCGGCGCGGAGCATCGCCGGGGTGAGTGTCAGGTGGTAGTCCTGCACCATCACGCGCGCGCCGTGCCCGGCCTCCTCGGCCAGCGCCAGCGCGAACGCGCCGTTGTAGTCGCGGTAGGACTCCCATTCGCGGCGGAACTTCGTGCCGAAGCAGGGCGAGTTGGGGATGTCGTACAGCAGGTGGTTGACGAACCAGAGTGTGGAGTTGGCCACGGCGTTGTAGGCGCGGTGGAAGGTGGCCGCGGGGATGTCGAGCATGCGCAGCGCGCCCGTGTCGTAGCCGGTGCGGTCGAGCCGGCCGCCCGGCGCCAGGCGTACGGCGCTGCGGTCGCCGTCGGAGAGCGCGGCGCACACCCACAGCACGCCGTGTTCCTTGGCCACTCCCGACAGGCCCGAGACCAGGCCCCCACCACCGCGTTTCATGCTCAGCTCACCGTCGTCGTCGACGGTGAACGAGACCGGTCCGCGGTTGGAGGCCACGAGGACGCTGTTCATTCGGGCTCCCTTCGCCCATAGGATCCCAGCTATGGCGCTAGATGAGCTAACCGAGGAACTCGCCCGCTCGGCCGCGGCAGGAGACCATCGCGCGCTCGGCGAGCTCCTGGCCAGGATCGAGCCTGACGTGATGCGCCACTGTGCCCGGATCCTGCCCTATCACCAGGACGCGGAAGAAGCCTCACAGGACACTTTGCTGGCCGTGGCGCGCAACATCGGGCGGTTCGAGGGGCGGGCCAGGTTCAGCACCTGGCTGCACATCGTGACCGCCAACTGCGCGCGCACCACGTACCGGTCGCTGAAGCGCAGGGCCGCCGAGCAGACGTCGGAGGAGCTGCCCATGCAGAAGCCAGACGCGCGGCGGGTCAGCGTGATCGCGGGCTCGCGGCTCGACCTCCTCGACGCCATGGAGGCGCTGGAGGCCGACAAGCCCGACCTGGCGCAGGCGCTGCTGCTGCGCGACATCGTCCAGCTCGACTACAACGAGGTCGCCGAGCAGCTCAACATCCCGCTCGGCACCGCCAAGTCCCGCATCCACCAAGCCCGCAAGTACGTGCAGGGAGTCCTGGGGGAGGACTATCGCTGAGACGGGTTCTCTCGCATGTTGAGACGGGTGGTTGTTTCCACCACTTGAGAAGGTAGAGTCCTTTTCGAACAACTGAATATTGCTCATCCAGAGGGGTGGAGGGACCGGCCCTGCGAAGCCCCGGCAACCCTCCCGGCTTGTACTCGCGACCTGGCGAGGCCGACCGGGACAAGGTGCCAATTCCGGTTCGCGGTCAAGGTGGCCGCGGGCGAAGATGAGGGAAGGCCTCGCTTCATGTCGCTCGACTTTGGTCCTGCCGTCGCTCTGTCCTGCCGCGAGTGCGGCACGCGCTACCCCCTGGGTCCCAGCTTCGCCTGTCTGGAGTGTTTCGGGCCGCTGGAGGCGGCCTACTCCTTCGGCCGGGTGACCCGCGCGGACATCGAGTCCGGTCCCGCCAACATCTGGCGCTACCGCTCGCTGCTCCCGGTCCCCGCCGACGTCGCGAGCAAGCCCAACATGAACCCGGGCTGGACGAAGCTGGTCAAGGCCGGCAACCTCGGCAAGGCGCTCGGCCTCAAGTCCCTGTACGTGAAGGACGACTCGGGCAACCCCACCCACTCCTTCAAGGACCGGGTGGTCGCCATCGCCGTCGAGGCGGCCAGGAACTTCGGTTTCCACACACTCTCCTGCTCCTCCACGGGCAACCTCGCGGGCGCGGTCACCGCCGCCGCCGCGCGGGCCGGCCTCGACGCCTGCGTGTTCATCCCGGCCGACCTCGAAGAGGCCAAGATCGCCATGGCCCGCGTGTTCGGGGGCAAGCTGATCGGGATCGAGGGCACGTACGACGAGGTCAACCGGTTCTGCTCGGAGCTCATCGGCGACCCGCTGGGCGACAAGTGGGGGTTCGTCAACGTCAACCTGCGGCCCTATTACGCCGAGGGGTCCAAGACGCTCGCGTACGAGATCGCCGAGCAGCTCGGCTGGCGGCTGCCCGAGCAGATCGTCATCCCCATCGCGTCGGGCTCGCAGCTCACCAAGATCGACAAGGGGTTCAAGGAGCTGATCGCGCTCGGGCTGGTCGAGGACACGCCGTACAAGGTCTTCGGGGCGCAGGCGGCCGGGCGCTCGCCGGTCTCGACGGCGTACAAGGCGGGGCACGACGTGGTCCAGCCGGTCAAGCCGGACACGATCGCCAAGTCGCTGGCCATCGGCAACCCGGCCGACGGGCCGTACGTGCTGGACATCGCCCGGCGTACGGGCGGGGGCGTCGAGGACGTCACGGATCCCGAGATCGTCGCCGCGATCAGGCTCCTGGCCTCGACCGAGGGCATCTTCGCCGAGACCGCGGGCGGCGTCACGGTGGGCGTGCTGAAGAAGCTCGCCGAGACGGGCAGGCTCGACCCCGAGGCCGAGACCGTGGTGCTGAACACCGGCGACGGGCTCAAGACGCTCGACGCGATCAGCGACGGCGCGCGGCCCACCACCGTGATCCGGCCCTCTCTCGACGCGTTCCGCGCGACTGTCTGACAACCCAGGAAAGGCAACGAAAACCATGAGCGTTTCTGTGCGTATTCCCACCATTCTGCGCACGTACACCGGGGGTAACGCCGAGGTGAGTGGCGAAGGGGCGACTCTTCGTGACGTTCTCGCCAAGCTGGACTCTGACTACCCGGGGATCGGCGCGAGAATTCTGGATGAATCGGGCAAGATTCGTCGTTTTGTCAACGTTTACGTTGGTGAAGAGGATGTCCGTTTCGCCGAAGGGCTCGACACTCCCGCCCCAGAAGGCACTCAGATCTCCATCATCCCGGCCGTCGCCGGCGGCTGAACCGCTCGAACCTCTCGACTCTTGAAGGCGCCCCTTGTGGGCGCCTTCTTGTTTTAGAACCGAATTCAACCCTGAACGACTCAGTCGTCGATGAATTTAGCGTTTTGTCGATTGACTCTGTTGCCAAACCCTGTGCCACAGGTATGGTCGAGGGCGATCGTCTGGCTGATTTTCCCCAAAAGTCATGCGATTACAGGTCTCGCGGAGGAATGGGCGAGATCTGCGAGCCCAGTAAGAGGAGTCGGAAGTGGCGCAGGGCACCGTCAAGTGGTTCAACGCGGACAAGGGCTACGGCTTCATCGCGGTAGACGGTGGTAAGGATGTATTCGTCCATTACTCAGCGATCATGATGGACGGGTACCGCTCCCTCGAACAAGGACAGCGTGTCGAGTTCGAGATCACGCAGGGCCAGAAGGGGCCGCAGGCGGAGTCCGTCCGCGCGGTCTGATCCACCGGCACTGGTTGCACCGGGGCGGGACGCGCGGCAGCGCAGTCCGTGTGGGCCCGCCACTGTTCCTCCGTCGACGTCGCACGGCGGGCCGTACCTCAAGGGGCGGCTCGCCGTACGAACGGGCATGCCCGGTGACCTGGGGTGGCGAGTCTCTCGCTTGCACTCGACAGGGTAGAGTGCTAAACAGTTCGTTGGCACTCTGTGTGGCAGAGTGCCAACAACTCGGATCGAGACGATGGGGTCTGCCGAACGGAGATGCAGGCCTATGCCGTCGCGGGCGTCGGCTCGGTCCAGGACACGCCACCCTGCATCTGGGAGGTCTAGCCTTATGGCAGCCAAGATGATCGCGTTTGACGAGGACGCCCGGCGCGGTCTCGAGCGCGGTATGAACCAGCTCGCCGACGCCGTCAAGGTGACCTTGGGTCCCAAGGGCCGCAACGTCGTGCTGGAGAAGAAGTGGGGCGCTCCCACGATCACCA
>NZ_QHHZ01000036.1:0-34633 GCF_003947315.1 Nonomuraea sp. WAC 01424
CACGCCAAATTCCGCGGACCCGGCGAACGCGCGAACGCCCAGCTGAAGAGCTGGAAGATCCTCCGAAAGCTACGCTGCAGCCCGTCCAAGGCCGGCCACCTGTGCAAGGCCATCGCAGTCCTTCAAAACCATCGCGTCGCCCAGGCCGCGTGAGGCTGAAATAGGTTCAGTGCTTTCGTCCTCAGGTCTTCCCAGTCCATCAAGGGCACTGAGCTGTAGTCTTTACAGGCAAATTTGGGATGTCCACGAGCGTTCACACCAAGATTCGCGCCCTGCTCAGAGCTGCCTGAGGGCGCCTAGTGAGCTGGCTTTGAGTCTCGTGGTCACCACTTGTGTTGCCTTGTGTAACTGGGTGGTGACTTCGGACTCGGGTGAGAGTGTGCTGAGGGCATGGGAGACAGCAGGCTGCCACCTCTGGTGCTGACCGCGGGTGAGCGGATGACCTTGCAAGGCTGGGCGTCTCGCCGGTCGACAGCACAGGGACTGGCGTTACGCGCCCGGATCGTGCTGGAGTGCGCGCGAGGTGACTCCAACCTCGCCATCGCCGCACGGCTGGGGATCGCGCGAGGCACGGTCACCAAGTGGCGGGCCCGGTTCATCGCCGCGCGCTTGGACGGGCTGGCCGATGAACCGCGGCCCGGTGTCCCGCGGACCATCACCGATGCCCAGGTCGAGCAGGTGGTGGTGATGACGCTGGAGACCACCCCGCCCGGCGAGACGCACTGGTCCAGACGGCAGCTGGCCGCCCGGGTGGGCATCTCGGCCACCAGCGTCGCCCGGATCTGGAAGGCCTTCGGGCTGCAGCCCTGGCGGATCGAGACGTTCAAGATCTCGCCCGATCCGCTGCTGATCGACAAGATCCGCGATGTCGTCGGCCTCTACCTGGCACCGCCGGCCAATGCGGTGGTGTTCAGCGTGGATGAGAAACCGCAGATTCAAGCGTTGCAGCGCAGCGCTCCGGTGCTGCCGATGATGCCCGGAGTGCCCGAGCGACGCAGCTTCGACTACGTCAGGCACGGCACCGTCGACCTGTTCGCCGCCTTCAACGTCGCCACCGGTGAGGTGGTGGGCAAGGTCACCGCCCAGCACACCGCCGCCGACTTCCGCGACTTCCTGGCCGACCTCGATGCCCTCGTCCCCGCCGGCCTGGACGTGCATGTCATCTGCGACAACCTCTCGGCCCACAAGGCACCGGTGGTGCAGCGATGGATCATCGCCCATCCCCGCTTCACCCTGCACTTCATCCCCACCTACTCGGCCTGGCTCAACCAGGTCGAACGCTGGTTCGCCGAGCTCCAGCGCCGCTGCCTGAACCGCGGGGTGTTCTGCTCGGTCGAGCACCTCACCACCGCGCTCCACGACTGGATCAACGCCTGGAACGGCAACCCCCGCCCATTCATCTGGCGAAAGACCGCCGACCAGATCATCGACCGCATCTGCCACTACTGCTGGTAGCGCTTCGGATCGAAGGTGATGGGCCGCCCACCTGCCGACCCCTTCTTCTTCCGGTTGGCCTGCTGATCACTCTTCTCCGGGATGACCGCGCTGATCCCACGGCGACGCAGATAAGCCCGGTTAGCCTTGGAGGAGTAGGCCTTGTCCGCGGCCACCGCGGCAGGGCGGGTCCGTGGCCGGCCTACTGGTCCGGTCACGCGGATCTTGTTCAGGACGGTGGTGAATTGCGGGCAGTCGGCGGCCTGCCCAGGCGTGAGCACGAAGACCAGCGGTAACCCGGCGCTATCGACCGCGGCATGGATCTTGCTGCTCAGCCCGCCTCGGGATCGGCCGAGCGCGGCAGCCTCCGCCCTCGCCTTACGGCGTCGCCGAAGGGCGGCGCGATCCTCCGTCGGCGACGCGTCGGCATCGGGTGTGGCCTGCGAGCCATCACCCGCAGTACCGGCGGCTGCTCCGGGAGCGGAGCCCCCTTTTCCTCGGTCAGCGCCTGCTCCAGTGCGTCCAGGGTTTCTCCGGCGACCGCCAGCCCGGCCGAGTCCTGATGCGCCCGCACGATCGTGGAGTCCACACTGACCAGTTCCAGCCCGACCTGTCCTCGCGATGCCGCCTCGGCGATCAGCGCGTCCATCAGCCCCTGGAACACGCCGGCTTTGGCCCAGGAGCTGAACCGGGAGTAGGCAGTCGACCACGGCCCATAGCGTTCTGGGACGTCACGCCAACTGGAGCCGGTACGAAAACGCCACGAGATCCCGTTGAACTGGTCGCGCACCCGCCGGGGCAGCGGCCCGGTCGCCGCCACCGGCAACTGCGGCTCGATCAAAGCCCACTCGGCATCGGTCACATCAAAGCGCGCCACATCCGAGTTCTACCAGTCACGGCAGCCCGCCATCGATCCTCATCTAGATCCGAACTTCAAACAGCTCCTAACCGGCGATGCCCGGGTGACGCCGAGCGACGATGAGGGGCGGTGGTGGGTCCCTCGCTCAAGGCGGGCGGGCGGTGAGGGCGACAGGCAACGGTGCGGACCGGCGGCGGGTAGTAGTGCGGCGCGCGGGTCGATCTTCAACGTCGAGGCGAGGTCGTTCGTAGTCGGTGGACACCTGGATCTGCGCGGCGAACCGCGACTCCAGCGCCTCGGTCAGGACTGCGCCGTGCACACCGGGGTTGTGACCTGCGACCACATAGACTCCCTCGGCGGCGGTGATTGTCTCACCCCGGTGGGCCTTCACGGTGATCTGACGGCGATGCTGGGGTCTACTTGCCATACGTGAAAGAAGAGATCATCATCCTCTGACCTGCTAAAAGGGTTCTCCAACCCTAGGTAACCATCGCCGGGCGGTGGCGGTGGCCCAGTGCACGTACTCGATCGCGCCGCCCTTGCTGGTGACGCGGGCGCGGCGGAGCTGGGGGTCGAGGTCGGCGACGTCGAGGGAGAGGATCTCCTCGGCGCGGGCGGCGGTCTCGTAGAGCATCCGCCACAGCAGCCGTTCCCGCAGCCCATGCCGGGTGTCGGCGAACAGGGCCTCCAGCCGGGCGGCGGGGATGGCGCGGTCCTCGCGCCGGGCGGTCTTGCGGCGTTGCAGGCGGCGGGCGGGGTTGGTGGCCAGCACCGGCACGCAGCAGGGCAGGTCGGGCGCGACGGCAACGGAGGCGGCAAGCTGAAGGAGTCCGAGCAGGAGGAACTGGCGCGGCCACGGCGGGAGAAGGCCGAGGTGGCCAAGCAGCACGCCGAGGTCAAGGCCGGTCTAGTAGTCAATTCAAAACGCAAGATCCTCCTGCTTCAGGTGAGGTCGTACTGGTCGGTGACCCATTCGTCGAACCTCATCCCGCACATGCCCCCGGCGCCGAGGGCCCACCGACCGCATGATCGGAGGGCCCATTCTCCTGGCTAGTTGCCGGGTTAGCGCTTGATGTCGTAGCTGTGGCCCACAGCGTTGGGATAGGAACTGGGACAGTGGGCGTACGCGGTGCGCGCGAGTTTGTCGCCCGCGTTCACCTTCCAGGGACTGTAGACCTTCTTCTTCGCAGTGCCGCTGGCGCAGGTGGCGACTGCGCGGACGTAGCCGCCACCGCCCGTGCAATTCGCCCAGGTGTAGGCGTGCTGGTATCCAACGCCGCTCTTGCAGCCGCTGGGTAGCGGCTCGGCCTGGGCGGCGGACGACATCATCGTGATGGTGGCCGCGGTCAGCATCGTGGCCGCAAGGCCAAAGATCGTTTTCTTCATCTACGCGATGCTAGACCGTCTCGTGCCTTGCAGTGCCGATCGCACATGAAAATCCCCCTGTGGGGGGGAAGACTGCCCGGCGTCTCTCCCCCTCAATGACCAGCAGCCCACTCCCCCCGCCATGCCCACTCGGAGCTCACATGGCGGCGGCGAGCGCGTGCATCCTCACGCCGGCGGCGACGGTGCCGCGCGCGGTGGTGGTCCACTCCACAGCGTGGATCGCGCGCACCTGACCGCCCTGGTCCTGGCCGGGTTGCTTCTGCCGCTGGAGGCGGTCCAGTCGGCGAAGTGGCCGGCGCGGACCAGGCGCCGGCCAGGGCTGAAGCGTTCTCGGCTGGTAGAACATGTGCGGGCTCGCTGAGGCCGGCTGGTTGAGGGCACCCCGGAGCGCAGATGGCAAACGCGACCCCTGAAGATCGTTGGGTGTCTACGCCAGTCGATCAAGACCAGGGGCCGCGTTCGCGTGCCATCATCCCCGATCGACGTGCTCGCCCGCCACCTGGAGCACGTCACCGTCACCGACCCGCCCATCGACCCGCTCGATCTGCCCGCCCTGGCCGAGGTCCTGGACAGGGTGCCCGACCCGCGCGATCGCCGCTACCGGCTCGGCCCGCTGCCGGCCTTCGCGGCTGATGCCAGCCACACCTTCAGAGGTGGAGGCACCTTCGCCCTACCGTGCCGGGGTGTCATGGGCGCCCCGGCGGACTTCGGCCATGTCCGCGTGGCCGAGCCCTTACGTTAGCCGCTCGCCGGGCGCGTGCACCACCCCTGCTTCCTCTACCCTGCTCACGGCCCGCTCACGGCCTGTCACCATCGCGAGCGGAAAGCGGGGCAAGTGCTTCAAAAGCTGCGCGTACTCATCCGCCGCAGGAGCAGGCGCCGGTGGCGGCGCGGATATGCGCGGGTACAGGGCCTGACACAGCTGCCTTGCGCGCGGGCACATAGGCAGGCGACGACAGCGATTCACACCTCTTCAGCCACTATGCGGGCCGTTGGCCCGCCCATACTTTGAGCGACATGAAGCAGCGTGGGCACGAAACACCCAGCACACGCCCCACGACCGAGCAACGCTGCATCGCAGCACTGTGTCAGATCTTCGCGGCAGGCATGACCGTCGAGGGGCTCCTGATGATCGCTGGAGTGATCCACGGAACCACGGAATCAACGGGACCAGCGGTGCGGGAAAGGCCCTCTCTACCCCTTGGAATGTGCTGATGGAGATCTTCGCCGCCGCTCTGGGAATCTTTCTCACGATCAGCCAGGTGCACGACATCCGGACCGGCAACTGGCAAGAGCCGTCCTGTTCGGGCGAGAACAACGGGGCCGATGAAGGCGACGATCCCGCAATAGACCTCGACAATGTCGATGACGGCTGGTGAACGCCCACAGTGATGAACGTCGAGCCGCCTATCAGGCTGGTCGGGGGACTGTAAAACTAACGGCGGATCTGAGGATCAAGAAAGAGGCGCTTGATGTCCGAGACCTCCGTGGAGTCGCTGTCCATGAACGAACTGCCTGTCGAGCCGGACCGCTCGATGACGGACGAGCAGCTGCATTGCCGTCCCAGGGCGCTTGAGTCCCTCCTGAGGTAGACGCGCGCATTGTGAGAGCCCGTGTCGCCGCAGACACATCCCGGGCGCTGCGGCGCACCAACCATGATCGCCAGGGAACGCTTAGGGCACGATCAACCGTAGAGTGCCGGTGTCACTCGTGGACAGCCGGACACGAAGCGAGAGGCCCGTCACCGCGTTTCCGCTGCTGACAGGCCTCTGTCCGCTGGTGTGGCAGGTGGAAGGTTCGAACTTGCTCAGGCTGAGCCGACGGTTACAGTCCCGTCGCGATCAAGCTCTGACCTGAGGTTTCTTCGCCCGATCCCTATAGTTGGCCGCGATCAAGCCCTGGAAGCCTCCGACAAGCCCTGAGGGGATGCCTCACCGCGGGACCATTCGCCGAGGCCAGTTCGGCGCTCTCTGGCTGGCCAGCGTGCGAAGGGCCCAACGGTGTCCGTGGCCGCGGTGGGGCCGTCCTGCCCTGCCGTTATGTTCTCCCTTGACCGGGCACCCGCTGAGGGGTAGCTCTTACTTGATCTGTCTGCTAGGGCTAGAGAGAAGAGAAAGGCCGACACGCTAGCGTGTACGGATATTCCCCTGCCCCTCGGGCCGCGAAGGCGAGTGAGGTGCCATGGCCGAACGTCGACCTCTGGGGCCGGAAGACCCGGCGCGAGTCGGCCGCTATGAGCTGACCCAACTGCTGGGCGAGGGCGGCCAGGGCATCGTCTATCTGGGCCGGGCCCTTGATGGCCAACAGGTGGCGATCAAGGTGCTGCACGCCCGGCGAGCCACCGACCCAGCCGAAAGGCGCCGTTTCACTCGCGAAAGCGCCATCATCGCCCGCCTGGCCGCCTTCTGCACCGCGGCCGTGCTGGACATGGGCGAGGTCAACGGGCAGCCGTACCTGGTCAGCGACTACATTCCGGGCCTCACTCTGGACGAGTTGGTGAGCGAGTTCGGCCCGATGCGCAGCGGGCTGGACCAGCTGGCGGTGGCCACACTCACGGCACTGGCCGCGGTGCATCGGGCCGGGATCGTGCACCGGGACTTCAAGCCGAGCAACGTGATCATGGGGCCGGTCGGGCCGGTTGTCATCGACTTCGGCATCGCCCGCCTGACGGATCGGAGCACCACCCGCTCTGGGCTCGTGGGCACGCCCGCCTACCTGGCCCCCGAACTGCTCGGCGACCAGGCCGCGGGCCCTGCCTCCGATGTTTTCGCCTGGGCGGCCACCATGGTGTACGCGGCCACCGGGCATCGAGCCTTCCCCGGCGGCACACAGGCAGCGGTGCTCGCGGCGATTCTCGCCTGCGCCCCCGACCTGACCGGGGTCCCCGAGCGGTTGACCACAATGTTGGCGGCTTGTTTCGCCAAGATGCCACAGGACCGGCCCACTACCGCTGTCCTGCTCGACCAACTCACCAACCGAATCCCGCCAGCTCCCCCTCTCGTTCCGGTTCTCAGCGCTTCTGAGGCAGCCATCAGCCCAGCCGCCCCAGAGCCCAGGACGATGCCCCCACCGGCCTTCATCCGACAACCAGGCCAGCTTGAGAACCCGGGCATGAGCACTGCACGTTCCCAGGCCGACACCGCACCTCCCCTCTCGCACAAGGTCCCATTACCCGAGGTGCCATCCCCGACTCAACCAGGCCCTGGCCGGATGACCCGCCGCCGAGCCCTGTTCGTCGCCGGCGCCGTGACCCTCACCGGCACTGCCTCGCTGGCTCTCCCTCGCTGGTTCGGTAGCAGCCCCAACGTCGAATCGACACCCCCGGCCTCTTCATCCCCCGCCTCAACGAGGCCGGCGCTGGGAACCCTGCTGCACACGCTCAGCGGTCACAGGAACGAGATCTTCGATGTGGCGCTCGGAAAGCTGGGAGGGAAAACGATCGCAGTCTCCACCGATGAGGAGACGGTGCGCGTATGGGATCTGGCGGCAGGCACCCAGCTGACGAAACTCCCCGATCCGCCTGGCCAGGACGGCAGGTTCAGCCGTGTAGCGATCGGCCGGCTGGGTGAGACCACGGTCGTTGTCGGGTGCGACGGAAGCAACGGTCGGCTGGCAGTGTGGGACCTGGCTGCGGGGACGCTGATCAAAACGTCCGCCGGCCCAGGACGCCCGGTGCGCGACTTGGCCGTTGGCCGACTCGACCAGGCTACGATTGCCGTCTCCGCAGTAAGCGGCGGGACCCTGCGGGTGTGGGACCTGACTGCGGACACCCTGATCAAGACACTCCCCGGCCACGATTACCAGGCCGACGCGGTGGCGCTCGGGTACCTGGGCAAAACCCCGATTGCCCTGTCCGGAAGCGCGGGAGGCCGGGCCGGAGCCGGAGGGGGGCGGGACAGAGGCGCGCGGCTGTGGGATCTGAAGGCAGGAACCGAGCTGAGAGTGCTCGCCGGCGACTTGCCGGAGATGTACGACGTGGCGATCGGACGACTGGGGGATGTCACGATCGGTCTGGCCACCGACATCAAGGGGCTCGTGCGCGTCTGGGATCTGGCTACGGGAACCCTGCTCAAGCAGCTCCGCGCCCGAACAAGTGATGCCAACACGGTGGCGGCCGGCCTGCTCGGTGACACCGCGATCGCCGTTTCCGGCGACAGTGGCCAGAACATGATCGTGTGGGACCTGGAGAGGGGGACTGAGCTGAAGAAGATCACTGCCGTTGACGTCGGTTCGGTGGCGATCGGCCGGCTCGGTGACCTCCCGATCGCTGTCTCCACTGACCGCAAGACTGTTCAGGTATGGAGCCTGGGCACTCCCTAGAGCACGCTCAGACCAGACCCTTGGGCGAGCGGATCGAAGGTGATGGGCCGCCCACCTGCCGACCCCTTCTTCTTCCGGTTGGCCTGCTGATCACTCTTCTCCGGGATGACCGCGCTGATCCCACGGCGACGCAGATAAGCCCGGTTAGCCTTGGAGGAGTAGGCCTTGTCCGCGGCCACCGCGGCAGGGCGGGTCCGTGGCCGGCCTACTGGTCCGGTCACGCGGATCTTGTTCAGGACGGTGGTGAATTGCGGGCAGTCGGCGGCCTGCCCAGGCGTGAGCACGAAGACCAGCGGTAACCCGGCGCTATCGACCGCGGCATGGATCTTGCTGCTCAGCCCGCCTCGGGATCGGCCGAGCGCGGCAGCCTCCGCCCTCGCCTTACGGCGTCGCCGAAGGGCGGCGCGATCCTCCGTCGGCGACGCGTCGGCATCGGGTGTGGCCTGCGAGCCATCACCCGCAGTACCGGCGGCTGCTCCGGGAGCGGAGCCCCCTTTTCCTCGGTCAGCGCCTGCTCCAGTGCGTCCAGGGTTTCTCCGGCGACCGCCAGCCCGGCCGAGTCCTGATGCGCCCGCACGATCGTGGAGTCCACACTGACCAGTTCCAGCCCGACCTGTCCTCGCGATGCCGCCTCGGCGATCAGCGCGTCCATCAGCCCCTGGAACACGCCGGCTTTGGCCCAGGAGCTGAACCGGGAGTAGGCAGTCGACCACGGCCCATAGCGTTCTGGGACGTCACGCCAACTGGAGCCGGTACGAAAACGCCACGAGATCCCGTTGAACTGGTCGCGCACCCGCCGGGGCAGCGGCCCGGTCGCCGCCACCGGCAACTGCGGCTCGATCAAAGCCCACTCGGCATCGGTCACATCAAAGCGCGCCACATCCGAGTTCTACCAGTCACGGCAGCCCGCCATCGATCCTCATCTAGATCCGAACTTCAAACAGCTCCTAGTCCTCATCGTCCTGCCATCTTGGTTCCTGGCAGCGCTGTGGTGGTCGCCTCGCCTCTTCGTTGCGCCGAGGAGATATTGAGCAATCGATGATCTCTTGCTGTTGGAGGATGCTGGGAGCCAATTTGGGGAGCCATCGCCCTTCGATTCCAGCAGACTTGCCACTTCTTCCTGGGACGTTCCGCCAGGTGAGAGGCGTCCCGATCGACTCGCATCGACCTGTTCAGACTGGCCTGCGTTCCTTCACACCGAAGAGGTCACTCACGGACGCCTGCCCCTGTTCGACGAGGACATCGTCCTCGTCATCGCCCATTGGCAGTACGCCGGGCAGGGCCTTTCCCTCGGAGATCAACTTCTCGCTGCTGCCATCACCGGTCACTGCGTGCCGAAGCTCGGGGGACCACATGACGCCTGAACTGCTCACCGTTCCGCAAGCCATGGCCGCCTTGCAGGTCAGCCGGTGGACCGTCTACAACCTCATCCGCTCCGGCGATCTGGGCTCGGTCGTCGTCGGAGTCCGCTGTCGCCGTATTCCTGCGACCGTGCTGAACGACTACATCACCCGACTCTGCGAGGAGGCAGTCTGATGCCCACGAAGACCGCGCTCGCCTCCCCGGAGGAGCCCAAGCGTCCGCGTACGAGCCGCCGCACCCGGGCCAACAACGAAGGTTCGATCTTCCCGTACAAGAACGGCTGGGCAGGCTACGTCTGGGTCACCACACCGGAAGGCAACAAGACCCGCAAGTGGGCCTACGGCAAGACCCGCGAGGAGACCCACGAGAAGTGGCTCAAGCTCCACGAACAAGCGCGAAGAGGACCGGTGGCCACCAAGCACGAAACGGTGACAGCCTTCCTCACGCTTTGTGCCTGCTGCGATCAGCGGAAGGATCACAAGCGACCGGAGCACAAGCGACGGTGCTGCTCGATCGGCAAGTGCTGCAAGGGCTACCTCTCCCGCAGCAGCATCGCGGGCATCCGGAGGGTGCTGCGCTCGGTGCTCGGTCACGCCCTGCGGGAAGAACTGGTCACGAGAAACGTCGCCTCGCTGACCACGCTCCCGAGCGCCAGCAAGACCAAGAAGAAGCGCCAGAACACGGTCTGGACTGTCGATGAGGCCCGCAGATTCCTGGAACACCTACGGGAGGTCGAAGACCCTCTCTACGCGGCATACGTGCTCATCCTCGTCCTGGGCCTTCGTAGGGGAGAGGTCCTTGGTCTCACGTGGGACAGTGTGGATCTCGTCGGCGAACAGCTGTGGATCTCCCACCAGCTCACCAGGGTCGGTGGCCGGCTCCTCCACCGGCACACCACCAAGACGGAGGACTCAACCGCTTCGCTGCCACTCTTCGGCCTGTGCGTTTCCGCACTCAGACACCGGCAGCGCGTTCAGGAGGAGGCACGCAAGATGGCCGGAGACGCTTGGACAACCTCGGACATGATGTTCACGACCCGTACCGGTACGCCGATCGAGCCGCGCAACTTCAACCGGGCCTTCGAGACCCACTGCCGCCGTGCGGGCGTCCCGCGCATCCGTGTGCATAACACTCGGCACACGTGCGCCTCGCTTCTGGCCGCCCTCGACGTCCACCCGCGCGTGGCGATGCGCATCCTGCGGCACTCGCAGATCTCGATGACCATGGACGTCTATACGCAGATCCCGAGCCCCGAGACTCGCAAGGCGCTGGATCGGCTGAATAAGAGTCTGACTACGGATCAGAACGCCTAAGCCGAAGGCGTTGCTGTACAACGCTGCTGTACGCCCACGAAAAAGGCCCTCCGGGATGATCCCAGAGGGCCTTTGACCTGCTGTGCGGCCGGAGGTACTCGAAACCCCAACCTTCTGATCCGTAGTCAGATGCTCTATCCATTGAGCTACGGCCGCTCGCTGCGTAAGCAAGCATAGCGGGTTCTGAGCGGTGCATCGAACCGAATACCGCGATCACTCGCTCGCCGGCTCCTCCTTCTTCGGCCAGAGGGTGTGGCTCACCGGCCAGATCAGGGCGATCACGGGGACCTTGAGCAGGTTGAGCATGAACTCCAGGAGGGCGCTCGTACGGGAGGAGTCGTTCACGAGCCAGATGAGGGCGAAGAGGATGAGACAGGCGATCCCGTACGCCAGGACTATCTTCAGCCAGTACGCCCATTCGTAGCGGGTACGGGCAGGGCCGGCCGCCGGGGGCTTCCAGGGTGGGGGGCCGCCGGCGAAGCGGTGGCGGAAGCGGGCGTCGGCCCAGCGGATCGTCCGGTGGCCGAAGACGATCGAGTAGGCCAGGTAGGCCGCCGCCAGGCCATGGCGCAGGTCCGCCGTGGCGCCGCCGCGCATGTCCACGACCGCCGCGACCAGGAGGACCACGTCGAGAAGCGGGACGCAGAGCAGGAGGGCCGTACTGAGCCGGCGGAGGTTCCAGAGGTAGCGGGAGGCCAGGCCGAGCCCCAGGAGGAGCCAGAAGCCGACCTCGCAACCGATCAGGATGGCGACAATCACGTGTTCCAGTTTGGGGAGGTTCGCGACCAGGCACATCGTCGGCGGAAACGAACCTGTGGATACATCGAAAGGTGTATCCACAGGCGGACCCTCGGAGGAAGGCGGCGGCCTCCGGGAGTGGTGAGATGAGGACATGACACGGGCGACGGTGCGGGGCGGTGGTGGTTCGCGGGGGTTGGCGTGCGGTGAGTGGTTCTGTGGCGCCGCTTGCTGGTGCGGGTGGTTTCGAGGTGGGCAGGGCGGTCCGAGGTGCGCGTGATCGCTGAGCGGTGGCGGGCCAGATCGCGGTCGCTTTCAGGCTGGTGGAGCCGCTTCGAGGCGCGGGGGAAGGCCGGCGGTCCGGGGCAGGGCAGGGTGCGGCCCGAGGTTGCGGCGGTGCTGGCGTTCGTCCTGGGGGCGCTGCTGATCCTGGCGGGTGGGTACGTGCGGCGCGGCGTGCCGGTGTGGGCGCTGCTGGTGCCGCTGGCGATCACCTGCTCCGCCGTGCTGTTGCGGCAGCGGGCTCCGCTGTGGTCGTTGGCGCTCGGGGTGGTGGCCGTCACGGCCGACGGCGTGCTGGGGCCGTCGTTGGCGACCATGCTGGTGTTCACCGACAACCTCTACGCCGCGGCGCTCTACGGGCCGGCGCGGTTCGCTCGGTGGCTGCTCGGGATCACGACGGTGCTGGCCGTGGTGGGCGGGTCCGTGGCGGCGGTCGTCGCGGCGGACTGGCGGCTGCTGGCCGTCATGGGCATCCAGTCGGGGCTGGTGCTGGTCACGCCCGTGACCACGGCTTGGGTGCTGCGGGAGCAGCGGGACCGGGCGGCCGCGGAACGGGTGCGTGCCGAGCAGGTCGCACGTCTGGCGGAGCTCGATCGGCAGGCCGCGATCGCGGCCGAGCGTACGCGGATGGCGCGTGAGCTGCACGACATGATCGCGAACCACTTCAGCGCCATCGCCATCCAGTCGACGGCAGCCCTGTCCCGTAAGGACCTGGATCGGGAGACGGTTCGCAAGGTCATGGAGTCCGTACGGGAGAACAGCGTCAAGGGGCTGGCCGAGATGCGCGACATGATCGGGTTGCTGCGGGAGGACGGCGGCGGTCGCGAAGGGGACGGGCCCGAGCTGGAGGCCACCCGGCCGCGGCTGGCGGACGCCGAGAGCCTGGTCGAGCGTACGCGGCGAGCCGGGATGGCGGTCGAGCTGCGGTTCGACGGTGAGCTGCGGGAGGTGCCGGCTTCGGTGGACCTGGCGGGCTACCGGATCCTTCAGGAGGGGCTGACCAACGCGCTCAAGCACGGCGAGGCGCCGGTGGTCGTGTCGCTGACCTATGACCCGGGCGAGGTTCTGCTGACGGTCGAGAACCAGGTCGGCCGGCGTGGTGCTCGGTTGCCGGGTTCGGGGGCGGGGCTGATCGGCATGCGCGAGCGGGCTTCGCTGGTCGGCGGGTTCTTCGAGGCGGGACCACGGGGGGACGGCTGGCGGATCGCGGCGGCGTTCCCCACCTCGCTCGACGCGCCACGGCCCCTCGATCGCCGCACGTCTGGCGAACGCCCTCCGAAGGCCCAGGTCCCGACGGAGCGGACATCCGCCGTACCAGACGAGCGGGGCTCGGGGAAGCGGGCGTCGGGCGGGGGAGGTTCGGGAGAGCGGGCGCCGGATGGGTGGGGGCCGGGGGAGCAGGGCTCAGGGAAGCGGGCGTCCGGTGAGCGGGGTTCGGGTGCGGGGGTGTCGGAGGGGCGGGGGTCCGAGCAGAGGGTTTCGGGCGCGGGGGTGTCGGAGGGGCGGAGGTCCGAGCAGGGAGGTTCGGCGGTAGGGGGTGGTGGGGTGGTGTTGCGAGGGGTTGCCAAGGGGCCGCCGGGGCGGAGGGCCGAGGACGCGGGTGATGACGACGGACGCCCCCAGAGCGGCGGCGGTGAAATGGACATGGCATGAGCATCAGGGTGTTGGTGGCCGACGATCACGCGGCCGTCCGGGCCGGGATCGTGATGATCCTGGACGGCGCCGGCGACATCGAGGTCGTGGGCGAGGCCGCCGACGGGGAGCAGGCCGTGCGGCTGGCCCGCGACCTGCGGCCCGACGTCGTCCTCATGGACATCCGCATGCCCCGCCTCGACGGCATCTCCGCCACCAGGGAACTGGCGGGGGTGAGCGACGTCCTGATCCTCACGACGTTCGACGTGGACGAGTACGTCTTCGGCGCCCTCCGGGCGGGGGCGGCCGGTTTCCTGTTGAAGAACACCGAGGCCGACGCACTGATCGAAGCGGTAAGGCTGGTGGCGGGCGGCGAGGGGATGATCGCACCGGGAGTCACCAGACGCCTGATCGCCGCCTTCGCCGACCAGCCGCCCCGCAGGGAGTCGCCGGCCCCGGAAACCCTGACCCCACGCGAACGCGAGGTGCTGGCCTGCATCGGCCGCGGACTGTCCAACGCCGAGATCGCCAAAGAGCTCGACATGGCCGAGGCCACCACAAAGACCCACGTCAGCCGCCTCCTGAACAAACTGGGCCTGAAGAGCCGCGTCCAGGCAGCGATTTACTACTCAGAGTCGCTTTAGCCCCGTAGGGTGAACGCCGTGAGCATGCCGCCACCACCGCGTCCTCCTCCACCACCGCCGCCCCCGCCACATCCCCCGACGCCTCCGACCCCTCCGAGGCCGCCGCGCCGGCCGGGGTTGACGGTCGCGCTGGCGTTCGCCGGGGTCTTCGGCTACCTGGCGGTCAACGTGATCGTCGGGC
Source organism: Nonomuraea sp. WAC 01424 (assembly GCF_003947315.1). Classification (NCBI taxonomy): domain Bacteria; kingdom Bacillati; phylum Actinomycetota; class Actinomycetes; order Streptosporangiales; family Streptosporangiaceae; genus Nonomuraea; species Nonomuraea sp. WAC 01424. Next base: position 14,152 of record NZ_QHHZ01000036.1, read on the forward strand.
TTCTGGCGGTGAGCCTGAGCTCGTCGGTGGCGATCGGCGCGGGAGCGGGGTTCCTGCTGCTCCTGGGCATCGGTACGGGACTCACGCTCGCGATCCTGCGCAAGCCGTGGTCGTTCGGCCTCGGGCTCGGGCTGATGATCGGATGGGCCCTGGCGACGATCGTCTCGGCCGGATACTGCACGGGCCTGAACCCGGCCCTGTACGCATGAACGACCGGCACACACAGGTGAAGGCATTGATCGTACGTCAATCGTCGCCCCCTACCTTCATGCTCACAACCAAGGGGTGAGGGGATGACGACACCACCGCAGCCGCCGCCGCAGGGCCCGTGGGGGCCGCAGCACCAGGGCTGGCAACCGCCACCGCCACCGCCACCGCCCAGCGGCCGCGACTCCACGCTCGTGCTCATCGCGACGCTGGTCGCCGGCCTGTTCGCCTACAGCGCCGTCAACGTCATCGTCTTCTTCGCCGTCTTCATCGCCGTCTTCGACGGCGGGAACAAGGCGCTGGTGATCGGCGCCGCGGTGCTGCTCGCCGTCGTCGGCCTCGGCGGCGGGCTGGGGTTCGGTCTCGTCCGCAGGCCCTGGTCGCGTGGCCTCGGGCTGGGGCTCGCGATCGGCTGGGCGCTCTGGTCGATGTTGTCGGCCGGCGTCTGCACCGGTCTCAACCCCAGCATGTACGGCTGAAGCATGCCGTACCACGAGCTATTCGTCGGCCTCGGCGTCTTCGTGGCCTCGGTGGTCTTCGTCCGCGAGGCCAGGGCCAGGGGCGCGCTCAACGAACAGTCGCTCGTCGCCGTCACCGGAGCCCTGGTCGGAGGCGCGATCGGCATGCGCCTGGCGGGCTGGCTGGAGACCCTCAACCTCGCCGACCTCTGGCTGTACGGCTCCCGCAGCATCCTCGGCGGCCTGACCGGCGCGTACGTCGGCGTCCTCGTCGCGAAGAAGGTCATCGGCTACAAGGAGCGTACCGGCGACCTGTTCGCCCCGGCGGTGGCGCTCGGCATGGCGATCGGCCGCATCGGCTGTCACCTGACCGAGGCCCCCGGCCGGCCCACGGACCTGCCCTGGGGCGTGCACGCGCCGCCGGCCACCCCGGAATGCCCCGGATGCCTGACCGGCCAGGCCATGCACCCGTCGTTCGTCTACGAGATCGTCTTCCAGCTCGCCGCGTTCGTCGTGCTGCGGTGGGCGCGCAGGCGTCTGACCGAGCCGGGTGAGCTGTTCACGCTCTATCTCGCCGGATATGCCGTTTTCCGGTTCCTGGTCGAGTTCACCAGAGCGAACGAGACGCTGTGGCTCGACCTGACCGGGCCGCAATGGTTCCTGATCCCGGGCCTGGCGTTGCTCACGCTGAGACTCGCGTACGGCTGGCGGCGCGGCCATTACGATGCCCTTTTCGAGCGGAAGGTCATGACATGAGCGCAGGGATGGGGCTACGGGGCGACCGCATCCTCCGGTACGTCAACGCGTTCTGCCCGAAATGCCACGGCCAGGACCTGGACCAGGTCGAACGGCTGAGCGGCTACCTGGCCGAACGCGACGGCAAGGTCTGGCTGGAACGCGGCTGCCGCAAACACGGCCTGATCCGGACGATGTACGACGAGGATCCGGAAATCCTCTCCTACCTGGAAGAGTGGACCGCTCCCACCAAGCAGCACATCCCTGACGTCTCCGGAAACTTCACCCCGATCCCGGCGGCGTACCTCAGCGGTCTGCCCGAGATGCAGACCCAGCACACCTGCATCCTCCTGGAAGACATCGCCGAGGCGTGCAACCTGCGCTGCCCCACCTGCTTCGCCGACAGCTCGCCCGACCTGACCGGCGTCGTCCCGGTGGCCGACGTCCTGGCGAACGTGGACCAGCGCCTGGCCAGGGAGAACGGCAAGCTCGACGTCCTGATGCTGAGCGGCGGCGAGCCCACGCTCCACCCGGAGCTGAAGACCCTGCTCGCCGAGCTGGTGAGCCGGCCCGTCACGCGCATCCTGATCAACACCAACGGCGTGCTCGTCGCCCGCGACGACTCGCTGCTCGACCTGCTCACCGAGCACCGCGACCGGGTGGAGGTCTACCTCCAGTACGACGGTTCGTCGGCCGAGGCGTCCAAGCACCACCGCGGCGGCGACCTGCGCAAGATCAAGGCGGAGGCCGTACGGCGGCTGTCGGAGCGGGAGATCTTCACCACCCTGGTCATGACCGCGGCCCTGGGCGTCAACGACGAGGAGATCGGCGACGTCGTGCGCCTCGCGCTCGACACGCCGTTCGTCGGCGGCGTGTCGCTGCAACCCCAGTTCGGCTCGGGCCGGTCGGGGGTCATCGACCCGTCCGACCGGCTCACCCACACCGGCGTGCTCAAGCGGCTCGGCCCGCAGACCGACGGCCTGGTGACCTGGCGCGACCTGACCGCCCTGCCCTGCTCGCACCCCCACTGCTGCTCGGTCGGCTACCTCATCCGCGACGACGCGCAGCAGTGGCGCTCGCTGGTCGCCCTGATCGGCCACGACCGCCTCAAGGAGAACCTGGGCCTGGTCTCCAACCGCATCGCCGACAGCGAGATCCCGCGCGAGCTGCGACTCGCCGTGCAGGAGTCGCTGCTCGGGCTGCTGTCGGAGCAGTCGTCGTTGTCCCACCCGCAGATCGGCGACCTGTGGCGCGACATCTGCGAGAACTGCGACCTCGGCGTCGCCACGCTGCTCACCCTCGCCTCCTCGGCGCTGCCCGGCCGGCGCAAGAAGTTGCGCAGGATGCTGGGCGAGCGGGTGGTCCGGATCACGGTCAAGCCGTTCATGGACATCTCGACCATGATCGAGGAGCGGCTCACGCAGTGCTGCGTGCACGTCGGCACGCGGGCCGAGCAGGACCAGTGTGCGCCGTTCTGCGCCGTGCAGGCGTGGCCGCAGCTCTCGCGGCAGCGGCTGTCCGCGGTCGCCTCGAAGCCGGGGCTGGTGATCCTGTGAAGGCCCAGCCGTACGATCCGCTCCGATTGTGCGTGTACGCGACCGTGGCGCTGCTGGCCTGGCTGCTCGGGCCGTGGGCGGTGCTCGGGTTCGCGGCGCTGGGGTTCGCGGGGTACTGGAAGGCGCGGCGGGCCGGGCTGACCCGGAGCAAGTGCCTGCTCAGGGACACCCGGCTCGTACTGGCCTATCTCGGGCTGATCGGGCTGGCCGCGGTGGCGGGGATCGTCATCTCGCTGCGATGATCATTCGGCGGGGACGTACAGGCTGAGCGACTCGGCGATGCACGCGGGCCGGCGCTCGCCCTCGATCTCGATCGTCATCTTCAGGTTGGCCAGGTAGCCGGCCGGGGTGCCCTTGACGTCGGTGAGCTCGCCCACGGCCCGGACCCGCGCGCCCACCGGCACCGGCCGGGGGAAGCGGACCTTGTTCAGCCCGTAGTTGACGCCCATCACGATGCTCTCGACGCGCACCATCTCGAACATGAACGTCGGCAGCAGCGACAGGGTCAGGTAGCCATGGGCGATCGTGCCGCCGAAGGGCCCCTCCTTGGCGCGCTCCACGTCCACGTGGATCCACTGGTGGTCGTCGGTGGCGTCGGCGAAGAGGTTGACCTGCTCCTGAGTGATCGTGCGCCACTCGGTCGGGCCGAACGTCTCGCCCACGGCCGCCTTGAGTTCCTGTACGTTCGCGAAGGTCCGCATGGTCCCGAACGCTATTGCGCGGGCGGGACGGCTGCCAAGTTGAGCACCCGGTACTCGTTGGCCCGCTCGCTCCAGTACATGGTCGCGCTGGGCTCGGCGGACATGAAGTTCCCCCACCAGATGCCTGGCCGGTCGTACGTGGCCAGCGTGCCGGTCCTCACGTCGTAGACCGCGCTGCCGGTCACCACGAAGCGGTCGAGGGCCGGGTAGTCGCTGAACCTGGGCACGAGACCGAGTCCTTGGGGCTCGGCCGCGGCGCTGCCGTCGACGCGCTGCAGGTACGTGCGCCCGCCCCGTACGCCCTGGCACCAGGACGGGCCGCAGCGCAGCCTCAGGGCGTCCAGGGGCGCGACGACGTCCTTGGTGGCGGGGCGGCCGGTCGACAGGTTCACGACCCTGGTCTGGCTCCGGTCCTCGAGGTCGGCGACGTCGCTCGCCCACGGCCATTTGACGAGGTGCAGGCCCTCGCTGCCCGGAAAGCGCTTGGGGGCGCCGCCCGTGAGCGGCATCCACCACACGCCGCCGGTCCGTTCCGACCAGATGATGCGGTCGCCGTCGAGGGCGATGCGCTCGATCCGGAGGTGCTCTCCCGTCATCGCGGCGATCTGTCGGGGCTCGCCGCCGGCGAGCGGGACCGTCCAGATCTCGCGCACCTTCGTGCCGTCCTTCCGTACGGCGTTCACGTGCCAGGCGAGGTTCAGCCCGTCGAGCGCCGGCGGTTGGGGGCGGTAGGTCCTCATGTCTGGCGGCACCGATATGTCGGTGATCTCGCGGAACGTCCGGGTGGTGGTGTCGTAGACCTCGATCGCGCGGATCGTGTCGGCCCTGGGCCCGGCGACGGCCAGGATCCGGGTGGCGTCGAGCGCGGTGACCGGGACGCGGCGCAGGCCGTCGGCCCGCATGGTGGGCATCGTGACGACGGCCCGCGACCACACCTGCTCCAGGGGCACGGCCGTCGCCTGCGGGAAGGGCCGCGCCGCCGGAGGTGGCGCGGCTGCCTGCCGTCCGTTCGCCGCCATGACCGTGCCGGTCGCGAGCACGGCCGCCACCGCCGTCGCGACGGCCAGCCCCTGGGTACGCCGCCGCCGCCCCCGCCGCCGGTGCCCCTCCACCCCGGCGAGCAGCCCGCCCGGCTCCGGTGCGTGGTCCGCCGCGGTACGAAGCGTCTCGGTCAGGTCCTTCTCGGTCCTCATGCCCGTTCCCTCTCCAGCAGAGCCGGCCGGATCCTCAACGTGTGCAGCGCGCGCGACGCCTGGCTGCGAACGGTTCCGCGGGAGATGCCGAGGATGTCGGCGATCTCCTGGTCCGACAGGTCCTCGTAGTACCGCAGCACCAGGACCACCCGCTTCACGTGCTGGCGGGTCATGATCGTGCGTACGTAGGACTCCGGGTTGTCCTTGTTGCGCACCTTGCGCCAGGTGTCGCCGAGCTTGAGCAGCGCCTCCTGCACGAGGTCGGCGGCGTCGTCGGGATTCCCGGTGAGCACATATCCGTACCGGAGCAGGGCGGCGCCACGCGCTTGCACGAACTCCTCGAACTCCACAACACCCAGACGCACGGGCGTTCCGGACTGTTGCAAAGATCTTTTACTCGAAACCATCGCATGCGTGTTCGAGTCCGCGCTACAGTTCTGGGTATCGAAATCGAACAAGGGTTCGGCCTGGTGAGAGGGGGTGTGTCCGATGACGATGCTTGCCACCGCCCCGGCTCGGACACGCCGTAGCACTTTCTTCCCAAATCTAAGACGGCCGCTATATCCGGCAATAAAGTCCGAGAGCGTGGACCCTGTGCGCAATCCTTACGCCCCCGGCGCCGGCCAGCGTCCGCCTGAGCTGGCCGGGCGCGACCGTGAGCTGCAGCAGTTCGAGGTGGTGCTGGAGCGGGTCGCCCGAGGCCGTCCCGAGCGCAGCATGGTCGTCACCGGCCTGCGCGGTGTCGGGAAGACCGTCCTGCTCAACACGTTCAAGTCCATGGCCATGCAGCGGCTGTGGGGCACGGGCAAGATCGAGGCCCGGCCCGACCAGTCGATCAGGCGTCCCGTGGCGGCCGCCCTCCACATGGCCATCCGCGAGCTGGCCCCCCGCCATCGCGCGCCCGAGCGCATCGAGGAGTTCCTCGGCGTGCTGAAGGCGTTCGCGATGCGCGACCCGGCCGCGGCCAAGGGCACGTCCCACTGGTCGCCCGGCATCGAGGTGCCCGCCAGCCGCGGGCGCGCCGACTCGGGCGACCTGGAGATCGACCTCACCGAGCTGTTCGTCGACGCGGCGAGCGTGGCGACCGACCTTGGTGTGGGCATCGCGCTGTTCATCGACGAGATGCAGGACGTGCAGCCCGCCGACGTCTCCGCGCTCTGCGCCGCCTGCCACGAGTTGTCCCAGTCGGGCGGCCCGCTGATCGTGGTGGGCGCGGGGCTGCCGCACCTGCCGAGCGTGTTGTCGGCCAGCAAGAGCTATTCCGAACGGCTCTTCCGCTACGCGCGCATCGACAAGCTCGACCGTGAGGCGGCCGACATGGCGCTGATCCTCCCCGCGCGGGAGGAAGGGGTCGAGTTCACCCAGGATGCCCTCGACGCGCTCTACGAGGCCGCCGACGGCTATCCGTACTTCGTCCAGGCCTACGGCAAGGTCGCCTGGGACCTCGCGCCGCGCAGTCCGATCACCCTCGACGACGTCAAGGTCTCCGCGCCCGAGGCCGAGGAGGAGCTCGCCGTGGGCTTCTTCGGCAGCCGCTACGAGCGGGCCACCCCGGCCGAGCGCGACTACATGCACGCCATGGCGCAGATCGGCGACGAACCGGTCGCCACCGCTGACGTGGCCGACGCCCTCGGGCGCAAGCCGTCCAGTCTCTCGCCCGCCCGCGACAGTCTCATCAAGAAAGGGCTCATCTACAGCGCCGAGCGCGGTCTGATCGCGTTCACGGTGCCGCACTTCGGAAGGTTCCTGCGGTCTCAACCCATTTGAGCGCCGCCCCTAGACCTCTATTGGGCTGTCTAGTGGGGAAGCTAGACAGCCCAATAGAGCTGTACCGTCATGCCCGGCTAGCGAAATCTAGGGCTCTCTAGCGCTGGGCCGATACTGGCGTATATTCCGGCAGAGCGTCGCTGCCGTCGTTGGCGACCACCGCCACGCGCACCGCCGGGCGCCGTCCGCTCAGGTAGACCGCGAAGACCACGTCGTCCCGGTCACGGCCGGTGAAGGCGAAGAAGCGCCAGCACAGCTCACGCCAGCTGTCGTACGGCTCCGTCGAGGCCAGCACGTCCTGATGCACCCGCCACGGGCCGCTGGACCTGAGCCTGGACAACATGACCTGCTCGGCGGGGCCGGGGCGCTGCTCGCAGGGGGCGCGGTACCGTACGCGGTCGAACAGCTCCTCGATCTCGGGGGAGAGCAGCACGAGGACGGCCACCCCCGCGGCCATGAGCCATGTCGGACGGCCCATCGCCGCCCAGCCCGACACCGGCGCGGCGACCGACAACGCCGACATTCCGGTCAGTACGACGGTCCGGCCGATCGAACGCATGCCGACCGGCGCCGAGCTGACCTCGCCGAAGCAGCCGCAGCCCGCGTCCGGCCGCCGCCTGCGCAGCTCGACCAGCACGTACGTGGACATCGCGAAGAAGCAGACAGTGCCCCACCTGAAGATCGGCGCGGTGGTGAGCAGCAGCCCGCCCGCGAGCACCAGCTCGCAGGCCCCGCAGACCAGCAGCGAGGGCGCCTGCATACGGCCGGGCATGAGCACGGCCGGGCCCAGCCTGGACAGGGCGCCCGGCTCCCCGCCCTTGCACACCGTGACGACCTTGGCGCCGGTGCCCAGGACCAGCAGCACGATCAGGATCGGCATCTGCGATTCGAGCACGCCCGTCACCCCAATCCGATCTGAGCGTTGAAGCAGCCTTTGACCAGTTCGCCGCCCAGCTCCACGAACGAGGCGGGCGACAGTTCGGCGACACGCCCGCGCGGCGAGGTGTCGCATTCGACGCAGCGGTCGCAGAACCGCCCGGCCAGGCAGCCGCAGGCGACCACCGGCAGGTTGGCGGCACGGTCCGCGCACATGTTCCTGACCTGGATCAGCGAGCCGATGGCGAGGTAGGGCAGACCGGCGCAGGACAGCCCCGCGTCGGGGCAGCCGGTGTCGACGCGCTCCAGCATCGGGTACGCCGCGCCGCGCTCCTCCTCGTCGAACGTGTCGGACCAGGTGGCCGTGCCGGAGATGCGCGACTGCGTCCCGGCGTACGCGACCGGCGGGGCCGGCACCGCGCCCGACCGGTAGGCGGGCTGCGAGGTCGCCGGCAGCAGCGCGAGGGCGGAGCCGTCGCGCCTGATGCCGATCGCGTCGAACAGGTAACCCGGCTCGAACTTCGGATGCCGCACCTGCAGCCGCCCCGTGGCCGGGTAGGGGATGACGATCGTCCGGTGGCCGCGGTGGGAGCCGCAGTCGAGCTCGACCGTCAGCTCCTTACGCCCCTCGATCGACAGGATCGTCCCGGTGAGCCGGGTGGTGTCGGCCCAGATCCGCTCGACCACACGGCCGTCACGCAGCGTGCGCATGAGCACCATGGAGCCCACCGGGAGGTCGGCGGGCGCGATCTCCGCGCCGTGCCAGGCCGTGGCCCAGGGCGCGATCACGAGCCGTTCCTCGGCGCCTTCGGGGGTCTCGACGGTGATGAGATGTGGACTGACGTCAAGGATCTCGCCGACGACGGCGCGCAACGGCTGGCCGTCGGCCGGGTCGGGGCCGGCGATGCCGGGGTCGCGGCCAAGCGCCGCCGCCGCGAGCACCCTGCGGCGCTCGACGTTCGGATAGCCCATCCGCCCTCCCTCGTCAGGTACTAGGTTCACATGACTCCGGAGCGCCTCGTGCCGCGGCGAACAGATGAGAGCAAAATACGCATCCCCGGGGAAGGTAGTTGACATCCGCCTTCGAACATTCCGCCACCGACCTTGACTGACCTTTGTCTTCGTCGGACCGAAACCTGGATTGTGGTTCGGGCACAAAAGGGCATCAGGCTGCGATTCTGGCCACGATGCAGACCACCGGGTGGGAAGAGGAGTTCCGCGAGTACGTCATGGCTCGCGGTCCCGCGCTGCTGCGCGCCGCCCGTCAGCTCACCGGGCATCCGCTCGACGCGGAGGACCTGTTGCAGAGCGCGCTGGCCAAGACGTACCTGGCGTGGGGGAAGATCGAGGACCGGGGTGCGCTGGACGGGTACGTCCGCCGGGCCATGGTCAACATCAACATCTCGCAGTGGCGGCGGCGCAAGCTGGAGGAGTACCCGTCGGACGAGCTGCCCGAGGTGGCCACGGCGGACACCACGGACACGACGGTGTGCGGCGAGGTGCACGAGCTGCTGGAGAAGGCGCTGGAGGAGCTGCCGGAGCGCATGCGGGCCGCGATCGTGCTGCGCTACTACGAGGACATGACCGAGCCGGAGATCGCCAGGACGCTCGGGATCAGCGTCGGCACGGTCAAGAGCACGGTGTCGCGCGCGATGGCCAAGCTCAGGGGGGCCCTGGGGATCTCCTCGTAGCCTCAGTGGAGGGCGGGGGTGGTCTCCTCGGCGCCGGCCGTCGCACATGGGCGTACGACCTCTCTGATCTTGCGGAGCGCGCGCAGGAACGCGGCGAGCTCGTCCTCGCTGAGGAGCCCGGTGAAGCTGTCCTCGATGTCCTGGAGGTGCTGGGGCAGGACGCTCGCCAGCCGCTCGCGTCCCTCGTCGGTGAGCGCGGCGTAGGAGGCCCGGCGGTCGGTGGCGCACGCCTGCCTGGTCACCAGGCCCTCCCGTTCGAGCCGGTCGACGACCCTCGTCACACCGCTCGTGGACAGGCCGGTCTGCGCGGCCAGGTCGGTCATCCGCAACGCCTGCCGCGGCGATCTGGCCAGGCGGATCACCGTCTCGAAGTCGATGCCCGACAACCCCGCCGTGCTGAACACGGGTTGCATCCGGGCCGTCAGACCTGCGTGAACCTCGGCGAGCAGGCCCATCGCCGTCAGCCTGGGGTCATCGATGTGCTTCACGTCCATAGCTTAACCGACGTTAGTTGACTTGCGGAATATTCCTCGTGTAGACATTTGTTGCCGCAGACATCCGCACAGCAACGTTCCCAAGGAGAACCCGATGAGCACTCGCACGTGGGAGTCCCTGACCATCCCCGCCGCCGGCACGTACAACCTCGACGTGGCCCACACCCGCATCGGGTTCGTGGTCAAGCACATGATGGTGAGCAAGGTCCGCGGCAGCTTCGGCGCCTTCAGCGGCTCCGTGACGATCGCGGAGAACCCGCTGGAGTCCACGGCTGAGCTGACGATCCAGACCGCCAGCATCGACACCGGTGTGGGCGACCGCGACGGCCACCTGCGCAGCGACGACTTCCTCGCCGTGGACAAGTACCCCGAGATCACCTTCCGCAGCACCCGCGTGGTCGGCCACTCGGGCGACGAGTTCACCGTCGTCGGCGACCTGACGATCCGCGAGGTCACCAAGCAGGTCGAGCTCACCGTCGAGTACGGCGGCGCCGGCACCAACCCGTGGGGCGCCGCGGTATGGGGCTTCTCGATCAACACCGAGTTCGACCGCGAGGAGTTCGGCCTGACCTGGAACCAGACCCTGGAGGCCGGCGGTGTGCTCGTGGGCAAGAAGGTCAAGATTGAGATCGAGGGCGAGGCGAACCCCGCCTGAGGCCGGTTTTCCACAGCCCGGAAGCCCGTCCTAGCATGGGGCGGGCTTCATCCACAGCCGGTTACCCACAGGCTGTTGATAACTCTTGGTGAAGGCGCGGCGCGGAACCGCTTTGCTGCCTCGCCAGAAGGCCGGTACGCTGTGCTGAGCCGCAATGGCTTCCAGGAGGATTCGCCTAGTCAGGTCTATGGCGCCGCACTGCTAATGCGGTTTGGTGGCAACACCATCCGGGGTTCAAATCCCCGATCCTCCGCAGCTGAAAGGCCCTCTCCCCGAACTCGGGGGGAGGGCCTTTCGATCTTTCCGGGCGTCGTAGTTGCAGTGCTAGTTGCAACGGCTATGACTCTCCCCAGAGTGCGGACGCCAGGCGCGCCCCCGCGTCGCGCATCAAGGGTGTGGATACGTGGGTGTACCGCTCGGTGGTCGTGACCCTCGTGTGGCCGAGAACCTGTTGGACGACACGGATATTCACACCCTGCTCGATGAGGAGTGTCGCGGCGGTGTGCCGGGCGTCGTGGACCCGGACGTCCCGGACGCCGGCCTGATTGAGGATGGCTTTCCAGATCTTCCAGTCCTCGGTGCGTTCGATCGGTGTGCCGTGCTTGGTGGCGAACACCAGGTTGTGATCTTCCCAGCGGTCCCCCGCCTTTTCACGCTCAAGGTCTTGGATCTCGCGGTGTGCCTTCAGTTGGGCGAGGAGTTCAGGTGGGCACTGGAGGGTGAGCTTGCTCTTGCCCTTGCGTTGCCGGAAGACCAGGCCGCCGCCCGTCCGCTTGAGGCACTTGTCCGCGTGGCCGATGCAGTCCTTGAGGCAGGGCCGCTTGTAACAGACGTGGCCCGCTTGGGTGCAGTCCGGCTTGCAGCTTGGCCGATGGCCGTGGATCTTGCATTTCTTGTGGCACGGCCGGCGGTGCCACTTCTCGCCGCAGGTGTGCGGGTCGTCGCAGCCGTGCCGCCACTCCTGGCGCTGCACCTGGAACCAGGCACGGATCTCACCCGTCTCCATGTCGATGTACGACCAACGCAGTCCAAGCGCCTCGCCCTGGCGGATGCCGAGCGCCAGCGCGACAGACCAGCGGGTCCCGTTCCTCTTGGTTCTGGCGACGTCGAGGATGCGGCGGGCCTCCTCGCGCGTCAGTGGCTCGATCTCGGTTTCCGCGGCCGCGGGCGCCTCCACGAGGGTTGCCACGTTCCGGGTGACCTTGTCCCGCCGGACGGCCACCTTGAGGGCGCGAGAGAGGATGCGATGCACCTTGAGGACCGTGCTTGTGGACAGCCCCTTGTCGAGCATGGTCGTGTACGCCGTGTCGAGGTGTTCCGGGGTGAGCCGGTTCAGCCGGTGCCGGCCGAGAAGCGGGATGATCCAGTGACGGGTCTTGGATCGGTAGTCCGCCAGCGTGCGCGGAGCCATCTTCCCCGAGGCGACGAGTCGTTCACAGATCACGTCCAGGTACTCGGTCATCCACTCGGCGACCGTGGGAACCCGGCCCGGCTTGGTGACCTGCCCGGTCTCGCGGTTGCCCTCCAACTCGGCGACCTTGCGGGTTACCTCGGCCTCCGTCTTGGCCATCCGGTGACGACGGTCAGGTGAGCCGTCGGGCTTGATGCCGATGGTGACCCAGCCGTGCCAGTAGCCGTCCTGCCCGAGGTAGATGGAGGAGCGCCCGTTCGGCTTCTTCGCCATCACGCCGCGCCCTCCTCTCGTACGAGTCCGGCCTTGAGCTCCAGAGCCCGAGCGAATTCGATCAGGGCCCAACGGGGAACGAGGCGGTAGCCGTCGTCCTTGATGGACTGGAGTTCGCCGCTCTTGATGAGGCGGAAGACTGCGGTCCGGCTCATGCCGAGCAGTGCGGCCGCATCCTTTGGGCGATAGAACAGGGGCTCCATCTATGCCGCCTCCTCTCGGATCTCTGATGGATCTCGACCGTCTGCCTGGGCTTGGAGCCTGGCCATGTGGGCTCGCCACCGTTGGCGTTCGGCGACGGTGCGCAGGAGGCGTATGGCGAGTGGTGGCACGTTGGCGTCTCCGGCCGGGACGGGGCGCCAGATGTAACGGTGTGGGTCGGTGGGTTCGTCGGCCTGGCCGAGGGCTTCCAGGACCCAGGTACGGCGGTCCCGCTTGTGCTCGGCCAGCGTCTTGTTGGACCACTTCCTGGAGACCAAGACCCGGCGGCCGGCGTAGCCGAGGTGTTCAGGCTTGTGTGCCTTGCTACGGCACTGTCCCGGAGCCATCCCCGCCTTGGCGTTCTTGGGCTGGACGCCATAGCGCAGCCAGTTCGGGCAGGACGGCGAGCAGGGTTCGTAGCGCAGGGCATCGACCATGCGCGCGGCATGCTCGCGCTGGGCCTGGCCGCCGTCGAGGCCGTCGCCGATGGACTTGGTCAGGTACTTGGACAGATACCGGATGCACTGATCGGCGTCCGGTGTACCGGCGAGAACACCTTGCACGTCCACCTGATCGCCGAAGCGCAGAACGTGGAGGGGTTCGGCGTCCTCGTCCAGAGCGTCAAGGGCCTCGTCCCAGGTGGGCAGTACCTCGCCGGTAGCGGGGTCGAGGTAGCCGGCCTCCTCGTCCCAAACAGACGGATGATCGCCGTCGAAGACGACTTCGTCAGCCTGTGGCCACCACACCTGGTGATACGTGGCCGCAGCTATCTGCCTGATCTCCGCGCGCGGCAGGGTCCCCCGGATGGCCATGTGCAGGTGCGGCGCGAGCCGCTTCTGAGGCTCCACAGAGGCGAAGTACTGCACGTCATAGCCCGCGACCCGGCGAAGGTTCTGCACGAACCGATCCACCAGCTTGGAGAAGTGCAGCGCGTCCCGGGCAGCGCGCCGGTAGTCGTAGGTGTCGGGGTCGATCGGGACGCCGTCGCGGACCTTGCCGTAGCTGGGCAGGGTGAGCGTGACGAACAGCGACGGCCGGTAGGTCTTGCCATCGGTGCTGGTGAAGGTGCGTCCAAGGGTGGTGTTGGTCATCTTGCGCTTGGGCAGGTCGGGGGCGTCCTGCCGCCGGCGGGTTGATCGGGTGCGCTTGGGCACCGCGGATCCGGTGACGCTGCCACGCATGCCAGCGGTGTTGATCTCGTCATCGAGGCCGGACAGGACGGCGTCCAGGTCGGTCGTGTCGTCGCCGGCCTGTTCGGCGGCATCCCGTCTGGCCTGCATGTCGGCGCGGAACTCGATCAGCCAGCGCTGTTCTTCGTTCGGCTCGTCGGGTGTGATCGTGGGTTCGATGTCGAGGTGCCAGCCCTCGCGGCATTGGGCCATGCGGAGCTGCCGGTTGCGCTTGGCACACGGCGGGCACTTGCTGGCGAGGACAGCCCCGCACGGGACGTCGATGATCTCGGACTTGCCGGTGACGATGTCGAGCCGCCGCAGCGGGACGGGCCGGATGCAGACGCCGTGGAGCTTGGCGACCTCCACGAGTACATCTCGGGCCATTGGCATGGCTTGGCGGATGGCTCGGGGTAGGGCGCGGTCGTGCGGATGGGTCACGCGGTCCTCCCTTCGTCGATGGTCTCGGTCATCACGGCGCAGAGCCGGTAGTGCTCGTGGGAGGGGGAGGCGTGGACGTGAGGCTGGTAGAGCTCGAAGACCCGCATACGGGGCAGATCACGGGCGGTCAGCAGGACCAGGAGGGGGCGACCGGCGACCCGGCCGATTTCGTCGGCGGTGCCGTGGAAGCAGATCTTCACGCGGCCTCCCCGTTCGGGGCGTAGGCGTCGACCATGGCGCGGATGTCGTGATCGGAGACGTAGGCGGCGCGGACCCGGACGGGTTCGGGGCTGGCTTCCAGCCGGACGTAGCCAACACCTGCACCCAGTTCCGGGACAGTTGAGATGCGGTCGGCCAGGGCGCCCCGGTCGCGTGCGCCGTCGCCGAGGACCATGTCCACCTGCTCGGACTCATCGAGCCGGAGGGCGATCTTGTCGGGGAACAGGTTGCGGATGTTCATGACCTCTTTGCGCGGGTCCTGGAGCGCGGCCATGACGCCGACACCGACCGCGCGGCCTTGGGTGGTCAGGGTGGCCAGTGCTGCGGAGATGCGTTGCCGGAGTTGCCGGTCGGACTGGTAAGCGGTCAGGAACGCCACCTCGTCAACGACGACCAGGACGAACGGATCAACCATGGTGGGGGTGTGGGAGCGCTGGAGTCCGGCGAACCGAGCCGCCCGCTTCTGCATGACGCACACGGCTTCGTCCAGGAGGTCGGCGCACTCTTCGGGAGTGGCCGCGTACCGATCGCCGAACAAGGCGCGGCCGTAGGACAGCTCCATGAGTTTGGGATCCAGCGCCCACAACTCGACCAGGCCCACGCTGGCGGCAGGGAGTAGGGAACGGATGACGGACCAGATGATCGACCCCTTGCCGGCCCCGGTCGCCCCTGCGACGAGGACGTGGGTGCCGTGCACCTTGAGTCGCCATGGCCGCCCGTCCTCGCCTTTGCCGATCTCGACCGGTCCCACTGTCGGCTCGTTCGGTATGGCGAGCGCCGGCAGGGGAGAGGCGAGTGGATCGCTGCGTGGGAAGGTCAGCGTCAGCCGCCCGGCGTGAGACAGCGCCACGCGGCACGACTTCGCGCCGAAGCCATGGGCCAGGTGGTCGGTGCGATCGGCCCAGTCCTTGACGGCTTGGCCCTTGAGCATGCGCACGGTGACCACGTCGGCCCACGAGGTACAGGTGACCTTGCCCAGCCGGGGCAGGTAGTCACGGCCTCGGATGTGACGGCCGAGACCGGAGACGATCATGACGGGTTGCCAGTGTCGCCGGTAGATCCAGACGAGTCGCCACCAGGCCAGCAGCCGGTAGCCGACGAGACGGGCGAAGGACGGTCGGTCGAGGAACGCCCAGGAGGCCAGGGCCATGACGACGGTCCCGGACAGGGACGCCGCCACGGGCCAGCCGTAGACATACCAGAGAGCGCCGAGGGCGACGAGGATGGCGGTCGCGATGGGGTGACGCCAGATCGTACGGACGAGCCTGGCGACCGTGCTACCGATGAGGATGACGATGGTCAGGATTGCGGGTGTCTTGACCACGGTCGGGCGGAAGACGACGGCCGTGTCGGGCGTGGTGGAGACGAGGTTGCGCGCCTCGTCGCCAGGCAGCCGCTTGAACATAAGCTTGGAACCTCTCGTGATGTGGAGTCAGGGGAGAACCGAGGGGCCGCCGGAAGTTGCCGCTTCCAGCGGCCCCGCCTCACGTCAGGTCGCCGGGTCGGTGGCGTCCTTGTCGGCCTGTTCGGTGTGCAACTGCTCGCATTCGGCCAGGTAGCGGGCGGCGGCGTTGAAAATCTCGCGGGCGGTGTTCAGGTCGGCGTCGGTGACCGGCCCGGCCCCCGTGGTGGAGATGTGGACGTTCGCCTCGTGGGAGTAGAGCTCCAGGTACGGGCGCGGCCTACTGAGCAGGAGACCAGCGCGAACCTTGAGCGTGGGCGTGTGGAAGGAGACGCAGACGTGCGGCGTGGACTCCGGCTCCAGTGACACGGTGACGTAGGTGTACGGGCGGTCACTCATGCTGCGACCCCCTTGCCGTCGGGCAGGCCGTAGAAGCTGCGCTCGATGGATCGGGCGAAGCGGTTGGCTGCGTGAGCGAGCTGGCGGGCGAACTCCAGATCCTCCACCGTCACAGGTCCGTTGGTGGTGACCAGGACGGAGGTGGCACCGAAGTCGAGCGCCAGGACGGGCTCACGGCGGGCGAACGGGTGGTTGAGGATGCGGGCGCCGTGCCCGGTGGTCAGCCGGATCACGCTGTTGCGCGGGGTACGGCGTCGGGCCATCAGGCGGCGTCCTTTCCGGCCGAAGCCTTGTTCTGAGCGGGCTGGGCAATCTGGCGAGGCGCGTACATCTCGCGAACCTTGATCGAGTACGCGAGGCGGCCGGCTGCGTTGACGTAAGGCGTGATGGCGATGCCGTTGAACTCGTCCGGCGTGAACGGCAGCCCCGGCATAGGTTGCGGCGGCACGGGCTGGACCGGGGCCAGGATCTTGACCGCGACGGTCTTTTGGGTGGGCTTGAGGGTCGGGTCACCGTCCATGACCGCGACCTGCCAGACCAGCTCTGCGGTCTGCTTGTCGCGGGCCTGCACGAAGCGACCGTTGGACGAGGCGTCGAAGTCCTTGACGGGCTCGACCTCGCCGACGATGTAGCAGCCGTGCGGGAAGACCATGGTGTAGCTGACGGGAATGGGTCCCTGGATTGCCATGTGGTTCCTCTCGATAGCGGTGGAGAGCCCTTCGTTCGCTCGTCCACTTGTCCGCATGAGTTGAGAGTAGGCTGTGGCCACTCGTCCGCACAAGTGGTTGAGCCGGAGTGGCGCGGTAAGAATTACCTCACCTTGTAGACATCCTCAAGCTCATGCAGGCTGCCAGGCAGCGCCAGACTCATGGCCAACAGGACGTTCCCCGCAGGGTCGTGCACAGTCGCCGTCACGCCGAGCACCGGATTGGCCGAGCCCAGCAGCTCCGCCTCGTCCTTCGTAGGCTTACGCGCGGACAGCCGCTCGGTGATGCGATCGAACCTCACGTGCTTGACCGCCTGGAGGTGCTTGCGAATGCCGCCCCGCAATGGCTCGGCCTTGTCCAGGTCGGTCCCCACTGCGATCTCCAGCGGTACCCACACTGTCTCCACCGCCGAGACGAGATCCGCCTGACGAGCTACCCGCTTGCGAACGATCACCGGCGTACGCTCGGCGACCCCGAGCAACTTCGCGACATGCCGAGGCGCCGGAACCCGCGCCACCTCAACAAGACTGTCGGCGCTCTCTCCCTGCTCAGCAGCACCCAGGCCCGGACGGACGGTCTCGGCCTCGCGTTCCGGCCGGCCCTTCACGAACGACCCGCGCCCGTGCTCGCGCTCGATCCACCCCTGCATGGCGAGCGTCTGAAGCGCCCGCACCACCGTGGTGCGCCCCACGCCCAGCTCACGAACAAGCTGCGTCTCGGAGGGCAGCATGTCGCCGGGGGCGTACTCGCCCGACTCGATGCGCTCCTGGATCGCCTGCATGACCTGCGCATATTTCGGTGGGGCGAAGTCCATGCTCATGTTGGCCGTCCGTTCACTCTTGCGCTTGTCCGCATAAGTACAGTACCGGCTGAGCCAAGACTTGTCAGGCCATGATTAGGACTCAGAACGCCCCGCCAGGAGGCGTACACACTCCTCGCAAGCGCTCGCGACGGTCGGCATGAACGGCACCTGCCAATCGCCGATCACCACGAGCTGAATCGTCTCGCCGCACAACGCCTTGAGAGCGCCACGCACAACCGCATGCTGCACGAGCGAGAAATTGCGACGCTCCGTCCCCACCCCGCACGACACCCGCAGCCCGGTCATTACTCGACCCCATCGACAAGATCGTCGATCAACGCCGAATATGGCTGCGTCCTACGCAGGTCCGAATAATGCATGGAGATACGACGAGCGGCCCGCACCGGATCAACCGCCGGATGCCAGGCATAGATGACGCGACGACGAGCGACATTCCAGCCGGTCCGCCACCAGTAGTGACGACCGTCGCACCACACGACCAGCCCGACCCAGACCGACACCAGAGCGAGCCCGTACCCGTCATGGACATCCGCGCTGACGCCGTTCTGCTCCAGCGCTTCCCGGAGCAGTTCGGCGGAACGACGCGGATCGATCGAGATCACGACGGGGGCCGTCATTCGGCCACCCGCTCGAACCGCACCGACCCTGCCGCGTCGAGGTAGGCCCGGAAGATCTCACGCCGGGTGGCCTCGTCCGGCACGGCCCCGAACCCGTAGACGCTGTGGACGATCCGCCCCACCACCGCGCCGGCGTCCACCGACATGCCCCGCATGGCCTTGCGCAACTCATCCATGGCAGTCGCCTGGAACGAGCACGAACCGCACGTCCCCAGTTCCTCACCGAGGCCGGACAGAACCCGGACCTCCCACTCGAACGCCTCGCCGGCGCCAGGACCGTGCTCGGCCCCATCGCAGTGAAGGCACTCAGTGGTGACCGACGAGGCCGCACCCAACCGCGACGCCGCCACATGCCCACGACGGGTGACGATCTTCCATCCCCGCCCCTCGCATTCTTCGCACCTGACTGGAGTTGTCATGCGGCAGAGCATGAATGGACCAACCGTTTATACATATCCCACGGCGATATACCGCCGAGGCATATAGAGTCCGCCGCACAGCAATGCACAATCTCGGAGTACGAGTTCCGGAGGGTCGCATGCGCGCGAGTGGTTTCCATCCGATCAAGCTCCCGCCATCGGTATGGGAACGCGACGATATGCGAGAAAGCCTGAAAAACCGCGACATCGCGGGACTGTTCCGCCTGGTCGCCAAATACGGCGGAATCAGTCAGGTCCGCATCGCATCAGCAACCGAAATCGCCCAGCCCCGCGTCAACAAGATCTTCAACGGAACGGCCGGCCCCATCGAAGAGCTGGCCGTCTTCGAACGCATCGCCACCGGACTGGGCCTGCCCGACCACGCCCGCATGCTCCTCGGCCTGGCCCCGCTCGACACCGCGTCCCCGACAGGAGACCTCGACGACGAGCACCAGGAGCAGACCGACGAACTCACCGCCCGCCTGGAGGCCGCCGCAGCCGTCGACGACACCATGGTCATGATCCTGCGGACGGACACGAACAACCTCCGCCTCCAGGACCGCCGACTCGGCAGCGTCGCCATCGCCGACAAGATGCACGCCCAGATGGCCCAGATCGAACGAGCCCACCGCCACGCCGTCCGCCCACGCATCCGCGTCCAGCTCGCCCACCTACTTGCCGAAACAGCTTCGCTGGCCGGTTGGCAGGCCATCAACACCGTGGCGCTCAACGACGCGTGGAACCACTACGAACGCGCCAAGGCCGCCGCCCGCGAAGCCGAGGACGCCGCCGTCCTGGCCTACGTCTCCGGCGAACAGGCGTACGTCCTCATGGACCTGGGCCGCCCCGCCGAAGCCGCCGAACTTCTCCAGCACATCCACGCCACCCACCGCGACCGCGTCCCCGCCCGCCTCAGAACATGGCTCGCCGCAGCAGAGGCCGAAGCCGCGGCCATCCTCGGCGACGAAGACGCATGCCGTCGCGCGCTCGACCAAGCCGCCCTCGTGCTGCCGGAAGGCGACGGTGACCCGGGCATGCCCTACCTGTCCATCAACGTCCACCACTTCGCCCGCTGGCGCGGAAGCTGCCTACTCCGCTTCGGCGACCCCAGCACCGTCGAGGACCTACGCTGCTCACTCGCCGGGATGGACGGCACCTACAACCGCGCCGAAGCAGGTGTCCGCTGCGACCTCGGCCACGCCCTGCTCGCGGCCGGCGAACCTGAAGCAGCACAGCCCCACATCCAGCGCGCCAAGCAGCTGGCCACCATGACCGGCTGCCGCCGCCAACGCCGCCGCATCGAAGAACTCTCGCGAGCGGTCAACCGCGCTCTCGGCCGTTGAGCCGCTGCTGAGCCTGAAGCAACCCGATCAGCGTCCCCGACGTCCAGATGTCCCCGCGGGCGATCATGTCGGGGATCTCGGCCATCGGCACCCACTCGATCCGATCGGCCTCCACCTCGCCCTCAGGCTTGCCGACCAGCTCGGCGCCATGCACCAGGAACAGGATGTGCTCGGAGTCCACCATGCCGGCCATCGGCTGATAGCTCACCAGATGCTCGACCCGCTTCGGCCGATACCCGGTCTCCTCCTCCACCTCCCGCACCGCGGTCGCCATCGGATCCTCACCGGCCTCGACCAGCCCGCCGGGAAGCTCCCACCCCCACCGGTCGAACACGAACCGATGCCGCCACATCAGCAACACCCGATCCTGCTCATCCACGACGACAGCGATGGCAGCCCGATCCAGATGCACCACATGATGCTCGAACCGCTCTCCGCCGGGGATCTCGACATCAGCCATCCCGAGCCGGATCCACCGGTTGTCATAGATCAACCGCTCGCCATGCACCACCCAGCGCGTCAGCTCAGCGTCATCAGCCACACCGCGAAGCTACCTGCCCACACCGCCGCCGTACACGTACTTCCAGATGACAGCTGAGATGTCTGGTCTCACTTGATGCTTGACGCTTTGGCATCGGATGATGCTTGACACTCCTAGCTGATCTTTCGCTTCTTAGTATGCGCCTGAGACTTGATCCGAGTGATCTCCTGGGTGGTGGTTCGGG
>NZ_QHHZ01000037.1:0-28815 GCF_003947315.1 Nonomuraea sp. WAC 01424
GAGGTCAGGTTCCGGGTCCGGTGCGGGCTCAGCCGGGAGTGCTGGCAGTCCCCCGGCCGGGACGGCGTCGGGCTCGACCGGCACGCGTTCGGTCACCGTCTCTGCCAACTCCCAGTCACTCCAGGCACTGGCGAGCTCCACCCGGGTCAGCGCCCGGCCGTGGTAGGTAACCCGGACCATCTCCAGGAGCTGCTGGCGGCGCTCAGGCTCACGGAGCCCCGCGTACTCGATCGCCTCCTGAATCCTCCGGTCCACGGTCTGGCCGGCCTTTTCGACGGCCTTTTCGACCTTGCGCCTGTGCTTGTCGGCGGCGTTCCCGGCTTTAGCCTCCTGCGCCTCCAGGACGCGCAGGCGGTAGACCGCCTTCGCGACGCGGGACAGGACCCGCTCCACCGCGACCTCGTTGCCGTCCCGAGTGGTCGGGTCGGCCAGGCCGAAGCGCACCGCGAGCCGTTCCGGGCTGACCTTCCAGGCGAGGTTGGAGCGCGGCCGGGCGAGAGTGGCCTCGTGCTCGGAGGCCATGGCCCGGTGCCACAGCCAGGCCGCGACCAGCGGAGCCACCAGCCGGAACACAGCCTCGGCGATGCTGCGGGCGTCCATGGCCGAGCACACGCCCGTAAGCACCGTGAGGGCCCAGACGGCCTTGCCATCCACGCCTGTTGACGGCTTCTCCCAGGTGTTGCCCGTCTCTGCCAGCCGCGCGGCGTGCCGTGTGGCGGTCTTCTTGGCGCTGACGGCGCAAGAGATGATCGCTATTTCGATGAAGCCGAAAAGGACGAAGCGCGGTAGGCCGTCCATGCTGAGGACGTCGCCGAAGAAGCGCCACATGCCGGTGGCCGTGACGCCAGTGGCGATGCCGGCCCCGACGTACATGGTCGCCTTCTGCGCGCCTACCCGGCGGACGAAGGCGGTCAGGCCGACAGCGAGGCCGACCAGCAGCAGCACGGCGACGGTTCCCACCGTGATGGTGGGCGCGGGGTGCGTCTGAACCCAGTTCCAGAGGGTGTCCGCCTCTTTGAGCAGGTCACTCATCGGTCCCTCCTTCCTCCGGCTGCTCACCGAGCAGCAGAGCCATCACCTCGTTCTTGTGTCGCATACCGATGGTGATGATCGCGTCGTGAATCTCCGTTTTGCTCCACTCTCGGTTCGTTTCAGCGGCGATCCTGATCCGCTCACGCTCAACGGTGGTTGCGGTGGTCTGGGACACCAGCAGGCGCGGGACGGTCGGCCGCTTTGTGGCCATGGTTCGACTCCTCATGGTGGGAGGCGCATGTGTCACTGTTGCCATGCGCCAATACTGTCATGTTGTAGTGTTGCCAACAAGGCAATCCGATGAAATGCTCGTGTTGCCGCTGGCGAGTGGTTCTTACCACGACCCTCGCTGAGGCGCACTTGGGATGGATCACACGCCAGGTGCTCTGACCATGACAAAAAAGAGGGCCCCACCGGATGGGTTCGCAGTCCCCGGTGAGGCCCAGTCCTCCGTGAAAGAGGTGATCCCATCATGACCGGTACAAGTACCGCTCTCGACCGGGGCGGTGGTGGCCCGTGACGGAGGCCCTACGCGAGATCTGGCGTCTCCTGGTCGGCCTGGTCCTGCTGGTCTGGTTCGTCCTGCGCAACCTGCCGCGATTGATCCGCGCGATCTGGCGGCTGGGATGCGCGGTGGCGCGCGGGTGCTACGTCGCCGGCGTCGTCGCGGGCGCCGCCTACGCCGTGGTGGTGGACGTGGCCACGCACGTCTACAGCTGGGGCCTGGTTCGCTGGGCCATGCTGGACGAGGTCGTCTCGGCGACCCGCCGCCCGGCAGTCGAGGCAGCGGCCGACGTCGACCAGGAGGAGAACGAGCCGGCCGAGGTCCCGCGGCCTCGCCCGGCCGCCGCCCTCCTGGCCGCCGAGCGAACGAGGGCGCTCTCATGACCCGCCCGGCCTGCCGGGTGCGCGTCGAGGGGGACCTGTTCCACGGGCGAGTGCCCGCCGGGGCGGTCTACGTCGGCCGCAGCGCGCCCGGCCTGCCCACCTCGCCCTACGCCAACCCGTTCCCGGTCAAGCGCTACGGCCTCGACGGCTCCCTGGAGCAGTTCGAGCGCTACCTGGACGACCGGCCCGAGCTGGTGGAGCGAGCCCGGCGCGAGCTGGCCGGGCGTGACCTGGCCTGCTGGTGTCGACCAGGTCAGCGCTGCCATGTGGACGTGTGGCTCAGGGTCCTGTACGCCGCCTGAGTCCGGAAAGACCGCACCCCCGCAAGCTCAGCTTGCGGGGGTGCGGTCTGCTTTCAACCAGTCCTGGCGGACGCCAGAAGCGCCACTGTACGCAATTACGCGACTACGGTGTGCGATATGGCAGAAGAAGCCGACCCTCAGCAGCCCCGCCCGGCCATCCCCTTCCGCCCCCGTCCCCGCGCCGTACCGCCCGGCCTGCCCGACGAGGAGCCCGAGGAGCCCCCCGCAGCGCGCCGTAGGACGACGGCCGACGAGTGGCAGCGCCGCATCCAGGCTGAGCGCGCCCAGGACGAGGCGGCAACCACGGAGATGCCGCCGCTGGCCACGCACCGAGGCGCGCCCCTGATACCTGAGCCCTGGTATGGCCCAGAGCCAGCCCGGATCAACTGGCGGGCCGCCAGCCCGGTGCTCATCGCCCTGGCCGTCTCCGTCTTGGCCGGTGTCGTCCTGGCGATCCCATGGCCGCCATGGTCAAGCACGGCGGCCGGGCCATCTGGCTCACCATCGCAGGTCGCCCCCCGCCTGGAGAGCATCACAACGCCCAGCTTGGGCTACTCCACCCCTGGCGCTCAGACGTGGCGGACGACCCCCCGCCCGACCCCGCACGCGACGTCGCGCTCCACCCCGACATCAGCCCGCACGCCGGAGGCCCCCACAGCGCAGCAGCACAACGAGCACCGCGGCGACTGGCCAGCGGCTCACCGTGACGGCCGCCCTTCGGCCGCGCCGCCGCACCACGAACGACCCGCCCAGCCGCCCGCGCCCGTCGAGGAGCAGCCGGCACCTCGCCGAGCTGAGCCCGAGAACCCCCAGCCGCGCCCGCTCGCGCCACCGCACCACGAACCGCCCGCACAGCCGCCCGCACAGCCGCCCGCACAGCCGCCCACACAGCCGCCCACACAGCCGCCCACACAGCCGCCGGCGCAGTCGCCGGCGCAGTCGCCCGCGCCGGTCGAGGAGCAGCCAGCGCCTCGCCGAGCTGAGCCCGAGAACCCCCAGCCGCGCCGGGCCTCACCGAGGCTGAAGAAGCGGCGCACCCCGAACAAGCGGAGCCCCAAGATGTCGACCGCCCTCACGCCGAAGGCGATCTGCCGGTCGAGATTCCCGGCACGGCCCAAATTCAAGCAGCGCTACCAGGCATGCCTCAGGCTCTTCCGCCGCGGCTGATCCCGCCGGCCTGAGGGACGGGCCAGACCTTGGGGGCGCTGCCCCCAAACCCCCGGCCGCGCCTGCCGGGAAGGGGGCAAGATCGTTTGGTGCGGGCCGTGGAGTGGTGGGCGTCCTGGTGGTGGTCGAGGTCCGTGCGGTGGTGCGGGTCCGGGCGGGCTGTGGGTCTTCCCGCTGGACGTCGCCCGATGGGTGCCAGAGAACCATCAGGGTCCGCAAGTCCCCTCGGCCTGGCGGCCGACCCTTCGGGCAAGGGGGACTTGCACACCCTGAGAACCCCCGGCAGGCAGAGCCCGCCGCCCAACGGGAAGACCCAAGAGCCCACCCTTGTGGGTGGCTGACGCCAACCCCGGGCAGTCTCGCGGAGGGGTTGGCGTGCGCACGCCAACGGCCGGGGGCGGTGGGTGATTGGTAGGTAAAATCCCTGGTCAGCGTGTTGATCGTGGTTTCGGTCACCCTCTAATCGGGTATACTGTTACTAGTTAAGAGGTTGGTTCCGGAGACGCACACTCCGCCCGGCCCGCGCCACCCCACGAGATCCAGGGAGATCACATGACCGACACGGGCAGCCGGATCATCGCCGCACTGGAGACGGCCTGGAGCGACATCCAGGAGCGGCACCCCGAGGTGCCCGCCGTCGTGATGATCACCGGCACGGCCCGGCAGGTGGGCGGGGACCGGTGGGGCCACCACTGGCCGGAGCGCTGGACCGTGGTCGAGGAGGGCCAGGCCGCCCACGGCCGCGCGGGCGAGCTGTTCATCGCGGGCGAGCTGCTGGCGCTCGGAGCCCCCCGGGTGCTCCAGACCCTCCTGCATGAGGCCGCCCACTCCCTGGCGTACGCGCGGGGCATCAAGGACACCTCCCGCAGCGGGAACCGCTACCACAACGGCAAGTTCGCCGAGCTGGCCGAGGAGATGGGCCTGTGCCGCCCGGCGAAGCCGTCCAAGGCGCACGGGTTCTCGGCGTGCGAGATCACCGAGGCCACGATCGCTGAGTACGAGATCACGCTGAAGGAGCTGACGGCGGCGCAGGTCGCCTACCTGACCGACCTGCACGAGACCGGCGGCACGACCGGCGGCGGGGACGACGAGGAGGAGGGGGAGGGTGGCAAGAAGGGCGGCAAGGGCAAGGGTCGGGCCGGGAAGCGCTTCGCGGTCGAGTGCCAGTGCACCCCCGCCCGCCGCCTCCAGGTCTCGCCCAAGACCCTGGAAGACGGCCCGGTGATCTGCGGCCGGTGCGGGGAGCAGTTCGCCGCCGTCGAGCCGACGGAGGAGCAGGAGGACTGACCCTCCCGGGCGGCGGCCCGAGAGGGTCGCCGCCCGGGAAATCCGAGGTCACGACACGCTTCCAAGGATGGTACGGCACCGTATCAAGATGATACGATGGCGTAGCAAGCGGGCGATCGGACCCGCCAACCGGAGGACCACGCCATGACCCCGGAGTCATACTTCGACCACCCGTGCAATCGCCTCGACTGCGCCGGCCCCCTCGACCAGTGCCCCCACGAGAACGAGGCCGGCACGACGACCTCAGAGAGGACCGACCCTCATGAGTGACGACCAGGCCCAGCAGGGGCCGGACCTGGACCGGGTCGCGGTGGCCCTGCTCCGGACCCTCCGCCCGGACGTACAGACCGCGTTCCTGAATAGCCCCGAGTTCCGGGGGCTCCCGGCCGCCGAGCGCGAGCGGCTGTACGTCATCGACGCCGAGATGGACGCGACCAGGAGGACCCGGTGAGCAAGAAGGACATCCGCAAGGCGGCGGCCAGCCTGTCCCCCGCCGAGCGCATAGCAGTCGTCGCGGCCGTGGACGAGCTGGCCAGCGCGATCAGCGCGAAGGACGGCGACGGCGGCGGAGCAGCCATCCGCAGGATTCAGGCACTAAGCCCCGAGGTGGGCAACGCCGTGCTCGACCACCTGGTGGACGAGGCGACGCGCAAGGGCGGCGGCTGATGAGCGGCGGTCAGGCCGCCGACAACGCGATGTGTGAGTCCTGCGGCAGCACGAACACCCAGCAGACCGGGAGCGGGAGCAACCCGTTCCCCGGCGACGGGACGCCGACGCTCGTCACGTATCACGAGTGCCTGGACTGCACCGACGCTTGGAACGTCTGGCACTAGCCCGGAAGACCACGAACGGCCCCGACCCCCACGGCCGGGGCCGTTCTCATGTCCGGATTGAGCCCCCGCCGTCCGGGTTTGCCGTGCTGGAGGGCGCGACACGCCCGAAATCCGTTGCCTGTGGTCCCGCCGCACGCGTCGTGATCGTGGAAAGATGCGGGCTTGACTACTGACCGTAGATCGCTTGAGGAGTTGCCCGAGGACATGAAAACGGCCCGCCGAAGCGGGCCGCTCACAACTTGATCACTGCGTCTCGTCTTGATCGCTTAGCTCGAACTGGTTGGCGCCGGGAGAGCTAGAGCGTGTCAACGGGACTTGTCACGTCTGGAGCACGACGATAGCAGTCGCACAGGCGGATAGCCCAGCATGCCCGCGTAACGACACGCCGGGCGCGGCGTCCGCGCATCCCGTACCGAGCCCCGACCCCGAGCCCATCCTGCGCCTGGCCCACTATGAGGGCCCCGACCTGCGGACCGGCCTGCCGCGTCCGCTGTGGTGGCGGACCGTCCAGGCCATGCAGGCCCGGGAGTCGTGGCTGCACCCGTCCGCCATGCGCATGGCGCGTCACCTGGCCTACTGGGCCGACGAGCACGGCAGCCTGGTGGACATCCCCGGCGTGCTGGCCGCCTACAGCGCGCACTACGCCCGAGGCCGGCGGACGGCCTGGGCGGACTTCACGCGCCTCGTGGACGCCGGCCTGGTCCGGCAGGTCTGCGCCGCTGCGCCCTACCGGCAGGCCCGCTACAAGCTCTGCATGGACGTCCTGAGCCTGCCCAGCGACCTTCCGCGCGACCTGGCGGCCGAGCTGACCGCCTACGTCGACAACCCCCGTGTTGCCGCTCGACGGCGCCCGACCCGGGCGGACGTGCACGAGGCGCTGGCGGAGTGCGAGGTCGTCCGGTACGGCTCAGCAACCCGGGACAACGCGATCATGGCCGCCGCAGGCGAAGGGAAATTGCACACGTCTCCCTTTACGCGAGAGGGATTCTCCCCCCTCTGTACTCCCCCCGCCCGGCGGCGGCCTTCCCGGGCTCGACAGCGAGCGCCTTTGGGGCAAGATCGCATCGAGGAACAGGCCAACGCCCTGTACTTTGTAAGGGAGCTGGTCCCGGAGTGGGCCCGGCAGCGACAGGGGCAGGTGCTGGACGATGTCGCCCTGGCCGAGGTCGCCGAGCTGGCCCGGGTGCTGCTGCGCCGGATGCCCGAGAGCGAGGTCGCCGAGCTGTTCACGGCGCAGGTCACCTCCGCCGAGGACCTGGTCGGCGTGCTGCGCTGGCGGACCGGCCGGACGATGGCGAGCATGCGCCGCGCCGAGTACCGAGCCCGCCGGCTGGTGGTGGACGACGACGGCAGCCGTCACGCGGCATGGTTGGCCGCCAACGCGGCACGCGACGCCGAGCAGGTCGCGTCACGGCGGGCCGAGCTGGTCGAGCTGGCGCGACGGCGGGCGAGGGAGGTCGCCGAGGCCCGGCTTGCCCAGGAGCAGGCCAGGCTGGCCGCCCGCCTGTACAGCGGATGACAGGGCGCTGACCGGTTGGCGTGCGCACGCCAACACTTCCCCCTGAGGTTGCCACAGGTCCACGGTGATCCCGTGGTCCCGTGGTTGTTCACCAGCAGCCAGGCAGTGGCGCGGTGGCGTGCACACGCCATCCCACTCCCTTGCCAGGGGACGCCTGGAACCCCAACATCTCAATAAGCGGTGTTGTTTATTCAGGAGTACTCCGCTAGATTAAGCGGTATCGGAAATCCACTCGATGCCCTTCGGAGGCAATCATGGGTCGCGTCAACATCTACAGCCGAGACGAGGAATTCACCGGCGAACGCCCCGCGCTGCTTGGCTGGTACGACCCCGACACCGCAGTGGAGGCCATCCGCGAGGCACGCGAGTGGGACGGCAACAACCACCGCGGCGTCCTGTCGGGGGGCCAGGTCGGCTACGAGATGCTTTTCCGCACCAAGGGCGGGCGCTGGGTCCGCTACTACAACTTCGTGAACGAGTACAACGGCCCCGAGTACAGCGAGTTCTACACCGACGACCAGGCCAAAGACTGGCTCCTCCGCAACGGCACGGAGGAGACCGACGCGATCGTGGCCAAGTACTTCGGCGACGTCGAGGAGGAGCGCGGCCCCGGCCGCCCCGGCATAGGCGGCGCCACGAACATCCGGCTCACGGACGAGCAGCGGGACAAGCTCGGCCGCGTGGCGCGCGAGGGCGAGAGCCTGGCCGCGACCATCCGCCGGCTGATCGAGGAGGCCCCGGAGCCCGTGGAGGCATGACCGCAGGAACGCGAGAGGCCCCGACCTACGGAAGGTCGGGGCCTCTCGCGTTCCCCCGCGATTGCGGGGCCAACGCGAAGTCCAAACAGGACCACGGATCATCCCCGCAAGCGGGGCTGAAGGCACCAGCATGGCCCAGCATCCGGGAGCCCCGCAAGCCGCCAGCTCCGTCGAGGCCGGACCAAGGCCGAGGCGCGCGTACGGCGGGGGAACAGCTCGCGGGCCGCAGTGGGGGGACCGCAGCACGTCAAAACTTCCCCTGGTGGGACAGCCACGGGGACACGGTCGTCCCGTGTTCCCGTATCGTGCGCCTCATGTCGATATGGACCGTCACGAACCTCAAACCCGGCACCGCCAAGACCACCAGCGCAGTCTGGTTGGCCCACTCCCTGCATGAACGTGGCCACAAGGTGCTGCTTGTCGGCGCCGACCCCGGCGGCGCCAACCTGAAGCTCGCGCCGGCCTTTTCGGACGGTATGGGCTCAGCCGAGCGATGGAACGCCCGCGCGCCGATGCCGTTCGACGTCATTTCACTAGCCACCCGAGACCTGCACAGGACGCTGCCCAGACTCGCGGCCGACTACGCCTATGCCGTGGTGGACTCCCCTCCGATCGAGGACCACCAGGGCATCGCCGTGTCGGCATTGCGCGCGGCCGACGTCGCCGTCATCCCGGTCGCGCCGACCACGGTTGAGGTTGACCGCATGGCGCCGGTCCTGCACGTCGTCGGCGAGGTGAACGCGCTGCGACAGGCAGACCTGGCCATGTGCGTCCTGCTGAACCGGTGCGTAGCCAACGCGGCAAGCACCGGGGAGGCAGAGGATGCGCTCACCGCCCAGGGCTACCACGTTCTGCAAGCCCGCATCCCGCGCCTGGAGCTGTATGCCCAGTCTTCCGGCGCGCCTGTGCTGGCCCGGGGCACTGCCTACGACGGGGCAACGGGGGAGATCCTTGAGTTCGAGGCCAAGGCAGCATGAGCGCCGCCAAGCGCACCGGGCGTGGCAGCATGGCGGCTGCTGCTGCACGTGAGACACCCACGGGACCACAGGCCACCCGTGGTCCCGCGCCCAGGGTGAAGCCCTACAAGCCCACCTTTGATCTGCCGGAGGACCTACTACGGGAGATGCGGGTGTGGGCCGCCCGGCGCGGCCTGGCCGGCGTCGCCCCGGTGGTGCGGGCACTGCTGGCCGAGCTGGAGACCTCTCCCGCGCTGGGCCTGGCCGTCGAGGACGCCATAGCCAAGGCCAAGCCAGCCGCCGGGGACCTGGTCAAGACGACCTACGATCTGGCCCCGTCGCTCTACCGAGGGATGCGGGAATGGGCCGTCCAACATGATGTGCCCAATGTCGCTGTGATCCGCGGCCTCATGACCGTTCTCGTCAAAGATCGGAACGGCACGATCAGCACGCGCATCAGTGCCGCCGTACATCAGTAGCCGCACGTCAGACGCCACGGGACCACAGCGGCCCCGTGGCCCCGTGGCGCTGACGACCTGACGGCCGGCGGGTCTCAGGACGTGTAGGCCGGGAACGTGGCCACGGCCGCAGCCTTGAAGCGGGCGACCGTCGCGGGGTCGAGCTGGTGGCCCTGGCCGTGCCGCAGGACGCGAGAGCAGACCATCGAGGCCCGGACCACCTGAGCGTCGCCCACCAGCAGGCCGCGCCAGGGCACGCGCAGGCCATGGACGGCGACCACGGGGACCACCGGCACCGGACGTCCCACGGCCTTGGTGAGGGCGCGAGCGACCGTCTGGGCCTCGTACACGGCCGCCGCCACGTCCTTGGAGTTCCACCGGCGGCCGACCTGCACCGTCCGACCGCCACGCTGGACGGTCCGCTCCCGCCGCCACAGCTTGCTGTCGATCACGAACACGCCCGCCGGGCCGACCACGAGGTGGTCCACGTTAGCCCGCGCCGGCCGGGGCAACGCCCGATCGTGCAGCACCAGATAGCCCAGGTCCTCCAGGACGCGCAGCCGGCGGGCCGTGCGCCGCTCGCCCAGCGCGCCGCGCCGCCAGGTCCGTACGGCGTCATGAGCCCGCCACTGAAGGACCATGTCGGCCGCCGCGACGAGCACGGCCAGGACCAGGCCCACGCGCCAGTCTACGGCCAGCGTGCCGCCCAAGGCGACGAGCGCGGCCATGCCCACCCGCAGTGCCACGCGCTGACGTCGGCCGGCCCGCCAGAGCTGGCGGTACCTGGCGTGCGCGGAGGCTCCGGCGCGTGAACGGGACATGTTGACCATGGCATGCCTCCTGGTCGGGCCGGGGCGCGGCGGCGCTGGTCTGAGCGTACGCGGGAGCACCGACACGCGCCCGGCTTACGTGAGCCCGCTCTGTCCGGCGGCGTATCGTTCTGATCTGGTGTCGTATCAACAGATTTCCCCGGGCCGAAAGGATCTTGTGTTGACCTGGCGAAATCTCTGGTACGACGCCGTATCATTCTGATACGATGGCGTAGCAGGAGAGGAACTTGGAACCAGAACTCAGGGAGGACCGGATGGCGTCCAGCCTCAGGCAGTTGGCCGAGGCCGCCAACCAACGCAGGCGCGCCAAGGAGCTGCTGGACGAGGCGACACAGGCCGTGCGGGCCCGTGCGCTCGAAGCGGAGGACGCCGGCAACACCACCAGGAGAGTGTCCGAGGTGGGCGAGATCAGCCCGGACACGCTGAACCGGTGGAAGACCGAGGCCAAGAAGGCCAAAGAAGCCCAGAAGACCGAGGGAAAGCAGGGGCCGAACCCCTGACCCGTTGACGATCAGCCGAGGCGCGCCCGACCCCGCGAAGAGAAGAGCGCGCCTCGCTCCACCAAATGGAGACATTCAGCATGGCACACAAGAGCGACGACCCGGACTACAGCAAGGCCCAGAGCCGCCAGGTTCAGAAGGCGGCCGAGAAGTACAACCAGGTTGACTCGGGCCGCGAGTCCGACAGCATGCGCCGCACCTACGACCAGGAGCTCCGCCGCCAGATGCCGGTCAACGGCAAGGGCCGGAAGCGATGAGCCGCAAGTGGCCCGCCGGGGCCAGCGACACGCGCACCACGCCTCTCTACTCCGGCAAGGACGGAGCGATCCAGACCTCGCAGCAGCCAGCCGCAGCGAGCGGGCCCAAGCAAGCCCGCCGCGAGACGCCGGTGGACGGAAACGGCCGGCGGGCGCGGTGACCCGGCAGACCGCCCTGAACTGGGGCTCGAACTCTCACTGGGGGGGCGGCCAGCGTCGCCCCTGCCGGATCTGCACCGAGCTAACGTTCCTGCTGGACGAGGAGGGGCGAGCCTGTCACAAGGTGTGCGCTGATCGAGAGATCGCGGCGGGGGGCCAGCAGTGATGCGGCTGGTTGGTCCGCCGCCCGAGTCGTCGGAGTTCGACACCGCTGACCAGCGCGTGATGCAGGCCGAGATGGGCGACGCGCCCTGTCTGGACCTGACCGACGCGCTCGACCGCCGAGACGAGGCCCTGGCCGCACGCGACCAGTAGCCGTCAGTCCCCGACGCCCCGCTTCCACTCCTGGAGGCGGGGCGTTTGGCGTGTGCACGCCACGACGTCGACCACATGCGACAGCCCCGCCCCGGGCGACCGGGGCGGGGCTGTCGGGGGAAGGACCATGCCCTCCGGGCGGTGGAGACCGTGGGTGTGGACTCCGGACTCCGGCGCGAGATCACCCCTCCGCTCTCACGCGCCGGAGAGGCCCGGGGGACATGGCCGCTGGTGGACAGTGCACCGCGGTCGCGTAGAGCAGGACCAGACGCGCGGCGGCCGTCAGGGGGGCATGGGCGTACGTAAGCATCTTGGACCCAGGGCCTGAAGCGTAGGTCCACCAGATCAGGCCGCCCTCGCACCGCGCGGTGAGGCCAGGGTTGAGCACAACCAGCGTGCGGTCCGCCGACGACTCGATGTAGGCCGGGATGTTGTACCCCTCCGCCAGGACGTCGCACAGGTCACGGGCGAGTCGTTCGTCGGCCGGCGTCGCGGCCCGATCGGAGGATGCCATGGACATACCTTGTCCCCGCCCCGACGAACAGGGCCAGGGGGCAGACTGGCACACAGGCGGATATCCCCCGGCCGACCTGGAGTGAGGCATGAGCAAGGCCATCGGCGAGCCCCCCGCATGGGCGCAGCGGCTACGCGCTGAGCGGCTACGGCCGGACCGGACATGGACCAGGGCGGAGATGGCGCGACGGTTGCGCGTAGCCGCCGGCGGCCAGGTGGCGCTGGCCCACCCCGCCAGCCTGCGCGACCAGATCAAGGGCTGGGAGCGCGGCGACCACAAGCCGTCCGAGCTGTACCGGCTGCTCTACTCCAAGGCGTTCGGCATCCCGGTCGAGGAGCTGTTCGCGGAGTCGTCGACGACCGCGGATCCCCCGAACGCGCCGGCGCCCGAGCTGGCGGCCGTGGACGGCGCCGGAGATGTGCTCCAACTCGGCCAGCTGCTGGAGTCGTCCGACGTCGGCCCCGGCACCCTGGAGGACCTGGAGGTCATGGTCTACCGGCTGTGCTGCGCCTACCCGACCATGCCTCCGGCCGCGCTGCGCCAGCAAGCGACGTCGATGATCCGGACGGCCGCAGCGCTGAGGGACGGGCGCATCACCCTGGCCCAGCACCGGGAGATCGTCGTTCAGGCAGGGTGGTTGTCCGCACTACTGGCCTGCGTCGCGTTCGATGTGGACGACGTCCTGGCCGCCGAGGGAGCCCGCCGGCTGTGCGCGCGGCTGGGACGAGAGGCTGGCCACGGCGAGCTGATCGCCTGGTCCTACGAGATCGCCGCCTGGATCGCCCTCGTACAGGGCCGGTACTCCGACGTGGTCACGGCGTGCGAGGTCGGTCTCCGGCACGCCAGAGCGTCCCACGCGGCGGCCCAGCTTCACCTACAGGCCGCCCGGGGACATGCCCGCATGGGAGACGCGCCGGCCACCGTCGTGCAGCTGGCCGAAGCGCAGGCCATCATCGATCACCTCCCCCGGCCGAGCGCGCCGGAGCACCATTTCATGATCGACCCGACCAAGGTCCAGTTCTACGGGACGTTCATCCACACCTGGCTCCGCCAGCCCCCTCACAACGCCCTGGCCGAGGAGCACGCCGCCGAGGTCGTCCGGCAGTGCACCAGCAACGGAGCGGTCCGCTGGCCGACCAGGCTTGGCATCACCCGCGTCCTTCAGGGCGTACTGGCTGGCCGCCGGGGGGAGCTGGAGGAGGCGGTGGCCCACGGCCGC
Organism: Nonomuraea sp. WAC 01424; assembly: GCF_003947315.1. Lineage (NCBI taxonomy): Bacteria > Bacillati > Actinomycetota > Actinomycetes > Streptosporangiales > Streptosporangiaceae > Nonomuraea > Nonomuraea sp. WAC 01424. The sequence goes on from NZ_QHHZ01000037.1 coordinate 12,995, forward strand.
GCCGGGTTGGCCGTGGGGCGCAGCCCGGCCGGCCTCATGGACCGCGCCGCCGAGCTGGCGGCCGAGCTGGCGCAGCTCTACCCAGGCGAGCGTGCCGTCCGCGAATTCGCCGAGGCGATCCCCGCGTCAATAGCGAGCGGCCCGCTGGCACTCCCGTCCGCGTGAGCCTGACCAGGGAGAACGCGCGACACCACGGCGGCGACCCGGACGGCACCGGTCGAGGTAGCAGCCACCCCCGTTCATCGGCGGCAGACCTCACGCCGAGTCGGTGAGCCCGGCCGTCCGGCTCGTCGCCGCGACCGAGTTCGCCCTGAGGTGCTGGCCACCGTCGCCCGATCGCGCCTCGCCGGGATGGGCCGGTCACCGTCGCGGCGGCCGGAGTCGAGGGTAAAACTCCAGCTCGGGAAGCGAATCAGCGGCATAATGATCAGTTGATCGGGTATACTGTTACTAGTTAAGGGGGTCGGTTCCGGAGACGCACACTCCGGCCGGCCACCTCCACCCCACGACCCGGAGGTCCCAGCCATGGCCGAGACGCCGCAGCTCTGGAGCATCCACGTCACCCACCCCGAGCCCGCCAGCTCGACGCCGCGCGCCTGCTCCGTGACCGTGCTATCAGCCACCCGGCGACCCGGCGACCCCGTCGAGCCGACCGAGGACGCCGAGGCGCACACCCGGTACCGGTCGCTGTGCCCCCGCTGTGGCCACGAAGGGCCGGCCCGCAGCCACGAGCGCGCCGCCGTCGAGGACGGTCACGACCACGCCTTCCCCGGGTGGCGGGAGCTGCCCGCCCTGGCCCCGCCGCCCCACAACGCGAGCCCGGCCGTTCAGCGGCGCTGGGAGGCGGCGGCAGCCGCGGCCTACCCGTCCGGATGGTTCGAGTCCGGCGGCCCCGTCATCACCTACCGATCCCGGTACGGCTGTCGGCACGTCCCATGCCGCGCACCGGGCGGCGGCTACGACATGGGGCGCGAGATGTCGCCGGCGATCGAGCGGGTCGTCTACCCGGGCCCCCGGCGGGACGACCAGCACGCCCAGGCGGAGCTCTTCTAGACGCGCAAGAGGGGTGATCAGCGCCACGGGACCACGGGACCCCTGTGGACCCGTGGGTGCCTGACGTGCGCAAAGGGCGGCCAGTGATACGGGCTCTCGCCCGCTCGCACACACCAGCCGCCCATGTCCCACCCCACGAGGGAGGACCCGCCCAGCGTAGCGCCGGCCCCGGGGGAGCGCTGGTCGACGCCACTGGCGTGCACACGCCAAGCGCCGACGACGACGAGAGGATGACCGCCATGACCGACGACGAGAGCACGCGCATCACGCTGGCCGAGTGGGCCCACAGCATCGGCCGGGAGGAGGTGAGCATCCAGAAGCACTGGCGGACCCAGCCCGGGTTCCCCCAGCCGGTCGGCCGCCGGCGCGAGCCCGGCCGCCGCGGACCCGGCACGCCGGAGTTCGACGCGGCCGAGCTGGCCGCCTGGCGGGTCCAGTGGGAGGAACAGCGGGAGCGGCCCGCCCCGAAGGAGTACGACGTGCCGGGCGACCCGGACGAGCGGCGCACGTTGGGTGCCATCGCGCGGCTGCTGGGTGTGGACGGGAAGACGGTTACGCAGTACCGGGACCTGCTGGACGAGCGAGCCGCGCACGAGGACCGGGGCGCGCGGCGTCTCTACCGGACTGGTGACGTGGTGGCATTCCTCAACTCGCGCGGGGGCGCTGGAGTGGCGCTGGACCCGTCCGCCGACGCTCGCCGGACCAAAAGCCGACCGAAGGGAAACTAGCCATCATGGATTCTGTCAACCTCACCGCGGCTCAGCGTGATGGCCTGGCGTGCGTACGGTGTGCCCGCGACGACCAGGCCATGGTTCCCGTGGGCGTGATCGACGGTGTGCAGGTGTTTGCGTGCACCTCCCACGAGTTGATCCCCCGGCAGGGATAACACGGCATCACCGTGGCGGAAGTGGGCGACCGCGCCGCCGAGTAGGGCCGAGGGGCCACGCATCCCGGGTTGGCGTGCACACGCCATCGAGGGGGTTTCGGCTGTGGACAGGGCCGCCATACTCCAGGCCGAATTGTGGCGGTGAGGTGCGCCGTTGCCCCGACCTGCGGGGGCGTCTTTTCGTATAGGCAACAGAATCCAGGGTCTGTTCGGTTCAATGAAACGTACTCTGTACGGTTCACCAAACCGCTTGTGGGTCAAAATTGACCCGGCTACTTTTGACCCATGACGGAACGCAAAGAGGTCGCCCTCGCGGCCCTGCGCACCTGGCGCGGGGTCATGAACGACCGCGACCGACTCGTGCGCGCCGCCCGCGACGCCGGCGCGACGCTCGCCGAGATCACGGACGCGAGCGGCCTGGCCAAGGGCACCGTCCGCACGGCCCTCGACACTCCCACGGACACGGAGGAGACCATGACGACGATCAGCACCGCGGACCCCCTCGCCGGCCACCACCACCCGCACTACCTCAGCGGGCGGGTTACCCGGCCCGGCACGACGGTCAGCACGGCCTCCTACGAGTTCACGTTCCGGCCCTTCTCGGGGCATGAGCAGGACCCGGAAGACCTGGAGCCTCAGTACGGCGACCTGCCGGACGACCTGCCGCGCGAAGCGTGGTTCACGCTGCACGCCGAGTATCGCGCCGCGCGGATCATGTGGGCCAAGGCCCGGTTCAAGATCCAGGTCCGGCCCCTGCTGGAGCGGGCCCTGCCCCTGTGGCTGTCCTACGTGAGTGCGCGGACCGGCGTGGATGCCGCGTTCGCCGCGTTCACGGTCACCTCTAACGACCAGTGGAACGCCCAGCAGCTCCGCCTCGCTCAGGCGCACCAGGAGCTGCTAGAGGCGGCGGGGCGCTGGGACGACATCGCCCTCCTGATCGAGAGGGCGCAGGAGGAGCACCTGAGAGAGGCCGGCGAAGGGTACGAGCTGACCGTGTCCGACGTCGCGCCGGAGTTCGGCATGAACACGAGTGACTGGCTCCTGGGCTGGGACTACATCGACGGCTCCCGCCTGGCCACAGAGGCCGTGAACAAGCTGATCGACCAGCAGCGCGAGCGGCTGGCCCAAATCATCCACTAGGTCAAGGAAGGTCGGACGCATGATCGAGATCAGGACCGAGGACGACGGCAAGCCGGTCACCGTGAACGGCCCGCACTCCTCCGAGGGCACGCGCGCCATCGCGGCCGGGATCGACGCGGCCGTTCGGATGCTGAACTACGCGACCATGCCGGGGAACGACGGCATCGTCTACCCGGCCACCGTCTACAGCGTGTACGGCGAGCTGATCGCGGCCCTGGACAAGCTCCCGCAGGCACTTCAGCAGATGGAGCGGTGGGTGGGCGAGCAGGTCTCGGAAGGAGCGGTCCGGGAGAACCCCGACTACGGCAAGCACGCGGGCGACGCCGAGGCCGCGCACGCCACACTCGCCGGTGCAACCCTGGCCGCGTGCGCGCAGGCCGCCAAGCTGTCGGAGGCGCTTGGCCGGGCCCGGTCAGCGGCCGGCGGTCTGGAGTCGGTGGAGCGAGACTGACTCCCTCGACCAGGCAGCCCAACGACTGACCGCCCCAGCGAAGAGCACGACCGAACGTCAACGGCCCCCGGAATTCCGGGGGCCGTTCTGTGTGCCGAGGCACCCAAAACCGTCAGCCGGGGACGGCGGTCCCGTCCACCTGCGCCGCAGGGACCAGTTGCGCTGTTATAGCCGGGCCGTACAGGCGGGCCACCTCGAAGAGGTGGGTGAGGACGGTGCCGACGTGCTCGGTGTGAGAGCCGCTGAGCCTCATCCCCCATGTGGTCCCATTCCAGGCGAGAACCTGCTTGAGCATCGCCACTTGTTGATCGAACTGCGCTGGCGCCAGCTCTGTGTTGGAGCGGGCCGTCACGATCACGTCGAAGGTCTCCATGACGCTGTTGTACGCCGCAACACCGACAGGCCGGCGAACCTCAGCCGGATGGCCGTGCCGTTGGCATGCGCACGCCAACCGGTCAGCGCCTGCACCACGGGACCACGGGCTGCCTGTGGACCCGTGGTGTCTGACGTGCACCTCAAACGACCTTGAAAAACCGGAACCCCGGCCGCTGGGGGCCGGGGTCCTGTTCCTGTCGTAGGGGGTCAGCGTGGGAGTGCGCCACCGGGGCGGCGACGAGCGACCGGCGGGAGCGCACGCTGGCCGACGCGGACCACCGGGGGGTCGTCGACGACCCGCGCGTCCTCCACCCGCCACTCCGCCGGCCGCGCCGGTCGCACGTCGAAGGTGATGCGAAGGCCGGGGCCGCGCCGGTTCGGGATCTCGGCCGCGTCGCCCACCTGGAGAGTGACTGCGGCCTCCAGGAGCGGCAGCATCAGCTCGGCGACCTGGCGGACGCGCTCGGGGTCGTTGTCCATGATTCTGACCTGGACCATCAGACGTGCACCTCCCCAGCGGCCTGGCCGTCGAGGGCGCCGTCCACGGTCATGTACGTGACGTGCTGGTCGCTGTTGTCCCGCGCGGGCACCGTGGCGGCCACGACGGCCCGCTCCACACCGAGCCGGGTCAGCGCCTCCAACATGGCGTTGGTCCCGGCGGCCGAGCCGCGGATCGTGAGACGCACGGGCTCGCGCATGCTCGACACCGCCACCCCGTTGAGGCTGGGCGCGCTCAGCCCAGGGCGGCCGGCCTCGACCGTGGTGTCGGCCATCCGGCGCAGCAGCAGCCACAACCGGTCAGCCGACCCCGGGGGCCACGGCGAGCGCAGCCAGCCAGTCAGCGGGTCCAGCTCCCCGCGCCACTGCGCGACTCGGTGCCGCGCCGTGCCGCGCCATCCATCAGGGAGCCATTCGTCCTCGGGACCGCTGAGCCGGACCGGGGAGCCGAGAGCGGCCAGGCGGTCACGGACCGACGAGAGCGGGCAGTCGTTCCAGCCGACCAGCCGCCGGCCGTCGAGGGCGTCCATCAGCGCCGCTGCGCCCTGCGACGCCGACACCGCATCATCCGGTGCGCCAGCGGTGCGCGGACCGGCCAGGCGCATGAGCACGTCGAGCAGCCGGGCCCCGGTGCCGTCTACGGCCTGGACCCGGGCGGCCAGCGGCGGCCGTGCCCGTCCGGCCGGAGTGCGCGGAGCGTCGTGCAGGGTGACCCACACCACCGCCGTGGCTGCGTCGGCCAGGAGGTCGCGCGCCCAATCGGCCAGGACCACGCGCTTCTCCCGGAGCCTGATCTGTTCGGCGACCAGGCGGGCGATGTGGGAACAGGCGATGCACCGCGGCCTCTGTCCACGCTCGGCCAGGCCCTGCTGGCACTGCGCCCCGCAGTCGGCGCACGTCCGCACCGTGGCGGTAGCGCGCCGGGCGGCGGCGACGAGCTGGCCGGCGGTGGCGCGGGTCGGGAGGCAGTCGGCCACCCGGTAGAGCGGGATCTCGGCGTCCTTGCCGCGCCAGTCCTGCCCCGCCACGTAGGCGACCACCGGCCCGCCGGGCTCACGCGGCAGGTCCGCGCCGGCGAGCTGGCTCTTGCTGGCCAGGTCCCAGGGGACCTCTGACCACCGCTCGTAGTACACGGGGCCGCTCGACGCGGGCCCGTCCTCCTGGTCGTGCTCGGCCACGGCCGGCCTCCTTCGGCTCCGGGGAACGGTCGTCCCTTGGGGGGTGGTGACGTCCCCGACCGTACGCCGCACCACCGACAGTTTGCAACTGGGCCGAATTGGGCCTGACCAGCGGTTTTCAAGTTTGCAACCTTGAATGACCGGCCCATCCGGGGGCGTGGCTGGTCAGTCCTGGGGCGGGTGCGGAAGGGCGCGCGCCACGGCGGCGCGCAGCACGTCGCCAGGCGTGATCACGTCGGCGGCCAGGCGCTGGTACTCCTCCCATAGGGCGGGATCGGTGCGGGGGGTGATGATCCCCGGGTGGGCGTCCCGCCAGACGCGCACGGCCGCCACTGCGGGCGCGCTGACGTGAGCGCAGGCCCGCTGCAACTGGGCGGCCAGGTCCGCCGGCAACCGGACCGTCAGGCTTTCTGGCCAGGACCGCGCGATGCTGCCGGGCCACCGCCCCGCGCCGGGGGCGTCGGCCGGCGGAGGCGGCCAGTCGTGATCCCAGCCGCGTGCGGCCAGCTCCGCGCGCAGTGCATGCGTCACCAGCACGTCGCGGGTGTCGGTGAGCTCCCCGTCTCGCCGCAACTCGGCCAGCCGGGCCCGCGCCCGCGCCCGAGCTGCTGCACGCTCAGCCGCCGACCGCTCCGGGGCGTCTGCCCCGAGCTGGCTGCGCAGCGCCACCAGGAAGGCCCGACCCCGCGCCTTCTCTGCCTTGATCACGGTCTGGAGGCGGCCGAGGGTGCCGAAGGCCAGGTGTACCCGGACGGGCGTAGTCGCGCGTGTACTGCTCACACAGGCAGCCTGCCAGCCGTATCAAAGTTTGCAAACTTTCGGGCCGCTGGCGTCCCCGCCGGGCCGGGTTACGCTCCCCGCATGGACGGCGTACTGGTAGCCCCCGAGGTGGCCGCGTTGGTGTCGGCCGAGGACCTGGAGCTGTTGCGCACGGACGCGGTCGTCTCCTATAGCTGCGTTGCCTGCGGCGAGGCCGGCCGCGTGCCGCAGAGGCCGGCCGCCGTGGTGATCCTGCGCGATGGTCTGTTCAGCCTCGCCAAGCTGGCGCACTCCGGGTGCGCCCCCAGCTCCGTGTACGACGTCCCGGGGTTGCAGGCGCGCGTGCTGGCCGAAGCCGAGGCGACCACCAGCCGCGTGGCCGCCGCCTGGCTTCCCGTCCAGGGCGGCCCCGTTCCGGCGCTGCTGTTCGAGCCCGTCACCCGCGCGGCCGTGGACGGCGACGGTGAGCGCGTGGACGGCCTGGCGTCGTGGATGCTGGCGCACGGTCTACACCTCGTCGCCGGCGCGGCCGTCGAGCCGCCGCCCGCTCCCGGCTGGACGGCCGCGCTCGACGGCGCTGGGGGGCTGATCGTCACCGCGCCAGCCGAGCTGGTCTACGACGGCACGCTCACCGCGGATGCCTCCTGGCGGGCGGCCGTGGCCGCCCGGGGCTCCTGTGTGCTGATCGCTGGCACCGGTCTGGCCCTCGACTCGGCACCCGCCACGGCGGGGGAGTTCGTGGACCGCCTGGCGGCAGTGGCCGCCGCCGGCCGTCTCGTGGGCGGCGTGATCACAGCGCGGGAGACCGACCCGTCCCGGTGATCTTGTACGTCAATCAGTGGCCGCTTACTGACGTACGGCGTCCCTCTTGGCGTGTGCACGCCACCCTCTGAGCGCGAGTCCGCGGCCTGCTCGTTGATCTTGCGGTTTCCGTGCCGTCGAGGACCTGTTCACGATCTTGCCCGCTCGATGCCTTCCCACCGTTGATCTTGCCGGGTGGCCGGGCCACCGTGCTCCCCTTGAGCTTTGTTGATCTTCATGGGTTTAGGGCACAACAAAGCGAGGCACCTTTGCATCTAAGATGTACTGGTCAAATTCGATCTTGTAGAGTGAGTTCCGTGACCCTCGACATCACAGCTTTCACGACCGGCGCGGAGGGCATTGACTATCCGCTCTCCGGCGGTGACTGCTGCGATCATCACGGTCACGAGGGGCCCGAGCAGTACTACGCGAAGGGCGCCGGTCAGGACCCGGTCGGGATCTGGTGGGGCGCCGGTCTGGCGAGTCTCGGTTTGACCGCCGGCGCGGTTGTCGACGAGGCGGACGCGCGGTCAGTGTTCGGCTACCTGACCGACCCGAGGGCGGCCCGAGAGGCGATGGAAGAGGCCATTGCCACGGTGCGGGCGCAGGGGTTGAAGGGGGCGGCTGCTCACAAGGTGCGGCAGAAGGCGGCCGAGGAGGCCGATGCTCGCCTTGGGTCGAAGCCGTACCAGTACAAGACCTATGACGAGCGGGTCGCGGCCAGGATCAAGAAATTGATCAAGGAGGGCGTGGACCCGGAGCAGGAGCCCGAGAAGGTCAAGAAGATCGAGCAGGAGGAGGCCAAAAGGACGGCCCCGAAGAGCCGGTACTTCTACGACCTGACCTTCACGCCCAGCAAGTCGTCCTCGATCTTCTACGCTGCTCTGCTGGGTGCGGGGCGCGAGGATGAGGCGGAGCTGATGCGCCGCTGTCACAAGGAGGCTGTGGAGGAGGCGCTGCGCTACCTCCAGGACGAGGCCGGCTATGCCCGCGCGGGAACCCACAAGAAGGCCAAGGATGACCGGCCGAGCATCGGCCGGTGGGTGGATGCGCACGAGTGGATCGTGGGCATGTGGGACCACCTGACGAACCGTGAGGCCGAGCCTCACCTGCACACTCACGCGGTGCTGCTCAATCGGGTGCTGGCCATGGACGGGGACGAGCAGCGCTGGTTGGCCGTAGACGGGCAGTCGCTGTTTCGGGCCAAGAAGGCCGCCGCCGCGATCTACGAGCGTGGGTTTGAGCAGCGGGTTCAGCAGCATTGGGCCGTGGCGTACGCGATGCGGCCGGATGGCAAGGCTCGCGAGATCGTGGGGATTTCGCCCAAGGAGCGGGCCGCTCTGTCCACCCGCCGCGCTCAGACCCAGAAGCTGCTGGACGAGTGGGTTGCCAAGTGGAAGAAGGAGCATGGCGGCGCCGAGCCCGGCCCGTACGTGCTGGCCGAGATGAGCCGCGATGCGGCCACCCAGACGAAGAAGGCCAAACAGCGGTTCCCCTCTCGCGCCGCTCTGGTCGAGTCGTGGCAGCGCCTGGTGGGCGACAGGCTCAACACCACGCTCGGGGAGATCGCCGACCGTGCGGAGGCCGCCGGCATCGAGGCCCGCGCCGAGGGGGACACCGAGCCGTGGGAGCTGCGGGTCGTCCTCTTGCAGGCGCTGAAGCGCGTACAGGAGAAGATGTCCACCTGGACGCGCAGTGACCTGATCTTCGCGATCAACGAGATCCTGCCCGACCGGCTGGGCCCGGCCCTGCTCTCCCGCGCCAACAGCACGCGCACGCTGCTGGAGGAGCTGGCCGACGAGGCGCTGAGCGGCCGGTACGGGACCGTCATGACTCGGGGCATGGAGCTGTTCGAGGTGCCTGAGGAGCTGCGCCGCGCTGACGGGCGCAGCATCTACCGGCCCGGCCGTGACGAGCGGTACGCCCTGGTCAGCCACATGGCGCAAGAGCAGGCGATCGAGGCGCGGGCGCGTCAGGTCGGGGCGAAGGCCTTGACCAGTGAGCAGATCGAGGCCGTTCTGCAGCGTCTGGCCACGACGACCGGGCAGCAGCTCGGCGAGGACCAGGCCGACGCGGTCTGGTCGGTGCTGGGCGGGTCGCGGTGGGTGGACGTCATCGTGGGCCCGGCCGGGACCGGCAAGAGCCGGACCCAAGGTGTGATCGCCGACGCTTGGGAGGCGTTCGGCGGTCGTGTGATCGGTCTGGCGCCCAGTAGCAAGGCTGCGCAGGTCTTGCTCGGTGAGGGGCTGAAGCTGGCCACGAACACCGCGAAGTTCCTAGAGCGGGCGGCCGGGCGGGGCCCGAAGGCCGAGTGTGAGCTGTACCGGTTGCGCCCGGGTGACCTGGTCATCCTGGACGAGGCCGGTATGGCCAACACCCCGGACATGCACGCGGTCGCCGAGCTGGCCGAGGAGGCCGGGGCCAAGCTGGTCGTGTGTGGTGACCACGGTCAGCTTGCCAGCGTCGGGGCCGGTGGTGTGTTCGCCCAGTTGGTCGAGAAGGTCGGCGCGGTCGAGCTGGGCACTGTGCGGCGCTACAGGAACGCTGACGGCAGCGTTCGGGAGTGGGAGGCCCAGGCGAGCCTGGGGCTGCGTCAGGGCCGTCTGGAGGCCGCTCAGGCGTATCTGGACCGTGGTCTGATCCGGTCGGGGACCGCCGAGGAGATGGCCGAGGCGATTCGCCGCTTCTACGTGGCCGACGTGCTGCGCGGCGACTACTCGGTGGTGTTGACCTCGACGGAGGACAAGGCGGCCGAGCTGGCTGGCAGCATCCGGGCCGACCTGGTGAGGCTGGGCCGGGTCGAGGCGACCGGCGTGCAGCTCGCCGACGGCACCATGGCCGGGGTCGGGGACCTGGTCCAGGCCCGCAACAACCTGAACCGGCTCAAGGACTCGGAAGGCATGCCGGTCTACAACCGGTACATGTACCGGGTGCTGGCCCGACACCAGGACGGGGCACTGACCGTTCAGCGGGTCAAGGGCCGCGACGACCAGGGCCAGGAGGTCCTGGGCGGTCGGGTGCGGCTGAAGGCCGGGTACGTGGCCGAGCACGTCCGGCTGGGCTACGCGGGCACGACGCACTCGGCGCAGGGTGACACGGTCACCAAGGACTATGGCCTGCTGGACAAGAACAGCACCCGCGAGCAGGCATACGTGGCGCTCGGGCGCGGCTGGCAGGAGAACCGCGGCTTCGTCGTCGTGGACGAGGAGGACGAGGGCGTCCTTGACGTCCTGGCCCAGATCCTGGCGCGGCGCTCGGCGCAGGACTCGGCCAGTACCGTGCTGGCCGGTGAGCTGGACTGGATCGAGAGTCTGGGCGCGCACGCGCCGGTCTGGGCGGACCTGGTCGAGCAGCACCAGCGCGGCCGGTTCGGCGAGCTGCTGCGCGCCACCCTGGGCGGTCACTACTTCGCGCGGCTGGAGGCTGAGGACCCGGTCTCGGTGTACCGGCAGTTGTGGGGCGCCGAGGTGGCCGGCCACGACGTGGCCGCCCTGCTACAGGAGACCAGCGGCACGATGAAGGGCGCCCGGTCGGTGCCCGCCGTGCTCTACACCCGCATCCAGACCAGGCTGAACGAGCGCGAGCCGGAGCGCGCTCCCTTGGAGACGTGGCAGGAGCGGACGCCGGAGCTGGCCGGTGCGGTCGGTGAGTACGTCCAGGTGCTGGCCCGCGCGATGGACGAGCGGACCGCTGCGCTGGGAGCGCGTGCCGTGGCCGCCCCGCCGGTGTGGGCGGTCGAGCGGCTGGGGGCTGTGCCGGAGGAGCCGGTGGCCCGCGCTCAGTGGGAGCAGCGGGTTGCGGCCGTCGAGGCGTACCGGGAGTTGCAGGGTCTGGAGGACGGTCAGGACCTGCTGGGAGCGCCGCCCGCGCCCACCATGGTTGTGGAGCATGCGGCCTGGCAGGCGGCTCAGCAGGCGCTGGGGCGCACGCCGGAGGAGGTCCGCCTGGCCGAGCTGCCCGAGGGGCACCTGCGGGACATGGTGGCCATCTGGGAGCGCGAGCTGGAATGGGCGCCGCGCGACGTCACCCAGGAGCGGACCGAGGTCGATTGGCGGGTCACCGAGCTACAGGAGACCCTGGCCCACGTCGAGGACCAGGCCCGGCGAGCGGTCCGGCCGGAGGTCAGCGCGTTCGTGGCCGGTACGGCTGACGGCCAGGCCGCCGAGCTGGAGACGGCGGTGTCGCCGGTCCTGGAGGTGGACGGCCAGGCGAGCGTCGAGGCGGCCCCGGTCGTCGCGGTCGGGCCGGACCTGGCGGTGCGGCCGGGCGTGACCGCGTTTGTGGCCGGGCAGGCGACGCAGTTGCCGGCGGCGGTCGACTTCGCGTCGCAGCAGGCGGTTGCGGCCGAGCTGGCCGAGCGCGCCGCTCAGGCCCGCGAGCAGTTGGCCGAGGCGACCGCGCAGGCCACGGCGCTGGAGCAGGCGTACGAGGAGCGGACGACCTGGTACCGGGACGTGACCGAGGTGCGCGAGACGGCCGAGGCTGCCCGCGCCGAGCTGCGCCGCCGCCAGGCCGACCAGCCCGAGCGTGACGGCGACGAGCGCCAGGCCGAGGAGACCAAGGCGGCCGAGCGCGAGTTGAGCGAGCAGGAGCGGGCCCGCGCGGTGTTCGAGCGCCTGGCCGACCGGATGGCGGGCAAGGACGTGGAGGGTCCCGAGCACGTCGCCGAGGTCGAGACGGCCGAGCGCGAGCTGAGCGAGCAGGACCGCGCCCGCGAGCTGTTCGAGCAGTTGGCCGCGGACTGGGCCGCCGAGCGCGACGGCGAGGAGCGCCCGCTGAACCCGCGCGTCAGCCAGCGGGCGATTGACGAGGTGCGCGAGGCCGCCGAACAGCAGGTCAGCGTGCGGGAGCGCACGGTGCGCGGCCTCACCTTGACCGCTGGCCAGCAGCAGGCCCCGGCCGCCGAGCGCGCCCAAGAGCAGGTCCAGGAGCTGGCCGCCGAGCAGGAGCGGGCCCGTCAGTCGATGGAGGCCCTGGCCGACCGCATGGCGGCCGAGGTCGCAGCAGAGCAGGCGGCCGAGCAGGTCGCCGAGGTGGCCAGCGAGCCGGACAGCCAGCAGATCACCCGCGAGCACCACTACGCCCAGGAGCGTCAGGCGGAGCTGGCGGCGCCGCAGCAGGCCGCAGAGGCCGAGCTAGGCCGGTAGGGCGGCCCGGACGGGCCCGTGTAGGAGGATCGGCATGGAGCGGGTACACACCGAGGCGTACGGTCCATGTCAGCGACCGCTGGAGGGTCCCATGAGCGAGGCCGCGCCGTACCAGGACGACTACCTTCCGCCGCGCCCGGACGAGGAGATTCGCGCCGAGCTGGCCGAGCATGCCGGGCCGTACTACGAGGCCATGGCCCGGCGGGAGCACACGACTGGCTACCGCGCCTCGCTGCGGTGGGTGCTGGGAGAGGTGCCCGCCTCACCGGTCTCGGTGGCCCGGCTGGACCGCCGGCCGTCCATGGAGGAGATCGCCGACGAGGCCGATCGGGCCGAGGAGGGCATGCGCGGGCAGAGTCAGCGCGGCGCGGCCTGGCTACGCCGGTACGGCCTGGGCTACCTGACAGGTTGTGAGAACGCGCTGTTCTGGGCGGCGCGCCTGGGCGACGACGACACCCCCTTAGCGGGGCTGTAGGTGCCCTGGAGACGAGAACGGCCCGCACTCGGTGACGAGTGCGGGCCGTGGTGTTGCTGGGGTCAGTAGCCCCTGCTGGGGGCGTTGAGCCGCCTTTCCTGCTCTGGGTCGCGGTGCTTGCTCTCGCACCCCTCCGCCGTGGTGTTGATCAGGCGGCGGCGCAGGCCGACCAGGTAGCGATCGTGCCAGTCACCCGCTCGACTCGGCGTGCCGTAGGAGGGGTCACGGTAGATGCGGGCCCACTCCTGGTAGAGCCAGCCCAGCTCGACGATGAGGTCGAGGTGCTGGAGCCAGCAGGGCGGGATGGCCCGCAGACGGAGGCTGTCGGAGGAGGCGCGGCGGTACTCGACCAGGTCATAGATGCCGCCCAGGACGTTCTGGACCCACACCTCCAGCTCGTCGACGGCGGCCTGCGCGGCCGGGGAGTCGCCGGCCAGCAGGACCGACCAGTCCCAGACCTTCGGCTCCTCATCCTTGTCGGCGTCAGCGGGCTTGCCGCCGCCGGTCGCGGCCGGGACGGGCCGCTGTTCCAGCGCGGTCACTCGCTCGGCGAGCTGGTGCACCTGGTCAGTGAGCTGACGTAGTGTCTCGCCGTCCGCCTTGCCGTTGAGGCTGCGGCGGACGCTGGCCAGCTCCTGGCGGAGCTGGAGGAGCTGGCGGGCGACCTGGCCGGCGGGCAACTCGGCGGGAGTGCCCGCCGCCGGGTCAGGTGTCGGGTCGGGCTGGTCGGTCATGACACCTCGCTTGGGGTCGGTGCGGTCACGGCAGGGTCAGAGGCGCTCACCGGGCGCGGGCCCGCGCCCGGAGTGACCGGCGGCAGCGGTCGCGGCCGCCAGCGCAGGCCGCGCCTGACCCGGACTTTGACCGGGGCCATGTCGCGGTAGAGGACCAGGGCGTACCCCCGGCGGAGCTGGCGGATCTGGCGGGGGGTCATGACGGGTCGGTGCTCGGTCGTCTCGGAGTGGACCGGCCCGTTGGGGCCGTGCTGGACGCTCTTACGGATGACCTCACGGTCACCGCAGAGGCTGGACAGCTCTTGCAGGTCACGCTCGGCCTTGAGACCGCCGAAGGTGACCGTCGCGGCGACCGCGTTCCAGATGGCATCGCCACCGCTCTGACCCCAGACCTGGTAGAGCTGACTCTTGGACTGGATACCGATGAGCGGCAGGATGCCGTGGCCACGCAGGGTGTTGACCCAGCTCGGCAGCGGCAGGCGGCAGATCGTGGCGGCCTCGTCCAGGGCGAGCATGAGGAACGGGTCCAGGCGGCGGCGCGGCATGCGGTCAGCGCGGCTGATCGCGTGCTCAATCAGGTCGGTGATGACCAGGGTGAACAGCGGCGCGATCTGGTCACCGGCCGGGCTGTCCTCGCCGAACATGTAGAGCGTGCCGCGGTTGGCCAAGAAGTCGTTCCAGTCCAGGGCCTCACCCGGCCCGGGGGTCACCACGTAGGACGCGGCCGGGCGGGTCACCCAGGACAGGGCTACCTCCAACGTGCTGAAGATGCCGTCCCTGGTCCTCTGGGTGATCTGGTGGCGCGCCTCCAGGCCCTCGATCCAGTTCGCGGGCGCGTCGTGCTCGATGAGGATGCGCAGCGCTTCGTCGTCGCTGGGGGTCGAGGCCCACCGGTAGACGTCGAGCAGGTTCTTGCCGGCCAGGTCGGCGGCCAGGAGGAAGCTCCGCAGGACGATGTTGGCGTTGTTCTCGAAGTAGTCGGTGAGGCTGCCGGGCGACTCGCCGCCACGGCGAGCGCCGTAGAGCAGGGCCGCGCCGCGCCGGCTGGCCACCTCCAGGTCTCGACAGCCCTTGACCGGGTCGATGCGCAGGTCAGAAGGCACGCCCCCCAGGCCCAGGGGGTTGAACCTGAACACGGGTCCCACCTTGGCCCGGTCGGCGGCGGTGTTGTCGTAGTCGCCGATCTTGCTGCTGGTGTAGAGGACGGCGCCGGGGGCGCGGCGCACGGCGTTGGCGAGCATGAGGCTCTTGCCGACGCCGGGCGGGCCCTCGATCAAAGCTGAGTCTTCCGGAGTGCAGCGGACGCACATGAACGGGCTCCAGGCCCGGCCGATCAGGTAGGAGTAGGCGTCTACCTGGACGGCGCGCTGGCCGACCAGGGAGGGCCGGGTCAGCGGGAGCATGCGCTTGGCGGAGCGCGCCGACGCCTTGCGGTGGATCTCCCAGGCGGTCGCGAAGCCCGGCTTCGCGATCACGGCCCGGTAGAGCAGGTGGGCCAGGCCGATCAGGGCCAACAGGCCCAGGACGGCCAGGATCAGGTTGACGGGCGAGGGCAGGTGAACCCCGCTCCATGGGTTGGGCACCTCATGAGGGGTGGGCGTGGCCTTGTCGGCCACCACCCCGACGAGTGGGACAATCTTCACGTTCTACTCCTGGTTACTGGAGGTGGAACAACGTCCGTGGGGTCGGCGGTCGGCGGCAATCGAGTCGCCGACCCCACGTGCTGGGTCACGGTGACCGGGCGAGGGGGTCACCGTGGCCCCTGTGCCCGGGTCGAGTTCGAGCGGTTTGCCCCCCCGAGGGGTCACGGTCGTAGGGCGCGGGGTCATGAGTCCCGCCGGGCGGTCGCCGAGGACAGGGTGATCACTGGAGCCATCTCGCCCTGGGCCTGGCGTAGACGCCTCCTCCCTGCCTTGACCTGGTCTTCTGTGATGGAGATCCCCAGGCCGGTCAGGCCGCTGTGGATCTCCTTCACGGTGACCTTCAGCGGGTCCAGACCCGTGGCGGCGACGTAGGCGCGCACCTGAGCAGCGCCCGAGGTCTGCTCCTGTAGGAGCTCGATCAGGTCGCGGTCCGGGTCGTGACCGGTCGTGACCGGGTCACTGCTCTCCTGACGACCGGGGCCGGGGTCAGGTTCCGGGTCGGGATCGGGCGTCGGGTCAGGTTCCGGGTCGGGCGTGGGGTCAGGTTCCGGGTCGAGGTCAGGTTCCGGGTCCGGTGCGGGCTCAGCCGGGAGTGCTGGCAGTCCCCCGGCCGGGACGGCGTCGGGCTCGACCGGCACGCGTTCGGTCACCGTCTCTGCCAACTCCCAGTCACTCCAGGCA
>NZ_QHHZ01000038.1:0-26906 GCF_003947315.1 Nonomuraea sp. WAC 01424
GCCGGCCACCTTCGGGCAGCAGCGGCTTGAGCCGCTCCCACTCCGCGTTGGTTAAGTCACCTCGACCCATAGGCCCATCGTGACGGCCTAGACACGATCAGTCAGCAGATCTAAGAAACAGCTCCTAGCGGTACGCAACAGTTGCCAGCACCGATGCCGACTCGTGCCCCGCGGCCGCCACTGCCTGACCTTGGGCACGTCCGGTCCTGGGAGGCAGCGGGAGCAGGCATGCCACCGCAGCGGCGACAGGCATCCTCAGGTGGGGGTCGTTCCATCAATTGGTCGCCGCGCAGCTACCAGGAATCTGAGGATGACCGGGAGGTGGGCCGCCGGGGCGAGGAGATCATCCTCGGCGTCGAGCGGGAGCGAGTCAGGCGACTTGGCTTTTCACCAGATCGCGTGAAGTGGATCGCCGACTCCGTCCCCGGCGCTGACCATGACATCGTCTCAGTGGACGACGACGGCGCCGACTTGTGGGTCGAGGTCAAGTCCACGACAGGACGCCAAGGCAAGTTCAGCTGGCCCGCCTCGGAGTTCCGGCTTGCAGTGCGCGCCCGTCGACGCTATGTCCTCTACCGCGTTTACGAGGCTAATACGACGGCTCCGTCCTGGTCCCGCATTCGTGATCCAATCGGTTCTTTCGACGCCGGGAACCTGCGCCTTGACCTCAACAGCCTCACCGGAGACGTTGGACCCTTGCACGAATCCACTGATTCGGACACATAGCCGATCTGCAGTTGCAGGGCCACTGTGGCCCAGTTGCTTGATCTCTGCTTCGAATGCGTCCGCACCGGTGATCTCGGTCGCATGCCCCAGGGGAATGGCCCGTGGTCGTGAAGGCCACGCGTCATTCAGGGCCGGTTCTACACCTGCCGCCAGGGACGTAACTAAGTTGAATTGCGGTACCCCGTTGTAGAGGGTCGAGACGATACTGCGTGATGGGTTTGATCTGCGAAAACACCTGTTCGGCATCTCAGCGGTATGGGATCTCAGCGCCAGCCGATAATTTGATTGCGCAGTGCATCACGTAGGTCCGTCCAATCGCCGGCGATCGTCTGCACTCGCATGCGCCACTCCTTTAACATGTCCTTGCTGTCGAAGTCGCGTGGCAGCGCACCTTTATCCAGCACGCGGCCAAGTTCATGACATGCGAACGGTGCTAGCTTTGCTACGACGGATCGCCAGGCCCTGATCGCATCAGAGGCGGATAGGGGCGTGCGGAATGCAAGGCGGAAGGAGTGGGCTATCTTGCGGTCAAGTAGGTCCTCCATGCAGTCACCCACGGCGGCGACCATGAGCGGAATCGAACCGGGCCGATTGAAGAAAGACCGCTGATCTTGCTTCCCGGTGGGAAGTTCGTTCAATTTCTGTCCAAGCAACGATCCCTTATGCTGCTCAATTGCGCGCATCAACCCCCAGCAAAACAAAAGATGTAACGCACTAGTCGCATCTGAAAAGAGTCGCCCGTAGAGTGCGTCGTCCTCCCAAATTTGCCCCCGTGAATGGAGAGCGATGCCCGGCTGACCGTGGAACGCTACGAGGGCTTTGGCTGCTGATGTGGTCTCGACATCGATATCGCTGGGTCGTCGGGTGTCGATTCCACGTCGCCCGCCCGTGTACCCGATCACCCCAAGTCTGTCGAACTCCGTGACTAGCCGGCGCTGTACAGTATCATTGCTGCGGAAATCCGACGGCTCTGTCGGGTTCTGTTGATTATTGAAACGGATAATATCGCGGACTGTCGCACGGTCCGCGCACGTAATGAATCGTATCGGGATCCGCGCATCTGCCAGGGCAGTTGGGTCTGCGAACTCTCCTAGAGCGCCCGTGGTCTGTGCTCCGTTGACAATCGACATACCGCTGACGAGGAGCCGTTTTGCCTGGGAGTCATACTTAGCGTCGTTGACGAGGGCAGTAACCCCATTATTGAATATCCAGAAGTTGTATGGCTCTTTCTCTAAAGTCCGCCGGATGTCCGCATTGATCTTCTTGCGCTTACCAAGAAACCCGCGGACATTGGCCGAGAACAAGAGGTCGCCGAATTCCCAGTATTTGCCCTGCAGCCAGCTAGCTGGGACTGTCACCGAGTGCGCCTTCCATTTGGGTCCGAAAGCTTCTATGTAGGATTCTACATCCACGCTGAATTCCTCGGTCACGAGGATTGGAGTCACAGATGTTCGGTACCATGCCGCTAGAGTATTCCGTCCGATCTCTTCGGCCCGCACATCGACTTCTGTCTTGTGGGAAGCGAGCACACTTGACACTAGATTTTCAACGGCCGCGAGCTCGTCGGCCACGTGCTGCGACTCTGGAAGATTGTGAACATACCAAATGCGAACTTCTCGGATTAGGCCATCACTGATTTCTTGACGGACCTGCTCGACGGCAGGTCTTATTCGCTGAGGCACGCGTGCAATATCGTGGGTAAATACCCAGGCAGCGGCCTGATGGAGGCTAGCCGCTTTTCTCTGAGGAGCTCGATCCTTATTAGTCTGCTCAGCCTCATATCCTTGGGCCAGGACCACGAGCCCAGCATCAGGATCTACATACAGGAAATCGCATGACTTGTCCTCGCCCCCATCTATTAGCGCTTCGGCAGCGACCGTATGAATGTCGGAGATGTCCAGGATTAGTTCAGCGGCAAAGAGTAGCCTGCTATTTGGCCCGTACTCATGCTTATGAAGATCAGCTCGGCCGCTGATAGCTTGCTCCATCGCCGCTACACCGCCATCGTCAAAAAGGGGTTGTATTGGGACCGCCGGACGGTGGCGCCTGTCTGCAGATATACGTTTCGCCACTGGACCGAGGACATCATCACGCCGGTCTCCCAGGAGCTCGCGAAGCTGCTCCGCACTCACGCGCTGTTCCCTTGCTGCGCGATCTTGTGCACTGAAGGCAACCCCCTCACGCTCAAGTATCTCTCTGGGGGCATCACTGCGACCGTGTTCGCCCCAGTGAAAACCCTTGGCGATCTCACCTCGTGAATTGAGCACACGGTAGGGATTAGGCAGTCTTGGGTCAGTCATGTAACGGCCCACGACGATCGGCGAAGTGTGGAGGAGTTTTGCGAGCTCGCCGTAAGTTGTCCAGTTGCCCGCTGGCAATACACGCAAGATCTCAACTAGCGCCGAAATGTGTCGATCCGAGAGGCTTTGCTGCCGATCAAGGGGATTGCTCACGGTCAGGGCTCCTGGGCTATGTCAGGTAGGTCAGTGATTTGGATGACGAGATCCCCGACCGGGCGGTGGGTCGAGGGGAGTTCGGTATGAACCGCCTAGAGTCGCAGCATTCGCCATTGCGTCGTAGGTTTCCAGGATCATTGCTTTGGTGCGCGCGAATCGAACTGGATCACCATTCCGCAACGCTCGAAAGCTATCCATGATGAATACGACATCGTCACGTTCCACGCCGTAGAGATGGAAGTACGCGGCGTCCAATTCGGCGCGTATCGAGAAGCGGCGCTCGTCGTTCCACACGAAAGGAGGTCCCACGTCACCAAGCTCGCGAGCGAACAACTCCATATCCCAGGCCGTGTATGTGAGCTCCAGCGCTCGCATCTCGACCCAGTTCGCCAAAGAAGCACCACGTAGCCATTCGACCGGTCGACTGTACCGTTCTGGCGGAACCACTGGCAGCTGCTTGAGGATAAAGAAGGCCATTGACGTTCCGGTGAGCTTCTGACGAGAGATGTAGTCGAGCACGAAGCTGCTGAGATTCGCGAGTAGTAGCGGGCCATGTCGTTTCGGCATAATTAGTGGGAGATTGTGGCCCACTGCAACCCAAGGTAGTGCTGTTGCGATCAAGGTCCGCTCGTCGGAACTGCGAGTGATATCGCGCCAGCCGATCAGCCAGTCGCTGTCCCAGCGTCCCTCGAGCCGGCCGGCAATTTCTCTTTCCTCTACCCAGTAACGTGGAAGCACGACGAGATCAGCGTTGGCGTGCTGCTCGGGTGTTAGTCTGGGCGCCATTCGCTTGGCCGGCTTTGCTTCGATGACGGTCTCGTATGTTGAAAACCGATGGTCGAAGTGATGAATCATCTTAGCCTCGTAAAGCGGAATCATGCGCTCCGTGTTCTGGCCCACGTTTCGGACATAGACGTTACCTTGCAATCGCCACCCCCCTTCTCTGATCTCCGCGTCATCTTGAGCGCGAAATAGGTGCGAATCATTCGCCAGATGCAGCATTGTCGAAAATGACAGCGACCATGGGTTTGACTCTGGATTGTCTCGCCACAGCACCGGAAGCCGGTCGTAAATCTCGCTTGTGATTTCCGCATCGCGTCGCGATTCGAAAACTGGACAGGTCAGCGTGTTTGGGTTGATCTTTTCGATATTTTCCGGAGTAAGTGAAAACTTCGCCCCTTCGAGCGACTCGGCGCGCTGCATCCGAAATGCCAGTTCGATTGATCTGACATTCAGTGCACGGCCAAGCATGGTGAAGAGGCAAAATCGAAACCGTCTGTGCACTCCCTGTAGGACTTGCTTTTCGTTTTCGAAATCGAATAAAGAGACAAGCGCGCGCTGTCGCAATAGGTCTGCAAAGAACTGTGCAGTTGTGGCGTCGGTGGCGATGCCTGAAGGCAGTACGAGACCGCATCGTCCGCGTGGGCCTGTAATCGTGTGGGTGGCCTCGGCAAACACCGCGTAGGTGCTCACGTCGCCATGGCCGGTCAACGGGTAACGGCCTGAGTCGCGGAACAGTTGCAACCAGCCCATCGACTCGCGCAGAGCCGCTTGATACTCCTGGTACATCGCTCGTTCGGCGAGGTCATCGGCATCGGCGAGTGTCTTGATAAGCTTCTTGCGCGTGACGGCATCTGGCGCTCTGGAAATTTTCTCGATGCGGGTCGCGAAAAATTCCTTATCCTGCAGCTTCACCCGGCCCCACGGAGGGTTGCTGAGCACGCACGAGAATCCGCCTTGCCAGCCCGTGTCAGGGTTGGCGTCGGTGGTATCTCGGTTCACTACTTGGAAAATCTCCGGGAACTCGAGGTGCCAATGAAAAAAGCGATACTGACTGGAAATCTTCCCGAGCAGTTCAGCGCTATCGTCGGATAGCGGAATGTTCTCGATCAGTTTCCGGATCGTCTCCGTTGTGATCGCGGGTGGAGCATCTTTTCGCTTAGGCCATACGAAGGCTGCGCACCAAGCATCGGCAATCTGTTTCCGATGTAGCTCCGCCGGCAAGTTTTGGAGTTCGCGGTTGCGGTGGGCCTGCTTGCGCATATCAGTGAGAGTAGTGCCCTGCAAGGTGGTGATCTCGCTGTCATCGGGACTGGGCTGGAGGTTTCCGGTGTTGATGAGGATGTCCCCGTCGACCAGATTCAGCTGCCCCAAAGTTCTAGCCCTCTGGTTCGCGGTTCTAAGTTCGCGTACGACTGCGGGGTCGTCGTCATCGGCTACCTTGAAGGCGGCGTCCGGGATACCTTCTTTGAGTAGTTTAGGGGTCACGCCCAGCAGGGAGTTGCCAACCTTAATGTGCGCGTCAAGAAAGGCCAATGGCTTCCCTGGTTCTAACGACTCCAGCCATAGGGACGCCTTAGCTATTTCAGTGGCGAGTGGATTGATATCGACACCGTATATACAGTGTCTGGTAACCTTGCTAAGTGCGTCGCGGATTACTTCGGGGGTCGGTTCGTCATCTCCCGCTTGTATGGAGGCGTATCGGCGGGCGATACGGCGGGCTGCTGCGACAAGGAAGTGCCCGGACCCGCATGCGGGATCACAGACCGTGATACTTAGCAAATCGTCTGCAACGCCGGAGGCGGCATACGCGTCGATCACTGGGTCAAGAGCGGTGTTGAGCAGTGACTCGATCAGCGGTGTGGGTGTGTAGTACGACCCTCTGGTTTTGTGTTCGTGGTTCGGGCCCCTCGCTTCAAGCTGGAAGCGCAAGGCTGCCGTATCCGGCTGCGGCTCCAGCTCAAGCAAGGATTCGTATACATGACCTAGGTCTGCTGCGCTGAGCTCTGCGAAGGCGATGCGCTCGCGCCCCCCTTCCCCGTCGGAGATCTCGCTCAGCAGCCGGATCGCGGTCAGCAGTCGGTCGTTCGGCAATTCACAATCGCGCAGAAAGTCAGGTGCGGAGGCGTCTTGTCTCGGCGCGCCGCTGGGGAAGTACAGGCCGCCAAGCTCAGGAAGGGCCAGCTCAGGCTTGCCTCCCTCAGCGCTGAGAGCGTTCAATACGATCAATACCCCGCACCAAAGATCGCGGTGCCTATCACCGCGTCGATGCCTAGCGATATGACGTAGGCGCGCGGTGGAGAAGTACGTGCTGTAGCGTTCCCGGGCGGCCTGGAGATCGGCCTCTCGCTCGGCTTGCTCCTTGTCGAGCTCGCCTAGCCGGGGGTCGGGATCAGGCTTCAGAAGGACACCACGATCTTCGGCCACGAATAGGAAGATCAGCTGGTAAACCAGCCGTAGGAGTTCATGCTGGAACGTTTCGGCCGAGATCCCGCCGTGATGTGGCCCTCGTTGCAGTGCATCGCGCAGGGACGGGTTGACCTGGATGAACCCAGTGCCCAGCTCTTCTAGCGCCTGTTTTATGCCGGCTCGCAGCTCATCCCCGACCCGAAGCCGGGTCTCTACCGCGTACGTCCGCCACTGCTCTATCCAGCAGTCGAAAGGTGTCGCTGATTCGTACGCAGGCGCGGAAAGCTCGAATCGTGAGAAGTGCAGCAGAGCGAACAGCGACACGAAATCGGCATAGAGCTCACCGTCAAAGATGGCTTCTAGATCGAACTCGACATAGGATGATCCGAACAGTGCGGCTGAGGCGCGCAGGATGCGCAGTAGCTTGCCATTGGAGAGCACACCCCAAAGGTGATCGTCGCTGGCGTCTAGAAATTCCTGCAGCATCGACTGAGGTGCTCGGACGGCATTGCTGCCGCTGTCATCGTGCTGGTCGAGGCCACGATCCCACCCCACAATGTGGATCGGCAAATGGCCCCACGCGTGGCTGATCGGATACGACTTCGCTCCTGCGGCAAGGTCGCCTACCTGTGGCACTCGGCCGAAGCCGAGCTCGCTCAGCAGCACCAGCAACCAGTGTTCCCTAGTCAGTGTCGCCGTCGGCGCGCTGGTCGGTTGATCTAGCAGTTTCCGGAACGTTCTGTATGTACCGAGTAGGTAATCCCAATGGCGGCTGGCGGCCTCTTCCAGTTGCTCGCCTGGAGGCAGGTAGTAGTCCTCGGGCCGGCTGCCTGGCAGGGGGCCCTTGTCCTTGGTGATGCGTTTGAGCAGGTCGTGGCTGAGCAGGCCACCCTCGATGCGGATCGTGAAAGGGGCTGTCACGGGCGCCTCATAGCATCTCGCCCGCAGGTGCGAAGACATAGACGCCGAGCACATCGGCACACTTGTTGGCCTCTACCTTCAAGCTGCCCCTTTTCCTTCCAGCTGCCATGCGGAGTCGTTTATGGGCCTCCTGAAGCCGCGCGGCTAGCTCGTCTCCGCGAGCGGTGAGCTCATCACGCACCTCTCCAAGCTCAGCCACCGCGCGTTTGGCTTGGCTCAGCACGAACTCCTCCGGAACGTCCTCCGGCTCCGCGCTCAGTAATGCACTGATCTCCTCAGGAGGGAGCCATTCGTGGCTCGCGGCGCTGGTGCGGTAGGCGAGCATTTGGGTGTCCTCGGCAATCACGGTACGGGGTTGGGCCACGCCGCTATACATGAGATGGAATCGATAGCGCACTAATAGTAGGACAGTCCGGGTGCCTACTGCGGTGGTCTTGGTTACGCCGTACCGGGCGGCAGAGCTGCGATGCGGCTCTTTTTCCGTTGCTTCGCCATTGCCTGGTGCCTCCTCTAGTGCGCTTTCGAACACAATGCGAGCGAGCTCCGCAACCACAGGATCGGTGCGCACGAGTGCACGATGGCCGGGCGGCACGGGCAGGTCGTCATGGAAGACCAGCTCATTCGCGCTGTCAGCCAGTCCGAGTGCGTCACGTACGGTAGGGGCTAGGTCTGCCGTCTGCGCGGCAAAGCCGTCCCGGGTGGGAGTGAGAATGGCGCCATACTGCTGGAGCGCCTGCCTAACGAAGGCACGTACGTCTGCTGGCGTCCCTAGGGTGGAGTGCAGGTCGGTGATTAGGTCCTTTACCTCGTCCGGGGTGACTCCGGGGTGAGCGTACTTGGTGAGCGCCATGGACTCCCGGTCGGCAGAGCTTTGCCAGGCACGATGCAGGTCGTCTCGCTGCGTGGCGACAGTGGCATCCAACGCAAGCTGTTCGGGCTGCTTTCCACGGAGCAGCAACCCCTCCATCAGGGCATTCAGTACGCCATCGGCGCGCACGGGCACCGGTACGGCCAAGCCGGTCTGCCGGGCAATCGACTGGTGTTTGCGGATTAGGACATCAAGAACGACGTTGTCGATGCCATTGTCCGCGCCGTAGAGGGTGATGGATCGCACATAGGCGCGTCGCTGGCCGAATCGATCGATCCGGCTCTCGCGTTGCTCATGCCGCATCGGATTCCACGCCAGGTCATAGTGGATGACTGCTTGGAAGTGCTCCTGGAGGTTCACACTGGTCGATAGGGAATCCGTGGCCACGAGCACGTGCTGCCCTGGTTGATCTGTTAACCGGTTGATCCGCGTAACCCGCTCGTGTGGTGGCCGTGCACCGGTCACCACATCGACAGCCGCCTTCTTACGAAGAGTCTTACGCAGATGGTCAGCAACGTACTCGGCAGTTGCGATGTACCGGCAGAACACGATCGGGTCGTAGCCGTCCTTGAGCAGAGCCTTGACCTCGTTGATAACTGTGGCGAGCTTGGCGTCGTGGGTTGTGCCCTCCAGCGCGAGGGCTTCGGTAGCTAGTGCCTGCAGGCGTCCGCGGGCGCTCTCCGGTAAGGTCTCGTCATTGGCACCCGGCGCTGTGTCGAATCCCTCCAGCGCCGCGCCCTCGAGCAGGTCGTAACCGCTGGATTTGCCCAGCTCATCTGCTTCGGTGATGGTCTCAGCCGCTGCTGCTGCCGAGCGCGCCTGAAAGGTGGCCGCGGCGGCACGAGGCGAAGAGGCGACAGAACGTAATAGGGCAAGTGCCGACCACCAGCGCATCCGACGGGTTAGCTCTCCGTCGGCGCCGCGAACCGATTCGCGAGCAAAGGCGAGCGTGCGACGGTGGAGATCGGCATAGTTCGGCGTATGGTGGTAGCCGACCTCGCGGAACTGCCGGTCTGTCGGGAATAAGGTCTCTTCATCGAGGTAACGGCGGATATCGCGGCGGCGACGCTGAATGAAGTGCCTGCCCAGTTCTTCCCGACCCCGGCGCTGATCTAGGTCCAGCTCGGCGAGCTTCGGCGCAAGCAGACCGAGTAGCTCACGGAATGCGCCCTTGCTACCCGAGTGCGGGGTTGCGGTGACGAGGAGGAGATGACGAAGGCGTCCATCGGGCAGTCTGTTGTCGGCGATCCTACGCAGAAGCTGATACCGCTCCTGACGTTGCCCACCATCACTTGGCGAGGTGACGCATGTGTGCGCCTCGTCGACGATGATGAGATCTGGGCAGGTACGGGCAAACAGCTCGCGACGCTGCTCCTGTTTGAGAAAGTCCGTGGAGACGATGGTGAACGGGTATCGCTCGAAGATTGAATCGCCTCCTGCTGCCCGTTGAAGATGTGCGGCAGTCGAGGGCAAGACCAGCTCTGCCTCAATGGCAAACTTTACGGCCAATTCATCCCGCCATTGCTCGGCCAGCGTCGGTGAGCACATCACCGCAAGTCCTCGCGCGTCGCCCTGGGCAAGTAATTCCTTGGCGATAAGTCCAGCTTCAATCGTCTTGCCGAGACCAGTATCGTCGCCGAGAAGCAGTCGTACTGTCTGCTGTCGTAGGGCGAGCAATAGGGGCACGAGTTGGTACTGCCGCGGAGTAACAGCAATTTCGGAGAGCGATCGCAGCGGCCCGGCGTTTGCCGCGAAACCCAGCTGCAGCGCGGTACGCAACCGCAATGCAGCCTGATGGCTCCCGATGACTCCCGGGGTAGGCGCCGGCGGCGGGAACTCCGTGAGATTGATCTCGTCTTGGAACAGCCCGGCCACGAACGTGCCGTCACCGTTTAATGGGCGGGCCACCACGAGGTCAGCGGTACTCTCCGGCAGTACCACCCAATCACGACCACGGGCGCGCACCAGTGTCCCCGGTGGAAAGTCTTGTACCGAGGGATTCCGAGCGGAAAGGCTCGTCATCGGGCTCTCCACCCGGGCCGGAAGACGCTAGAGAACATGCTCCTTCTTTGAACCCATGCCTTGGCACAGCAGAATCGGACCATCGGCTGGCTCAGTCCGACCGTCTGAAAAGTTCCGAGTTCAGTGACGTTAACTGGGTTGCCTCTCATGCCAGTGAGATGAGCCTCCATATTCTCGGTCGGTAAGAATTGACAATAGCCGAATGTTTCAGTTCAGTCGCTCCAACCTGATTAAGCGTCAGGCCGATCATGGTTCAGGGTGACCCGCTGTGGCCTCCACATCCGTCCATATGCCGTTTCGTCTGGCCGACTCTATCGACTCTCATGATGGCCTGTCTGCATCCATGCTGGATCTGTTTCGACATTCGGGCGCATCGCGAGCACCCGCAATGCATGGGAGTCAGTCGCTGTGCTGATCGCGTCAAGCCTTAAGTAGATGCTGCAGGATGGGAAAGAGCGAGGATCTGGTCGGCGATCGCCTGGACCTGAGCCCGGATCTCGTCGATAGGGGCGGACAGGTCCAGGGTGTGCTCGAAGAGTTCGATCCGTGGGTTGATGATCTGGTGCCGCCGGGTCGGCTCGCGGTTTCCGCCGGCATAGACAATGTGACCCTGCGGGCTACCGAATCTTGCACAATAGGCAAGCATCTGATATCGGTATTCGGCCTTCATCGGTTTCGCGCTGTACTTCGCATCGATGATCGCGTGCGTCCGGTCGCCCTCCCACCAGCGAACGTCCGTTTCCATCTTCAGCTTGTTCGCAGTATCTAGGTAGACGACGCCTTGCGCGTTGCAGACGCCGCCATGGGGTGTGAGAAGTCCGCCGAGCGCGTGCTCAAGGAAGTCCTCGAAAACCTTGTCCATGTAGAACAGCAGGCCGTTGACTGTCAGTTGGTTGGAGTTTCCTTGGAATTCGAGGGAGCCTCCGCGGAGCACGAGGTCGGCCAGGCCGAGCGCAGTCTGGTATCTGGCGTTCGAGGGAGTGGGTGTCCAAGACGGGACGGCGCCTGGGCGTGGGGACGACGCACGGTTCAGCAACCGCAGCAGGTCGTGAAGCCTCGCCTCCGCAGCTGACGCGACGCCGGGCAGCGTCAACAGCCGTTCGGTCGCCGCGCGGAGCACGCGTGTCTCAGGCACGTCGAACGTGAGAGAGGAGTACTCCACTTCGATGGGGAGCATCTGTCCGTGGTGGCGGCGTAGCTGGTCGGCTTCACGAATCCGCCCACGGACTACTGGGAGAGCCCGCGACTCCCGACGGTAGCCGTGCGGGAGACCGTATGCGAGGGCCTTACCGGTCGCGTGAAGAAAGGCGTAGGCCATCGCGGGCAGCACATGTGGCTGATCCCACGCGGTCACCTCCTGCTCCTGCCAGCCTCTTTCCACCTTGTCGTAAGCGAAACCCAGGAGGAACCAGAGACGACTGATCGAAAGCTTGGGCTTGATGCACAACTCCAGGTCTGGGAAGCGAACCGCGCCGACCCGGAGCTTTGCCTTCAGTCGATAAGGCGTCCCGTCTGGCTTCCTGCCAACCGTGGCAATTCTCTCCTTCTCCAGCGCATCAGCCGTGGTGGGCGAAACCATCGCCGTGACCCATCCGCCGCCTTCGTCCAGGGTCACCACAGTCATGAGCGGGTGCTCCGGAGCGCCCTGAGGCTGTATCTTTCGGCGGGATCGACTCCATCCATGACGTGGATCTCGCGTAGAGCCGGGATTATTTGGGTGGTCCACGCCCGCTCCAGACTGCCTTCTGAGTCATGGAATATCCTTCGCATCAGGAAGGACGGGCCGATCTTGAAGTCTCGCTGGGCGATGGCGTCGTTGAGCTTGTCGAGGAGATCCGCGCCTTCCAGTGCGAGTTCCTCACGTATCAGCCAGCGGCGGAGCAGACCCTTGACCGGCTCCTGTGACGGATGCATCTCCTTGAACCAGAACCGGCGGCGCATCGCGGCGTCCAGCGGGACCGTCGACCGGTCCGTGGAGTTCATTGTTGCGATGATGTGTAGATTCTTTGGCAGCGTGAAGGATTCTTCGGGGGAGTACAGCAGTCGGACCGGCTCGCGAGGGTAGTCGAGCAAGACGAGTAGTTCACCGAAGACCCGGGACAGCTCGCACCGGTTGATCTCGTCTATGACCAACACGAAGACCTGCTCAGGCTGACGGTTGGCTGCGGTCACCATAAGACGGAGGGGTCCATCACGCTTCACCAGGCTCAGCGAGCCGCTGCCGTCGTCGCCGGGCCGGTAACCTTCGAAGAAGTCCTCATAGGCGTAACCAGGATGGAACTGGACGACCATCGTGTTCTGCTGAGAACGATCCCCGGTGAGGTGGCTGGCGAGTTTTTTCGCCAGGTAGGTCTTGCCGGTCCCTGGAGGCCCGTCGAAAATCAATTGCGGTCGCTCGCGGAGCAGCTCCACGCACTCCTGTAGCCAGTCGTGCGGCAGTAGTAGCTCCTCTGCCAGCTCTTCGGTCACATCGGGCAGGGCGAACGACTCGGGCTTAGGACCGTCGCCGACCAGGGCCCGTAGGTCCATGAGACATTCGGTCAGATCGACCACCGCGTATGACGTGATCCGGGAGGTCACCGAGTCCGGGAGGTCCATCAGATCGATGGGTTCCATGGTGATCCACTCGACTGTCCTTCGGAGATTAGACAGCCCACCAGGTGATGCGAGGAACAGCGGTGGGCCAGTGATCCGGCCGAAGTGATAGGCGGTGTCCACGTCACTGGCGACGATCAGATCGCCCTCGCGCATCTGTGAGAGGAAGGCGAAGAACTCCGTGGTCCTTTGACTCCGCTCGCTGTAGGTGAAGGAGCTGTAGCCGTCCTCCACCGCGGCGTGCACGATGTCCCGGCTGACTCCCGGCGGCAGCGGCGGAAGTCGTTCGGCGCGAAGCGAGCAGAAGCCTTCCGATTGCCACAGCCCCATGAGGTTGCGGCCGTCGACGTCGGTGGTGACCAGCCAGGCCCGCTGCCCTTCGGCAGTGGTGTGAATGAGCTGTGCGAGATCGACAGCTTTCAGGCGCTTACCCGCCTCGACCAGGCCATTGATGTTATCCAGTCCTTCGCTCCGCAGCGAGTTCAGCCAGTCGCCATGGGTGCGGGTCTCGGTATTGGGGACGTGGCCTTCCTTGGATAGCACCCTGCGCCAGCCGTCGGGACGATCGGCTTCAAGCAACGCGGTCAGTCTCGCGGGGGTGACCTTCGCGATCCCAGCGACATCATCAGCCGCCGCCCATCTGCCCTCCGGGATGGCCCCGGTGAGCCGCTCCGCCTCCCAAAAGTTCGTCTGCTGCTGCTCCCAGTTGCGATATTCGGCCATCTTGGCCGCGCCGAAGGGTCCGGGCTCGGGATATTTACGCAGTGCTGTTTTACCGGCGGAGGTGATCTCCCACCCCTCGGTTCCCCGGTACAACCAGCCACATTTGACCAAAGAGTTCGTTTCGTATCTGAGCATCTCCTCGGCGGTGGCGCCACCCCGGCCCGAGCGCGTCCACTCGTCCTCCAACTCGGGGTAGCGCTCCTTCACCCTGCCGTAGGCGGCTCGAGCCGGCAGGGGGTTATCGATCTGGTTCAGCTCGTGAAGCAGGGCAAACAGCGCCTTGGCGGTGATCTCTTCCGTGGAGGGCATGGCGGATCCGATCGGGTTGGGGGTGCCGAAGGGGTGAGATAGGTGAAGCTGATGCGACCGTGCCAGCTGCCACCGACAGCGCCAGGAACTGTCGGGACGTGTGCAGGTCAGGCGTGCGTTCGGGTACGTCTACCGCGCGGTCGCGGCGGTGTGCCGGAGGCCGGACCCGGGAGCGGGATGTAGATCCGTCGCGTACGGCTTCCGGCCGGCAGCGGCAGAGGCCATCGCGTCGTAGATCTCCAAAATGCGGGCCCGAGTGCGGGCAAATCGCTCCGGATCGTTGCGCTGAAACGCGCCGAAGCTGTCCATGATGAACGCGATGTCGTCACGGGCCACGCCGTACAAATGGAAGTAGGCGGCGTCCAGCTCGCACCGAATCTCGAACCGGCGCTCGGCGTCCCAGCGGAACGGAGGCCCGGAGTCGCCCAGGTCTTCCGCGAACCCCGCCATGTCCGATGT
The DNA here is from genome assembly GCF_003947315.1 of Nonomuraea sp. WAC 01424. Classification (NCBI taxonomy): domain Bacteria; kingdom Bacillati; phylum Actinomycetota; class Actinomycetes; order Streptosporangiales; family Streptosporangiaceae; genus Nonomuraea; species Nonomuraea sp. WAC 01424. Next base: position 14,269 of record NZ_QHHZ01000038.1, read on the forward strand.
CGTGTAGGACAGCTCTAGCACCCGATCCGACACCCATGTTCCGAGCTGTACGGTGGGCAGCCACGGACACGGACCGTCGTACACGTCCGGTGACAACACCGGGAGCTGGTGTAGATAGCCGTAAGTGAGGTGGGTTCCTGCGATCTTCTGGCGAGTGACGTAATCAAGGATCAAGGATGCGAGATTGGCATAGAGCCAGGCGAGGGGACGGCCGGTGATCATAAGGGGAAAGGTGTGCCCCACGGCTGTGCGCGGAAGTAGTCCGGCGATCAGGGTTCGTTCATCGGTGGCGCGGCAGATGTCGCGCCAGCCCAGGAGCCACGATCGATCCCAGCGGTCACCGAGACGCTCGTCCACCTCCTCCTCGGAGACCCAGTAGCGGGGCTGGATGGCGTACTCCGGGTTGTCCTTGTCAGACAGGCCGGGGCGAGGAAGGGTGCCCATCTTGGCCTGGGCCTGGGTCTGGCCCAGGTAGGTGCCGTAGCGGTGGTCGAAGTGGTGGATCATCTTGGCCTCGTGCAGTGGGAGCATCCGCTCGGCCTCCTCACCCTCCCCACGGAGGTAGACGTTGCCCGCCAGCTTCCAGCCGTCGCGTTCCAGCTTGGGGCCGTTCTGGAATCGGCGGGAGTCGTTCGCCATGTGGAACATGGTCATGAATGACAGCCGCCAGGGGTTCGCCGGGCGCTCATGCAGCCGATCTGGGTGGGCCTCTCTAATCAGCACTGGGACCCGCCGGTAGATCCCAAAGGTGATTTCCGCGTCCTTGCGGGACCGGAAGAGCGGTAGTGTCCCGGTGTTAGGGTTTACCAGGAGGATCTCCTCGGGCGGCAACGTGAACGACCGGCTGGGCAGGTCGCTCATTCGGCGGGCGCCGAATGACACGGTTGCTGCGGGCACATGCGCCCCGGCGATCGTCAGCAGGCAGAACCGGACACGGTGATCGACGTCCCTGCTGAGTAGGAATTCCTCGTTCTCGAACTCCAGGAACGAGGCCAGCGCGCCGCGTCGCACGAGATCGCCGAAGAAGGGTGCCGTGGTCGCGTCGGTGGCGATGCCGGTTGGCAGGACCAGCCCCGCCGCCCCGCCGGGGGCCAGCACCGTGCGAGCGGTCTCGGCGAAGACCGAGTAGGTGTTGATGTCGCCCTGCCCAGTCAGCGGATAGCGGCCGGAGTCGCGCAGTAGGTGGGCGACATCCGCCGAGCGGCGCAGCGCCTCAGTGAAGCGGGTGTGCAGCAGTCGGTCGGCGTCGTCGTCACTGGTCGCGAGATCGTCGATCATCCGCTTGCGGGCAGCGGCATTGGGCGCCTTCGCGATCAGCGGATCCCGATCGGCGAAGAACTCCTTCTCCTGGAGCTTGACCCGCTCCCATGGTGGGTTTCCCAGTACGCAGGAGAATCCGCCGCTCCACCCGTTCTCGCCTGCCTCATCGGTCGCGAACACGTCGGGAAATTCCAGATACCAATGGAAGAACGCGTAGTTCTTCGTTAGATCTCGGAGAAGATTTGCGGAATCCTGGGATAGCTCTTCTCCGCGGTGCAGGGCAGCCATTGAGGCGTGGGTGATGGGTTTGGGGGTACCGGGCGTCTTCGGCCAGACGAATGCGGCGCACCAGGCGTCGGCTAGCTGTTTTTGCCGGGTACGTTCCGGGTCGTGTCGCTCAAACTCCCGCAGTCTCAGTGCCTGCGCCCGGATCGTCGGAAGGGAAGCGTCGGGACGCGGTGTGATCTTTCTGACCGCCGCGGCGATTCGGGAGTTGTCGATCTTGATCTCGTCATCCTCGCCGAACGACAGCATGGCCTGGCCGCCGGCGATGCCCTGTCCGCCGCTCTCGGCGCTGTTGTCTGCACGCAACTGCGTCGCGTACTCGGGGTCGTCTCCGGGCATTGGCTTGTACGCGTCGCCGGGGATACCCTTTCGGACGAGTTTGGGAGTTGCGCCCAGCAGTGAGTTGCCCGCCTTGAGATGTCCATCAAGGAACGACAGCGGGCGGCCTGGCTCCAGGGATTCCATCCACAGCGACACCTTGGCCAGCTCTACGGCGAGGTGGTTAACGTCCACGCCGTACACACAGCTAGCGGTGACCAACCGCATGGATCTGCTGATCTCCGCTGGCGACGGTTCGGGATCGCCACAGACCATTGCGGCATGCCGTTTCGCGATCCTGCGGGCAGCAGCCACCAGGAAATGCCCAGAGCCGCACGCTGGATCGCAGACGGTGATACTCAGCAGTTCATCGGGGTCTCCGGTCCGCGAAACCTGGTTGAGGACAGGATCTAGCGTGGAGTCGAGCAGCGATTCGATCAGCGCGGCAGGAGTGTAGAACGACCCCGTCGTCTTACGTTCGTTGCCGGGCAGTGGCAGCAGCACAAACGCCCGAGTTCCCGGTTCGACCGTAGGTCGCAGCTCAAGCAGCGACTCGTACACGCTGCCCAGTTCCTCGGCTCCCAAATGTTTGAAGTCGACCGTCGTGACTCGGCCGCCATCCTCGGTCACCGAGAGCGAGTAGACGGCCGCGAGCAGGTCCTCATTGGAGATTACGCATTCACGCAAGAAGTCCGGGGGGAGCCGATCAGGGGCGTCAGCCGTACCGGAATTGCCATCATCCGGAGAGTTGTGCTCAGGCCGGAAGAACAGACCGCCGAGACCAGGCAGAGCGAGGTCCGGGTTTCCCCCATCGGCGCCGAGCGCGTCAAGCACCATGACGGTCGTGCGCCATAGGTCGGTATGGCGGTCACCGGGCCGGATCCTGGCCAGCCTGCGCAGCCGCCGCGTGGAGAAGTAAGTGTCGTATCTGTCTCTGGCCTCGGCGATGTCGAGTCCCGGGATCGATTGCCCGGCAGGCAGCAGCAGGGTGCCGCGATCTTCCGCAACGAAAACGAAGATGAGCTGGTAGACCAAACGCAACAACTCGTGTCGGTAGTCGTCAGGAGTGAGAGTTCCGTCGGTTAGCGCCCTATCGACGCGCGGGTTGAACAGGCGGAAGCTGGTGCCGAGACGTTCGATTGCGGCCTTCGCCCCGGCTGCGAGCCGTCGCCGGAACGGCACTCCGGTGTCGATTGCGTACTGCCGCCACTGTTCCAGCCGGCAGTCCGCCGGGGTTGGTTCGGCTCCGTCCTCGCGTGGCAGCGGCTCGAACCTCGACTGATGCAGAAATGCGTACAACAGAAAGAACTCGTTGTAGACGTCCCCATCAAAGATCGCCTCAAGGTCAAACTCCACGTAGGACGATCCGGACAGGGAGGCGGAGTCCCGCATGATGCGTAGCTGCCGCCCGTTGGACAGCACTCCCCACAGGTGATTGGGTGAGACGTTGAGGAACTCCTGGAGCATCGACTGAGGGGCACGAGTCGCCTTGGTTGCCTTCCGATCGAGGCTCACATGCCAGCCGGTGAGGTGGACAGGCACGTCCTGCCACAGGTGGCTGACCGGATAGGTCCGTCCGTCCACGGTCAATCCACCACGTTGGTACGGCAGCCGCCCGAAGTCCAACTCGGTGAAGAGCGGCTGCAACCAGCGCTCACGGGTGAGTGAGGTCGCGTCACTGCTTGAGGGCAGTCGGTCGAGTTCGGTGCGGTAGGAGGCGTAGACGCTGCGCAAGTGCTGCCACTTGCGGGCGGCGGCGTCGCCGAGCCGGTCTGTCCCGGTGAGGTGGTAGTCGGCCGGTCGCGCGGCGGGCAGGTCCGGGTCGCCGGATCGTACCTTGACGAGCAGACCGCCGGGGAAGAGCCCGCCGACAATCTGAGCGTGAGAGAAGATCACGGTGAGCCTCCGGGCAGGTAGACGTAGACGCCGAGCACGTCGGCCTCCGGCTGGAACTCCACACGCAACCCCTGGAGGTAGGCTCCGGCGAGTTTCCGGACTCGCCGATGCGCGTCCTGCAACTCCGTGGCGAACTCCTTGCCAAGCTCCCGTAGCTCCGGCTTGAGCGCGGCGGTCGCACGAACCGCCCATTCCATGTTCTGCTGGACCAGATCCGGCAGAACGTTGGCGTCGGGCTCCGCCGAGAGCAGAGCTAGCGCCTCAGCATCAGGCAAGCGTTTCCCATTGCGGTAGGCGAGCATTCGTGCGTCCTCAGCGACAAGGGTCTTGAGCTCGGACCTGCCCTGTGTACGATCCGGCATCGTGACGTGAAACCTGTAGCGGACCAGCAGCAGCATTGTCCGGCTCGGGACCGCGGCTGTTGAAACGACCCCTGATCGGCGGGCCGGCCGCTCACCCTTGTCCAGCTTATGATCCAGTGCGGCGTCCAGCACGTAGCGTGCCAGCCCGGCGACCGCGGGGTCGGTGCGGACCAGCGCGCGCTCCCCATCAGAAGCGGGCGGGTGCGGCCGGAACCTCAGCGGCTTGATGTCGCCGGCCGGCGGTACGCCGAGTGCCTGGCGTGCTCCACTGGGAACATTCGTAAGGTCGGCGGTGAGGATACCGGTGTCCTCATCGCGTACCACATGCGCATGGAGCGATTTGAGAGTGGTTTCGATAAAGGAGGTGATGTCTTCGGCGCTGCCTAGCGCCGCACGAACTGCCTCGATCTCGGGCTCAATCTCGTGCGGGTCCAGGCCGGTGTGGGCGTACTTCGTGATCGCCTTTGACTCTTGTTCGGCGCTGTCGCGCCAGACCTGCTCGGCTTGGACGGCGAGGTCCCATTCGGCCTGGAGAGCGTCACGCTGCTCGGCGAAGTCCAGGTCGAGTGGGAGTTGGTCGGCGGAGTCGTCGCGCAGCAGCAGCCCCTTGAAGAGCGCGTCTAGCACCTTGGCCGAACGGTCCGGGACCGGTACCGAGACCCCGGTGGTCTTCTTTATCTCGCGGCTCTTTCGCAACAGCACATCTAGGACGATGCCGTCGATGCCGTTGTCGGCGCTGTAGAGCGTCACTGCGCGAACCTCGTCACGAGTCTGACCGAACCGGTCGACCCGGCCCTCGCGCTGCTCGTGTCGGGTTGGATTCCATGCCAGGTCATAGTGGACGACCGCCTGGAATCCGTCCTGTAGGTTGACCCCCTCTGAGAGGCAGTCAGTGGCGACGAGGACCCGGCGGCCCTCCGCGGTGACGAGCTCTCGTATCTTTCTCAGCCGCTCCTCTGGTGGGTCCTCACCGGTCACCGCGTCTACAGTGATCTTCTTGCCAAACGCCTTGGCAAGCTCCTTCTTCAGATAGTCCGCGGTCGGAATGTAGCGGCAGAAGACAATCGTGTCGTAGCCGTTACCGACGAGGTTCTTCAATTGCTTGATTAGTGTGGCTAGCTTTTGATCCTTTGCTGGGCCCTTCAGCTCGTCGAAGGCGTCGGCGAAGGTCTTCAACTGCTTGCGCTGGACCACGTCGAGCAGGTCGTCGTTGGCGGCGGGAGCGGCGTCCACCCCCTCGGCAGGCGTCTCCTCCACCTCGTCAAGCACAGCAGCTCTGCCCAGGAGGTCCGCCTCGCTCTCGCTGGCCACTGCAGCGCCACCGCCTCGGTTGCGGAGCGTTGCTGCTGCGGCGGCGGGAGAGGATGCGACGGAGCGCAGTAGCGCCAGCGCCGACCACCAGCGGGTCCGATAGGCGATCCCGCCGTCGGCACGGCGAACCGAGGCCCGGGCGTACTCCAGTACCTCCCTACTGAGCCTGGCATACTCCGACTGGAGTAGGTAGGGCTGGTCACGTGTCTTACGACTGCGAGGAAATGCGGTCCGCTGGTCCAAGAACTGGCGGATGTCGTGCCGACGGCGCTGCAAAAAGTGCCGGGCTAGTTCGTCTCGGTGCCGCGAGTCGCGCAAGTCGAGGGCGGCGAGTCGGGGCTTGAGTAGCCCGATCAGCTCGCGGAATGCTTCCTCCTTGCCGCTGTGCGGAGTCGCGGTCACCAGAATCAGATGCCGATCCTCCTCTCGCGCCAGGTTCTTGAGCAACTCGTAGCGGAACTGCCGGTCTCGGGTGCCACTCCCGACGCAGGTATGCGCCTCGTCAACGATGATTAGGCCGGGAGCCTGCTGGACGAAGAACGCCCGCCGTCTTTCACTTTTGACAAAGTCGGTGGAGATCACTGTGATCGGGTAGTGCTCGAAGAAACCCCGATCCGCGGGTTTGAGGTTCTCCAGCCGGTTCACGGTGGAAGGAAGCACGGTGACAGCGGGTAGGGCAAACTTGTCGCGCAACTCGGCGGCCCACTGCTCGGCCAGCGCTGGGGAGCAGAGCACCGACAGTCCGTTCGCTGAGCCCTGCTCCAACAGCTCCTTGGCGATCAATGCGGCCTCGATCGTTTTGCCGATGCCTACGTCGTCGCCGATAAGCAACCGCACCGGATCCATCCGCAGAGCCAACAGCAACGGCACCAACTGGTAGGCGCGCGGCTCTACCGCAATTGCGGCAAGGCTCCGGAACGGACCCGCGCTGCCGCGGAACCCCACCCGTAGCGCTGTGCGCAGCAGCCTGGCACTGGTGTAGTCGCCTTGCTCGTTTAGGCTCGCGACCGGGTCGGGGAATGACGCTTCGCCGACCTCATGGGGGAAGAATCCCGCGGTGAATTCGGTGTCGCCGTTGAGAGGGCGCGCTACGAGAAAGTTCGGCGTGCTCTCGGGCAGGACCACCCACTCCCGGCCCCGGGCGGAGATCAGTGAACCGGGAGGATAGGCCAGCGTTGTCACCGGCGCTCCCCGCCGGGGCCGAACACACTCGGGTAACGTCTTGCCACCACGTTCCACTCCTCGTCGTATCGGAATCGGATGACCATCCAGCCTGCATCCATGAGCCGATCCTCGGCGGCCAGGTCACGCTCTCTGGCTGGGGCGGCGTCATGGTGGGGTCCGTCCACGAACACCGCCACGGAACCGCCTGCCAGACGGTAAACGAAGTCAGGCCGGGTTTGAGTATCGGTGATCAACTGCTGGGCCGCATCCGGCATACGGTAGTCGTACTTCTTCAGGAATGTCAGGAAATCGCGCTCGAGTTGACTCTCGCTCGACTCAAGCAGCTTCCCGACGTGCTCAGAAGGGCTGAGGCCGCCGCTCCCGCCGGCCCTGACGGAAGCGCCCGCCAGCGCGGCAAGAAGGTCCACCACCGCAAGTCGATCGATGGAGCGGTGATAGTACATGTTGCTGTAGGACAGTAGGCAGTCATAGCAGCCCTTCTCGCAGCGCTCCATGGCTCCGGGCGCCCGGTCCAGGTCCTCTTTCGTGGGACTCACATGGATGATGTCCAGTGCGGTCGCGGCGACCTTGGCCAGGAGCCCAGGCTCGGCGTGGAGCCGTCGCAGCGCGCCCGCGCCGCCCTCCGCGCTCTCGATGAACAGCATCCGTCCACGGTTTTCCAAGTCGGGCAGTTCCTCGCTGGTGAGTTCAGAGTCCTCCAACTGGAACAGGGCCTCCATGCCACGCTCAAGGGCGTACCGCAAGGTGGTCGCTGCCTCGGGCTCAACCGCGCGCGCCAGCCGTAGGACCAAGATGTTGCGGCGGTCCTCTACGAATGGGATGATCCGCTCCGGCCGGGCTGCCTGATCCCGGGTGGGCAGGTCGTCTTCGGTGGCCAGAGCCTTCTCTCGATCCCTTACTCGGGTGTCGCTCAACCAGGTCCCGTTAGCGGCATCTAGCCAGAAACCAAGCGGAGCGTCCTTGGGACGGCTGCGACGGCCCAGGTTGATCTTTCGGATCGTTGCGGTGTCACCGTAGACCAGTTCGCCGAGCGGAACCCCGTCGAGTGCGGTGATCTCCGCGGTGAGACGGCCGGAACGGGCCCCGTGGTCGCTGAACCGGTAGGTGGTCAGCAACTCGAATCCCGACCGGCGGCGCTCCTCCTCGTCGGCAGAGATGCGGGCGCGCGCCCGGGTGTAGACGGTCTGCATGGCCATCAACCGCGGGAGGATGTCGCTGAGCGGATGACCGCAGTTCTGGCACAAATCTAGGCCGGGTCCGCGCACATGCCAGTATCCACACGAAGCGCACAGCCGCGCTTCCTCGACGGCGACTGCCCCCGACTCGTCGGAGGGCACCTGGACCCGGGTGACCTCGAACCTTTGCCCCTCGTGATAGATCAGTGCGTTCGGGCCGAACTCGCTGATCGCCAGGAACCGAGACCGCTGGATGTAGCTGCCATCTCTGCTCTTCTCCGGCGGGATGTACGCGGCCAGTGGTAGCCGAGGGAAGGAGTAACCCGGTAGGAAGCCCTCGGAAGCAAAATACCTGTAGCTGTAGAAGTCGCTGAAGGTCTGCTCGCCGTCCTTATTCAAGAGCAGGCTCAACTGGTTCTCGGCCTGTGCCCGCCGGGCTTGCGCACTGCGCTGGTCGTTCCTGCGTACTGAGGCGTCCAGGACCCTACGGTGCTGCTCCTCGCGGTCGGCCTTGGCGTTGCGGTAGAGCGCCCGCCATCGGTCGCAGGCGTCGTCGAAGGATTTCGGCGCGAAGCGAATCACATCCTCGATCCACCTGTCGTGCCACCAGGCGCTTTCCTCGATGCCTGGCACCCATGTCAGGATGTCCCTCGCGCGGATGAGCGCGCGCCGCTGAGCTTCGGGATCGGTGAGCTGAGAGCGTAGGCCCTCGTCCAGGGGAAGCATCTCCAGGTTGCTTGTGTCCAAGATGTCGCCCAGGCTGCCGCCCAGCCTGGCATTGGTCTCAGCGAGCCAGATGGCGTGCACGTGCGAGCGGAGCAGGTCTTCGTTGGCCAAATCTAGTCGGGGCGGGATTACCCGGCCTGCGACCATTCGTTCTGAGCGGCGAAAGTAGTACTGATCGTGTGAGTTTCCAGTGGCGCAATAAGTGGTGACGAGTGCGGGCTGACCGCTTCGCCCAGCTCGGCCTGACCGCTGAGCGTAGTTCGCCGGGGTAGGTGGCACGTTACGCATGCCAACTGCGTTCAGCGTGGAGATGTCCACGCCCAACTCCATCGTCGGCGAGCAGTACAGAAGTGGGAGCCTACCTGCGCGGAACGCCTTCTCCCGAAGTTCTCGGTTCTCGTTGGTGACCTGAGCGGTGTGCTCGGCGGCGTGGATGCCGACAAACTGCGGTGAGTGGTCCCGGTAGAGCCCTCGAAAGAAGGGATTCACCCGGGCACCGGTCTTGACGGTCTTACGCAGGATGTCGAGCACGCCGCTGGAGCCGTCACCTGCCTGCCAGATGAGAACCGAGGCCTTCAGCCGGTAGCCGGGGGCGCCGCTGGCACGGTCCCGGGGCGCGTCGGTGAGCAGGCCCGCGTCGAAGAGTGCGGCAAGCAGCCATTCGATCATCATGTCGGCGTCGTCGGTACGTAGCCGATGCGGCCATTCCTTGAACTCACGGTCACGGCAGAGGAACCGGCCGAATGCCGCACGCCCAGTCAGGTAGAGGCCGGTGGTGCGCCGTCCGGGCGGAGCCGGGGCGGCGAAAGCCGTTCCCACCTCGGGGTCCGCGGAGTTCTTCGGTAGCGACCACGGGCCGGTCAGCAATTGGTCTGAATCATGCTGTAGTCGCTCGAAGCCCTCCTTGGTTAGTATTTCGACGTCAATGGCGAGCGCACGCCGAATCTCGTCGAGCAGCACCCGGCATACCTTCTCTCTATGCGCCGGGGGGTCGTATCTGAGCGCAGGATGAGCGCTTTCCCAGCGCTCCTGCTTAGAGGCGAGCTCAGCCAGGTCCATATAGTCGAATTTGATGAGCCCGGTCTGCTCCAGGTTGGGCATGTTGACCCGCCAGCCACGAGCCAGGTCCAGATAGAGGCGGTACTCCAGAGTCTGCCGGAACGCCTTATCGATCGACCGGCGCACACCAGTGAGTGGGTCGGCCACTGCGGAGTAATCGGCGACGTCTATGCCGAGCGCCCCAGCCACCCGTTGCGCGAGCATTTCATGTGTGAGACCTTCCTTCTCCCCGAGCGCGGCACGGTACAGGGCACCGCGAAGTTGGGTCACCAGGACGAAGTCGTTGACATGGCCTGCCTGAAGACTGGCGTCCTGCCGGTTGTCGACGAAGGTAAGCAACTTGCGAGCAGGAGGCTCGGCTGCCGTGCGCAGGCTCCGATAGACACTGGTACCAATCACCGTGAGCGCGGAACTGCGCCCCTCATAGGCCCATGTAGCCACCCGGCCGAAATCCTTGCCGCGTAGTTGCTCATAGGAGACCCCGCATTCGGGGTGAAGGCAGAAGCGGAACTTGCCGGGGATAAAAGCTGCCTCGACGCCGTGCTCCGGACCGACCTGAGTGCCATCCGGCGAAACCACGATTGACCGCGGCAGCTGACCTCTCTTGCTCGGCTTGATCTGCGGCGGGCCGCTGGAGGGGGTGATCAGCCAGGTATCTGGCAGCCGATTCGCGCCTAGCGGGTCGGCGGGCCAGGGGTGATCTGGATTGACGTACAGGTAGCCAAGGTCCTGCGTGTCGTCGAGGAGTTCCTCGGCGTGGCCGGGGGCGAATGTTCGCTGCCGAGCGTTGAACGTCACGGCGAAGTACTCCTGGCCGCACTCACGGCAGAAGGCCAGCGGGAAGAGTGTCTTCTCCCGCGCATGCGGCACGCTCACCTGATAATGACTGGTCAGATGGCGGTCGGCCGGCGGCTCCAGACTGGCGTAGATGGTCTCCCCCTTGGAGAGAAACTGGTGCAGTCGGAACGCGAAGAGGGGACGTCCCGTCCCCGGCTCGCGAGCGGCCGAGCCTACCCGGAACATCTCCTCGATGGCGCTCTTGCATCGATCCTCAGGCAAGCCAGTGCGGGCTGCCAGATCGGCCGCCACATACGGAATCTTGGTTGGCTTGCGACGAACAAGTCGGTTGGTACCAGGCTCGGCATCCAGGCCGAAAACGGACTCGATCCAGCAAGCGAAGGGGTTTGCTTTGAGGTCGGAGTAACCAAGATTTCTCCAGTCCTCGGAGATAACGGCAGCCTTCAGTTCGTCGTCGTCTGCTGCCTGGTCGAGCGTCGCCCGAACCAGGCTCTCTCCGATAACCCTTTCTGGGAGAACCTCTATCCCGAAGATCTTCGAGGCGACCTTGGCGACGTCCCGCTGCTGATCAGCGAAGACGTCGCTACTTGCCATCGTGGCCGATGTACCCACGCACTGAACCTCGGGGGCATCCAGCGCGTTCTTCACTCGGCGTACGAGCAGCGCGACATCCGCTCCCTGACGGCCTCGATAAGTGTGCAGCTCGTCTAGGACCAGGAACCGCAAGCCGCGGGCCGCCTCGATGAGTACCTGCCGCTCGTGCGGCCGGGTCAACATGTATTCGAGCATTACGTAGTTGGTCAGCAGGATGTCCGGCCGATTCCTGAGGATCTCATCGCGCCGCTCTAGGCTCTCTTGACTGGTGTAGCGGGCGAATGTGACAGGGCGGGCGTCCTCGGGAAAGCCCAGGTTGAGATATTTGTCGAGTTCTTCCCACTGGCTGTTGGCCAAGGCGTTCATCGGGTACACCACAATGGCCTTGATCTGGCCGGGGCGCGGGTCACGCAGGACGGAGTCGACGATCGGAACAATGTAAGTGAGGCTCTTCCCCGAGCCCGTTCCGGTAGTAAGTACGTAACTACGGCCGTCCTGGGCCAGTTCGACGGCCTCTCGCTGGTGGCGGTAGAGCGTGAGCGGCGATCCGGGTAGCCCTTCCTTCTTATCGCGGAAGATCGCGTCGCTTCCGGGGTGAAGAACGTCATCGGTGATCAGCTCGGGTATGGTGCCACCGGAGACAAAGCGCGGATTCAACGAGACCCAGGGGTCCGGCCAGCGCGTCTTCAGCTGAAGTTCCCGATCAACGTGAGCGGCGATCGCCTGATCGCGCACCTCAACGAGCGAGGACGTATAGGACTCGTAGTCGCGGATGAGCCGTTGGTGAACTTCGAATACGTCCATTTCGCTCACACTCCTGATCTCGCCCCAGAGGGGCCACGCTATCGGCCACATGGGCGTGGACAAGGTTATGGCGTCCAGGACGGGACATGCAGCGTGGATGGCGACGTTATGTGCCCGAAAGGCCCCGTCGATGTGTGGGTGACGGCGGCTTCTCTACAGGTGGGAACGGTCATAGACCAACAACGTAACCCGCGTCCACCTGTGCAGTGATGGGGAGAGCAGAGGTCACATCGTTGTCCCACCGGTAAGGAGAGCGGGCCAAGACCGGGATGCTCGGTGGGCCGGGGCTGAGGAACGAAGTCCCGGACCGTCGATCGCCCCCAACCACGGACGGCGATCGCCCCCTCAGGCGATCGTAAGGGATGCATCTGTGCGGCGGCGCGGCAACCCCGGTCGGAGCTTTCGGTTGGGACGGTGCGGCAGGCGTGTGGCGGTCGGCCCGCAGTCCCTTCCCGCCGCCTTGATCAGCTGTCAATGCAACTCGGCAGATCTTTGTGTGGCTGAGGTCCTTCATGCCGCTGGATGCTTGGAGCATGTCCGTACGACCGACGTCTAGCCGTGATGCGTCTCGCGTTGTTCAACGATTTGCTGTGGTGCTGATAGCGCGTGGGCGGCGGTGGCCGCGACCGGCCGAAGAGCCGCAGCGCGGCCGGCGACCGCCCAGGCGCGGCAGGCCGCCGTAGGCGGGCTGCCCTTGAAACCGTGGAGAAAGTCCTCATCCAGTCGTCGATCATGCCTTGTCCTGTCTCGCTTGATGGTTGACACTCTGGCCTCGCTTGATGCTTGACACCTTGATCGTTATCTGAGCCTGCTCGTGGCGTTATCGACGCTTCGGGGGAGGCTCGGGTGGCATTGGTGGAGTTGA
>NZ_QHHZ01000039.1:0-24492 GCF_003947315.1 Nonomuraea sp. WAC 01424
CGTCCCACCGACAACCACGACCTTCACCACGAACCCCCTCCTGACTGCCGGGCGACCCCATCTGCCGCCCGAACACCAGCTAAGACAAGACAGCCCTCCGTACTTGTGACAGCCCCCGGAAAGTTCCCTCGAACCGTCCAGTGACGATCAGGGGCTCACGCCTTCGTGCGATGTGTACGGGGATGCGGCAAGAGGACATTCATCCGCATGCACAAGAATTCATGGAAAGGCGCATCATGAACGTCGAGCTCGCGGCCTCTTGCCCTCATGTGCGCGGGACGCATCCGCCCGTTCCGTCCGGTTACGTCGACGGCTGCGAGGACTGCCGGCAGTCAGGCGGCCGATGGGTGGAACTGCGCGAGTGCCTGACCTGCGGCCACGTCGGCTGCTGTGACACCTCCCCCGGCCGGCACGCCGCCGCGCACTGGGCCGCCACCGCCCACCCAGCGACCGCCTCGCTGGAGCCCGGCGACCGGTGGGGCTGGTGCTATGCCGACCAGCGCTATCTCAGGTCCGTACGGCGGGGCCGCCGAATCACCGCGTAGCGGAATCGTGTTCGAGGACGAGCCGCGTGAGCTCGACCCGTGAGCTGATCCCGAGCTTGGTGAAGGCGTGCCACAGGTGAGTGCTGACGGTGTGCGGCGACAGGAAGAGCTGATCGGCGACCTGCTTGTTGGTGGCGCCGCCCGCGACCAGCCTGACGATCTGCAGTTCGGAGGCGGTGAGGCTGTCCCAGCCTGCGGTCGGCCTGCTGGAGGCCCCGCGCGATCGGCGCTCCCCCAGGCTCCTGAGGCAATCTCGCACGCGGGCCGCGTCGTGTTCCGCCTCCGCCTGCTCGTAGAGCCGCAAAGCCGTGTCCAGGTGGAAGATCATGCCCGTGTCCTCCAGAGCTCCCGCCAGCACGAGCGGCCGGGGGATGTCCTGGTACAGCTCGACGGCGCGGGCCAGCGGGCCGGCGTCGCCGTCCACCAGGGCGCGGGCGTGCAGGGCCGTGGCCGCGTAGACCGGGATGCCGGGGTTCTTGCGGTGACGGGCTTCGGCGAACTCGGTGACCAGGGTCGCGCGGGCTCTGTCCCCGGCCCGCAGTGCCAGCCTGACAAGGATGGGCTCGTCGGCCGGGTCGGGTGGAGAGGCCAGCGACGAGGTCGGACGATGGTAGGCAGCGGCGGCTTCGGTGGTTAGCTCCATGGCCAGGACGTGGTCGCCGCCGTCGGCGGCGACCTGAGCGGCCAGCCACGCTCCTGCCCGCCGGATCTGCCCGGCCTCGACCTCCATGATGGACTCGGCGAACTTCCGGCCGCGCGCCAGTTCCCGCGGGTCGCCGGTGTGCAGGGCGACGCGACCCAGCACGTATCGGGCCGAGACGTCGTCGAAGTTACCCGGACCAAGTTCGTCGGACATGGCCAGGACCGCTTCGGCCTCCGCGCGGGCGTCGCTGAGCCGCCCCGCGTCCAGGTAGATCCGACAGCGTGCCATACCCAGCGTCCTCAGCATGCCGGCCTGCCCGTGATGCTGGGCCCAGCGTACGCCGTCATCCGCTTGACCCAGCGCTTCCTCCACCCGCCCCAGCGTGGTGAGCAGGAGGGCTCTCCAGACGCCGGGCGGCCACAGCCCGCCGGTGGAGCGGACTTCGCGCGATGCGGCCACCGCCCTGTCGATGAGGTCGAGCGCACGGTGGGCGTCGAGCTGACTGTTGGCGATGATCGAGCCCACGCCCAGCACCGTGGCCCGCGAAGCTTGGTCGGCGGCCTGATCCGCCGCGGCCAGCGCGACCGGAATCAGCTCTTCCGCCTCGGCGGTCTCATCTGCGTCGATGAAGGCGAGGTTGAAGGCCAGCATGGCCGTCAACTGGGCGCGGATGCGGGGTGGCAGGCCCGGCAAGGCCACTCCGGCCCGGCTGTGCCATACGGCTTCACTGAAGGAACGCTGGTTGGCCACGAGCGCCAGGCCAAGCCTGATGCCCGCCTCGACCTCGACCGGCAGTGGCCGGTGCAGTGCGCTCTCGGCCAGTGCGACAGCTTCGCCCGCGTGGCCCGTCTGGGAGAACAGCGGCAGGGCCTCGGCGATGAGGCCCGCCTGCCCCAGCGGGTCGAGGACGGAGAGTTCGATCGCGCGGCGGCTCATCTCCACGGCGGCCGACGGCGCAGCGACCGCCAGGTCGCGGGCGGCCCGGCGGAGCAGCGTGATGGCGGTGCCGTCGCCGGGCTCGGCGGTCTCGGCCAGGTCGGCGGCAATCCGCGCGACCGGGACGCCCTGAGCGAGCCGCAGGTCGACGGCCTGGCGGCGGAGCGCCTTGCGCAGAGTCGCGGGCAGGGCCGCCTGGATCGACTCGCGGATCAGGTCGTGGCTGAAGACCAGCGTGCTGTCGCTCTCGACCAGGAGATCGGCCGACAGCAGTTCCTCCAGCGGTTCCAGCAGCGTGACGGCGGATTCTCCGATGAGTTCGGTGAGCTGGTCGATGGAGACGGTCCTGCCCAGGACCGAGGCGACCTGCGCGGCCTTCTTGGCCAGCGGAGAGACCTGCTCCAGACGGTGCTGGATGGAGGCGTGGAAACGCAGGGGCAGGCGCCGCTGGGTCAGCCGTGCGACGCCGTCGGTGACAGTGACCGCGCCTTCGTCGAGCACGCCGTTGAGCAACTCGGTGAGCAGCAGTGGGCGGCCCTCGGCTTGCTGCGCCAGCTGCAGGATGGCGCGATCGGGTGTGGCCGCCAGCAGGTCGCCGGTCATCGCCGCGACCGCCTTGCCTGCCAAGGGGGCGAGGGTGAGCAGGTGACCGCCGGGCAGGTTCAGCGCGGAGATCGTGGTGCGGACGTCGGGCCTGAGCGGCCCGGTTCGCGCGGCGAGGATCCAGACGATGGGATGCAGGGACAGGCGCTGCGGCAGGGTGCGCAAGGCCAGGAGAGTGCCCTCGTCGCACCACTGGAGGTCGTCGAGGGCGATCACCAGCGGCGCGGCCAGCGCGGCGCGCTCCAGGTGCTCGTGGAGCTCCTGCAACAACCAATACGTCGCCGGAGCCGCCTGGATCGCGTCGGCCGGGATGATCTGGCCGGGGCCGGAGTGCAGCGCGCCGAGCAGCGCGCCGAAGGGGATGGTCTGCCCGTCCGGGTCGCCTCCGCCGTGGATGACGCGCAGCCCCGTCTCCTCGGCCATGTGACGCGCCTCGGTGAGCAGGCGGGTCTTGCCGATGCCTGGGCTGCCCTGGATGAGCGTCGTCGCGCCCCGGCCTCGGGACAACGCGGCCAGATGGGTACGCAGGGCGGCGACCTCGGGCTGTCGTCCGCGCAGCCGGTACCGTCCGAACTCCGCTGCGGCGCCGATCTCCGATTCACGCACGTTCAAGCTGCCCTCCGATCGGCGGCGACACCGTGCGATGTCTGATCAATATCGAATGCGGCGGCCCTCACGTATCTGGCGACGGCAGGTGGCCGTTCTGCCCGCGCAGGTCGTCATGATCGACATCGGTGCTGAGCGAGACCGGCCGCCACAGGTCGAGCTCCTGGGCCACCCGCTCGAGCTTGGCCTCGACATGGGCGACGGCGTCGGCGCCGAGCTGCAGCCGTAGCGGCGGGTCGTCGACGGCCAGGAGATCGACGATGGCGGCGGCCGCCTTGCGCGGATCCCCCGGCAGGCGCGGGTCACTGTCGAAGGCCGCCGGCAGGGTGGCGAAGCGGCCGAGTTCGACGACGGTCACGCGGACGCCGATCTCGGCCAGTTCGGCGCGGAGCGCCTCGCACAGCGCCTCGATGGCCGCCATGGACGCGCCGTACAGGCCGGAACCGGCCGGGGACGAGAAGCCGGCGGCCGAGCCGACGACGATGATCCGCCCGGTCTGCTGCGCGCTCAGCACCGGCAGCACGGCGCGGGTCACGGCGAGCGTCCCGATGACGTTGATGTCGAACAGGGCCCGCGCCTGCGCGTCAGTCGTCTCCCGCAGAGGGGCGCGGACGGTCCTGGCCGCGTCGTGGACGAGCACGTCGAGCCGGCCGAAGCGACGTATCGCCTGCTCGACGGCCGCCTCCGGCCGCACCATGTCCAGCTCCAGGGGGAGGACTTCGCCGGTGGCCCCGTCGAAGGCGGCCGTGACCGCTGCCAGGTCACGGCCGGTGGCCGCCACCCGGTGTCCTCGCCGAAGCGCTTCGCGGGCGACGCGTTGCCCGATGCCCCGCGCCGCTCCCGTGACAAACCAGACGGCCATGCGTGTCCCCGAGGTCGGCCTCCCCCGGGCGGGAGGCGGTGAGGATCACCGTGTCAGCGGAGGGCAGTGGGGCACATCGCATGAACGTGCGATGTTTCGCGGCCGTGCTCAATGCCCCTTCAAAGCCTCCTCGAGTTCCTTGACCACCTCTGCGGCTTCCTCGATAAAACCATCTTCCTCGTACAGCCGTGCGGCCTCCGTCAATGCCTGCCGGGCCTCCTCGATCCGCCCCAAGTGCCGCAGTGCGGTGCCCAGCCTGCGCTGGGTAAGTCCCAAGGCCGAGGGAAGCGGGTGGACGCTCAGCTCCGGCAGCGCCTGCCGGTAGGCCTCGGCCGCCTCTTCCCAGCGCTGGAGCGCGAGGTAGCTAGTGCCGAGATGGCCCAGGGTGGCCCCGAGAGCGTAGCTGGTGATGGCCGGGGAACCGCCGTAGGCAGGGTCACGCAGCGTAGCCAACAGGGCCAGGCCGTGCTCCACGGCCTCCCCCGCCTGGCCCGCCCGGCGCAGCGCGCCGATGTGGGCTGTCCTGGCGTCGGGATAGCCCTCCAGATCCCCGGCCTGCAGGAGGAGATCAGCGGCTCGCCGAGCGTAGTCCAGCTCACGCTCCAGGTTGGCCGGATCGGCCCGGATGGTCCAGCTGGCATGAAGCAGCGCCAAACCCTGCTGGCGTATGTCGCCGACCTCGAGGGCCAGTTCCAGTGCCCGCAACGCGGTCGCCTCCCCCTCCTGCATACGGCCTTCACACTGGGACAGCGCCCAGGACAGGTGTGTGAGATGCACCGCCTCCTTCACCCGATCGCCCAGGTCCCGCGCCGCGCCGGTGGACAGCTCGAACACCTCGCGCCAGTGCCCCCACCGGATCCACAGGCTGGAAAACCAGTCCATGGACCCGGCCACCTCGACCACCATCGCATGCTCTCCACGCTTGACCGCTGAGCGCAGCGCCTCCAGCCACGCTGTGCTCTCCGCGTGCAGCCAACCGCTCGCCTCCTGCCGGCTATCGAGCGCGACCAGGGATCTCCAGTCGGGCGGCGGTGCGCCGTATTCAGGCTCGAACCAGCGCCCGGCGACCACCGCCACCTCCAGCAGCCAGCTCTCCATCCGCCGGCGCGCTCCCAGCCGGTCCTCGGCCGGTTCCTCCTTCTCCAGCTGGGCGCGGGCATACAGCCTGACCAGGTCGTGGAATCGGTAACGGCCTGCGTACGGCGAGGTCAGCAGTCCCAAGTCGACCAATTCTTCCAGAGTGTCCTCGGCGTCGTCCAGATCGAGCTGCATCAGGACGGCGGTCAGCGGGATGCCGAAGTCGGGCGCGGCGGACAGCGCGAGCCGCCGGAAGGTCAGCCGGGCGGTTGGGGTGAGCTGCTCATACGACAGCGCGAACGCGGCGGCGACATACAGGTCCCCGGCGGCCAGGTTGTCCAGGCGGCGCTCCTCATCGCTGAGCCTGCCGGACAGCTGCTTGATCGTCCAGCCTGGACGGCTCTGCAGCCGGTTGCCCGCGATGCGCATGGCCAGCGGCAGGTTCCCGCACAACCGGACGAGCTCGTCGACGGCGTCCGGTTCGGCCACCGAGCGGGCCTCGCCGACAATGGCCCGCAACAACGTGGCGGCCTCCGTGTCGGCGAGCTGGGTGAGCGGGACCTGGTGAACGCCCTCCAACCCGGCCAGCGGGCGACGACTGGTGATAAGGATCATGCTGGGGCCGCCCCCCGGCAGCAATGGGCGTACCTGGCTTTCACTGGCGGCGTTGTCGAGCACGATGAGGCAGCGCCGCTCGTTGAGCAGGGCGCGATAGTGCCCCGCGCGTTCCCGCTCGTCGGCGGGGATGCGCCGATCGGGCACGCCCAGCGCCTTCAGCAGCTGTGCCAGACCGCTCCCGCTGTCCAGCGGTGTGGCGTCCATGCCGCGCAGGTCGAGGAAGAAACGGCCGTCGGGAAACAAGTCCGCCAAGCTCCCGGCGGCGTGTACGGCCAGTGCGGTCTTGCCCATGCCCGCCGTGCCCCAGACGGTCGCGGTCACGGCTGGACCGTCGTCACCGATATGCCGGACTGCCAGCTCGCGCAGCACGCCCAGCTCAAGCTCGCGGCCGGTGAAGTCGCCGACCCCTCGGGGAAGCTCGCAGCTCCCGGCGGTGGCGGGAGCGGAGCGCGGCCGCCCGGCCCGGGCCGCGGCGAGGAGCGCGTCGTGGTCCTCCGGCGACAGCCGTAACACCTCGGCCAGTGCGGGCCCGGTACGGCCTTGCGGCCCGCGGCTGACGCCGCGCTCCATGTCGCCGATCGCCCGCACGCTCACCCCTGAGGCATGCGAGAGCCCCTCGATCGTCAGGTCCGCCGCCTGCCGGTGGGCTCTCAGCAGCGCGCTGAAGGAGACTTCCTCGGTCAACTCTTGCCTTCCCGTCCCGGCGGAAAGCGGAATCGGCTACTTCTGCCGGTGTTCTGCCTCGCCGAAAATCATCACGCTTGCTTCCATTGTCCTACGCGACACCCCCGAAATCGCGTCTCGAATCGTTGTCGGAGCGCTAACAGATGTGGAATCCCATGATCACCTGCCCGCCTCTGGCCGAGCGCCACTCCACGGAACGGACGAGCGCATGAGCCTCAACGACGTGGCCGCGGCGGGCTTCTCGGTGCCTTCCGCGGACATGCGGCGCCGCATCGACGACGCCTTCCCCATGCTGCCGCTGCGTGGCCGGGAAACCGAACTGCTGATGCTGCGTGACCGGCTGCGCGCCCTGCGGAGAGGGCAGGGCGGGGCCGTGCTGATCGAGGGAGCGCCGGGAGCGGGCAAGTCACGGCTGCTCGCCGAGGTCGCCGATCTGGCCACGGCCGCCAGCCTGCGCGTCCAGGCGGGCGCCGCCGGGCAGGACGGCCACGCCGTACCTTTCGCTCCCCTGCTGGACGCGCTGCTGTCCAGCCCCGCCCCACTCGTGGCGCGCGAGCGGTTGCTGGCGCTCAGCGAAGCGGAGGACCAGCGTTTCTGGCTGCTGCGGGAGCTGCAGCACGAGCTGGGACGGGCCGCGTCGGCTGCTCCGCTGGTGATCGTCATGGACGACCTGCAGTGGTGTGACGCGGCCACCCGCAGTGCCCTGCGCACGCTGCCGGCACGCCTGTCCGGCCAGCCGATCCTGTGGGTGCTGGCCACCCGCGAGCAGCATCAGGCCGGTACGGCTCGCGCCTGGCCGGCGGAGCGGATCGTGCTGCGGCCTCTCTCGACGGAGGCCGTGGCGCTCCTGGCCCAGGATGTCCTGCGGGCCGTGGCCGAGCCCGCGCTGCTCGAACTCGCCCGCAAGGCGGACGGCCGCCCGCTGCTCCTGGTCGAGCTGCTGAACGGGATACGCGAGGAAGGCGCCGTCACCATCCGGAACGGGATAGCGCATCTCAGTGCGACCGGGGGCATCCCCATGCGCTTTCGCTCCTCGATCCGGCACCGGCTCGACCAGCTCTCGCCGCCGGCCCGCGACAGCGTCCGCTTCGCGGCCATGCTCGGCCGCGACGTTGACGTCGAGGTCCTGGCCGAACTGCTGCGGTGCTCGCCCGTCGACCTGATGGGCCCCCTGCAGGAAGCTCTGCGCGCCGACCTGCTGACCGACCTTGACGGGCGGCTTGCTCTGCGCAACGAACTGGTCCGCGAAGCCGTACGGAATAGCGTGCCTGCCGCGTTCAAGGATCTCGTTCGCCGTCAGGCCGTCAATGTGCGCCTGCGACGCGGCGCGGCGGCTATGGAGGTGGCCTCCGACCTGGCGGAGGTCGCTCAGCCAGGCGACCACGAGGCTGTCTCGCTGCTGCGCCGGGCCGCCACCGACCTCGCGCCCGCCTCCCCCGCCACCGCGGTCGCCCTGAGCAGCCGCGCCCTGGAACTGGCCCCGGCCGACCACCCGGACCGCCCGGCGCTGATCGCCGAGACGATCGTCCTGCTGTGGCTGAACGGCCACGACCAGGAGGCGCGTACGACGGCCGACAACGCCCTGAGCGGAGTGCTGGATCCGGAGGCCGAGGCACAGGTGAGGCTCAGCCTGGCCAGGGTGTCGAGCCAGCGCTCGTTCGCCGAGGCGGTCCGGCAATGCCGCCTCGCGCTGGCCCTGCCCGGGCTGTCGGAGACGACGCGGGCGCACCTGCTCACCCTGCAGGCTCTCGCGCTCATCGTGGCCGGTGATGTGGAGGAGACCGGTCGCGCAGCCGGGGCGGCGTTGCTCGCCGGCGCCTCCTGCGGCAATCGCGCCATCGAGGCCACCGCGATGGCGGTGGAGGCCACGCTCTCGTTCCACCGCACGGATTGGCGGCACGCCTTCGACCGGCAGGACGAAGCAGTACGGCTGGCGACCGACGCGGGCATCCTGCACTCGCCGTGGATCCCCGGGCCGTCCTGGCAGAGCTTCCTGTGGAGCTCGGCGGGCGAACCCCTGCGCGGACTCGAGAAGATCGACCTCGCCCTGGACAGGGCGCGGGCGCACAGTCAGGTGGCCGCGGTGCGCATGTGGTCGATGTACCGTGTCCGCATCCTGCTCGACTCCGGCCGGCTGGCCGACGCCTGCGCCGAGGCGGAGGCCGTACTGGCCGGGGACGGAGCAGCGGGAAACACCGCCGACGTGACCGCCCGCTATGTCCTGGGGCGGGCGGCCTTGTACGCGGGTGACCAGCTGGGCATCGCCCAGCTGGCCGCCGACGGCCGGCGGATGACGTGCGACGAGGCTCCCTTCGTCACCAGGGCAGGCGCCTGGATGCTGGCCTTGGCGTCCGACGGCGACAACGATCCGGCGTGCGCCATGGCGCACGCGGCGTCAGCGGTCTCGCTGGGCCCGGGCGGCGCGACGGGGGCCACACCGCTGGACGCGGCCGACGACGTGGTGTTCGTCCGCATGGCTCTGCGCGCCGGTGACCGCGAGGCCGCCGTGCGCATGGTGCGCGAGGCCGAGGAGCGGGCCGGGCGAAACCCTGGCTTCCCGTTCCTCACCGCCATCGCCGAACACGCCCGCGGGCTGCTCGACGACGACGCGGCGCTGCTCTCCCGGGCGGCGGAACGACTCGCGGACTTCCCCCGGCCGATCGTCCGGGCATCGGCGCTAGAAGACGCTGGCCGCGTCCTGGCCGCGACGGACC
Source organism: Nonomuraea sp. WAC 01424 (assembly GCF_003947315.1). Classification (NCBI taxonomy): domain Bacteria; kingdom Bacillati; phylum Actinomycetota; class Actinomycetes; order Streptosporangiales; family Streptosporangiaceae; genus Nonomuraea; species Nonomuraea sp. WAC 01424. Next base: position 9,289 of record NZ_QHHZ01000039.1, read on the forward strand.
GGCGAGCGGCCGTCAGCCACCTGAACACGGCGTCGGAGCTGTACGAGCAGGCCGGCGCAGTGCGGGACGCGGCCCGGGTGCGGCGACGGTTGCGCGAGGCCGGGATACGGCGCCGCGGCCGCAAGTCCGGCGCCACCCGTGGCTGGGACGGGCTGACCGCCGCCGAGTTGCAGGTGGTCAGGCACGTGGCCCAGGGCGCCACGAACCGGCAGGTCGCCGAGCGGCTGTTCCTGTCGCCGCACACCGTCAACACCCACCTCCGTCATGCCTACACCAAGCTGGACGTCAATTCGCGCGTGGAGCTGACCCGGCTGGTCGTCGAGCACGGCGGCTGACCCCAGTAACCCATCGGAAAGGAAGCGGCGACTACATGGCCTACCTGCCTGTCGGCGTCGACCACGGCCGTACCCCGGTCGAGCTCTGCTACGAGGACTACGGTGACGGTCGTCCCGTGGTCCTGCTCCACGACTGGCCCTTGTCCAGGCACATGTGGGCGGCGCAACTGCCCGCGTTGGTCGAGGCGGGGTATCGCGTGATCACCCACGATCGCCGGGGTTTCGGCGACTCCTCCCGTCCGTGGGGCGGCTACGACTACGACAGCCTGGCGGGCGATCTCCGCGCGGTGCTGGAACGATTGGAGCTGAGCGACGCGACGCTCGTGGGAGCGGGGATGGGCGCGGCGGAGATCGTGCGCTATCTAACCCGGTACAGCTCGGCCGGGATCAGAGGGGTCGTCCTGGTGGGGGCGGCGTTGCCGTACCTGTATCGCTCCTACGACAACCCCCAGGGCCCTTGGACCCCCGAGCATTTCGACCACCTCAGAGCGCGGCTGAACACCGACAGATTCACCATGCTCGACTCATACGTGACCCGGATGTTCCAGGCCGACGGGCGCGTGCTGCTGAGCGACCTCCATCGCGACCGCTACCGCGACCAGGGGGCTGCCGCGTCACCGCAGGCGCTCGACGCCGGCCTGGCCACCCTGGCACGCAGCGATCTGCGCTGCGAGATCGCCCTGTCCCTGCCGACGCTGGTCATCCACGGCGAGCACGACGAGATCACTCCGTTCCCGGTCACCGGCGCGCGGATCGGGGGCGGTGACGTGGAGGTCATCCAGGGCGCGCCGCATGGCTGCCAGGCCACCCACCCCCTGCGTTTCAACCGCACGCTGCTCCGGTTCCTGGCGAACAGCTGACGCGGCGGCGCCTACCGGGTCTGGTCGGTCGGGCGGATGAGGATCTCATTGACCACGACGTGCTCCGGCTGGGTGACCGCGTAGACGACCGCGCTGGCGATGTCCTCGGGCCGCAGGAGGCGCATGGAGGCGGCCATGTTCTGCGCGGCGGCCCGCATCGTGGGGTCCGTGATGTGGTTCGCCAGCTCGGTGGAGACGAAACCGGGCTCGACGACCACGACACGGACGCCCTGCGCGGTGACCTCCTGCCGCAGCGCCTCGGAGAAGGCGGTGACGCCGAACTTCGTCGCGGCGTAGACCCCGTTACCCGCCGACGCGATCCGGCCCGAGGTCGAGGAGACCTGCACAACCGCGCCCTTGCGTTCCAGCAGGTACGGCAGAGCCGCATGGACCATGAACATCGACCCGAGCAGGTTGGTCTCGACCATGCGCGTCCACTCCGTGGTGTCCGCACCCCCGATCGGACCGGCGAGCATGACCCCGGCGTTGTTCACCAGGATGTCCAGGGCGCCGAAGTGCTCAATGGTCTTCGCGACCGCAGCCCGCATCGATGCCTGATCGGTCACGTCCAGCTCCAGCGCCAGCATCTCGCCGGACGCCTTGTTCACCAGCGTCTCCAGCCGGTCGACGCGGCGGGCCCCGACGACGACCCTGGCCCCCTCGGCTGCGAGGGCCAGCGCCGTGGCCTCGCCGATGCCCGACGACGCTCCGGTGATGAGGACGACTCTTCCATCCAAGGTGTTGCTCATGGCTTCCCTTCCATAGTGCTCGGCTCAATGGTGGTTCCGGCCCGGCCGGCGAGCAGCGCGGACGCGTCGCGCAGCGCCCCGATCGCCGCCGGCCGTCCGGTCGCGGTGACGAACCGGATGCATGCGTCGACCTTCGGCGCCATCGATCCGGCCGGGAATCTCATGGCGCCCAGTTCGTCGACGTCCACGGCAGATATCGGTCGCTCCTCAGGGGTGCCGAACTCACGCCGGACGGCGTCGACGTCAGTGAGCACGACGAGACGGTCGGCTCCCAGTTCGATCGCGAGCAGCGCCGCCGTGAAGTCCTTGTCGACGACGGCCTGTGCCCCCTCGAACCGCCCGCCGTCCCGGGCGAGGACGGGCACCCCGCCTCCGCCTCCGCAGATCACGGTCGTGCCGGCGGTCACCAGTTGCTTGATCGTGGGCAGTTCGATGATCCGACGGGGTGCGGGTGAGGCGACGACCCGGCGCCATACCCGGCCGTCCCGGGCGACGGTCCACCCACGCTCCAGCGCCAACCGTCGAGCCACTGGCTCCGGGTGGCCCTGGCCGACGAACTTCGTGGGGGTGCGGAACGCCGGATCATCCACGTCGACCTCCGCCCGTGTCACAACCGTGACGATCGGCCGGGTCAGGCCCGCGTTGCCAAGTTCCTGCGCCAGCCAGTATCCGATCATGCCCTGGGTCTGGGCGCCGAGCGTATCGAGCGGGAACGGGCGGGCCAGAGCCGGATCGTTCTCGCTCTCGACGGCCAGCATCCCGATCTGCGGCCCGTTGCCGTGACAGAGCACCAGCGTGTGCTGCGCGGCGAGCGGGGCGAGCGCGCGGGCGGCGGATCGCACGTGCTGTTGCTGTACGTCCGCGTCTGGGCGTCCGCCTCGCTCGAGCAGGGCGTTCCCGCCCAACGCGACGACAAGGAGCATGTCACTCTCCAAGTGCCGCGACGAGGACGGCCTTGATGGTGTGCAAACGGTTCTCCGCCTGCTGGAAGACCACGGACGCGGCGGAGGTGAACACCTCATCGGCGACCTCGGCCCCGGCGAGGCCGTAGCGCCGATGGATCCGCCGACCCAGCTCGGTGGTCGTGTCGTGCACGGCCGGGAGGCAGTGAAGGAACCGCGTGTCGGGGCGGCCTGTGGCGGCCATCGTCTCCGCCGTGACCCGGTAGGGGGTGAGCAGCGGGACGCGCCGGTCCCATTCGGCGTCGGGCTCGCCCATGCTGACCCACACGTCGGTGTAAACGAAGGCGGCACCGTCGAGAGCTGTCGCCGGGTCGTCGGTGATCCTCACCCGGGCACCGGTGGCCGCCGCCAGGCACTGGGCCTCCTGGACCAGCGGTTCCGGAGGGCTCAGCTCGGCGGGTGCGGCGATCCGGACGTCCACGCCGAGCATCGCCCCGGTGATCAGCAGGGACCGGGCGATGTTGCTGCGGCCGTCGCCGGTGAAGCAGAAGCTGATCGACCCGATCTCGCCGGAGTGGTGTTCGCGCATGGTCAGGACGTCGGCGAGCATCTGCGTCGGGTGCCACTCGTCGGTGAGCCCGTTCCAGACCGGCACTCCCGCGTGCCTGGCCAGCTCCTCGACGGTCTCCTGGCCGAAACCGCGGAACTCGATGCCGTCGAACATCGAGCCCAGCACCCGTGCCGTGTCCGCGACGCTTTCCTCCCGACCCAGGTGCGACCCCGACGGTCCCAGGTAGGTGACGTGGGCACCCTGGTCATGGGCGGCCACTTCGAACGCGCACCGGGTGCGGGTGGAGTCCTTCTGGAACACCAAGGCGATGTTGCGGCCGGTCAGAGCGGGGCGCTCGGTTCCGGTTCGCTTGGCCTCCTTGAGGGCCGCCGCGCGGTCGAGCATCTCGAGGAAACCCTTGCGGCCGAGGTCGGCCGGGGTGAGCAACGAGCGGGTCATCACGACTCCTTCGCGGGAGGGGAAACCGGTTCACGCAGAACGGGGCAGGTCATGCACCGCGCGCCGCCGCGTCCACGGCCGAGTTCGCTGCCGGTCAGCGGGATGACCTCGAGACCGTGATCGCGGAGCATCTCGTTGGTCGTGGTGTTGCGTTCGTAGCCGAGGACCACTCCGGGAGCGATCGCCAGGAAGTTGTCGGCGTCGTTCCACTGCTCCCGTTCGGCCTCGCGCCGGTCGCCCTCGGCGGTGAGGATGCGGACGTCGTCGTCGATCGCCTCGCGCAGGGCGGCGGCCAGCCCCCTCTGGCGCCGGACCTCCCCATCGGGGGTGAGCAGCCAGACCTGGGCCGCGGCCTGGTCGAAGTAGGGGTAGGCCACGAAGGTGGCGACGTCGACCATCGTGAGCACGGTGTCCAGGTGCATCGTCGAGCGGGCCTTGGGCAGTTCGACGGCCAGCACGCGGCGGGCGTGGCCGCCCGAGAAGAGCCGCCGGGCGAGCATCTCCATGCCCGTCGGCGTGGTCCGCTCGCCCATGCCGACCATGACGACGCCGTCGGCGACGACGTGGATGTCGCCGCCTTCCAGCGAGGCCGGAGCGTGGTGGAGGTCGTCGTCGCCGTAGACGGGCACGAAATCGGCGTCGGCGAACAGCGGGTGGTGCCGGTAGACGGTGCGCGTGTTGATCGACTCGCGGCTCCTGGCCGGCTTTGCCATCGGGTTGACCGCGACGCCCCGCCCGATCCAGGCCGCGTTGTCTCGCTGGAACAGCGTGTTGGGCAGTGGAGCCAGCACGAACTCGTCAGGCCCGAGGCCCTGCCACGCGACGCTGACCGCGTCGAGCGGGCCGAGATCCGACTTCAGGACCCCGCCGATCAGGTAGTCAGCCAGCAAGGTCGGATCGGTGTCCATGAACCGCGCCCGCAGCTCTCTGGCCAGGGCCGGTCCGAACCGCTCGTCGGTGCACACCCGATCCACCGCGAAGCGCCGGCCTCCTGCCGTCGCCAGCGCCTCCGCCAGCAGCTCGGCGAACAGGTGCACGCGCACGCCGCGGCCTCTCAGCGCCTCGGTGAACTCGTCGTGCTCGCGGCGGGCGCGTTCCGCCCAGAGCACGTCGTCGAACAGCAGCTCGGCGGCGTTGCCCGGGGTCAGCCGGTCCAGTTCGAGTCCCGGCCGGTGCACGATGACCTCGCGCAACCGGCCGATCTCGGAATGAATGCCGACCTGCAACGCGACTTCCTGGTTCGCGGTCATCGCGTCACCACCCCGGCTTCGCCGTACACACCGCGCCTGGCCTTGACCCACACGTAGACCGGCACGCCGAGCAGCAGGCAGAACACCCCGTAGTAGACGGCCTGGTAGCCGCTCCCGGCGAGTGCCCAGAACCCGAACGCCAGCGCGAGCGCCGTGACGGCGACGTCGCGCGCCAGATGCCTGGCCCGCAGCCGCCTGCCCTCGGTGCGCAGCCAGAAGATCTGCGCCGCGGCAGACAGCAGGTACGGGATGACCGAGGTGAGCACCGATAGCAGCACAACGGTGGTGAACACCTGTTCGAAACTGGTGTAGCTGACGACGGTGAGCCCTGCGGCCAGCAGGGTGGAGACGACGATCCCGAACGCGGGAACCCCGGCACGATTCTTCCGGGCGAAGGGCGTCGGGAACAGTCCGTCCCGTGCCGCCGCCCGCGGCATCTCGGCCACGATGAGGGTCCAGCCGACCAGCGCCCCGAAACCGGACACGACGGCCGCGGCGGCGACCGTGTTCCCCGCCCATCGCCCGCCGAAGATGGCGTTGGCCGCGTCGGTGAAGGGCGCGGTGGAGCTGACGAGGTCGTCGTGCGCCACGGTGCCGAAGACGGTGACGGTGCCCAGGATGTAGACCGCGGCGCACGCCAGGGTGCCCAGCACAGTGGCCCGGCCGACGTTCCGCCTCGGGTCTCGCACCCGGGCGGCGGCGACCGATGCGGTCTCGATGCCCAGGTAGCTGAACAGCGCGATGGCGCCGGCGGCGCCGATCGCGCCGAACCAGGAGGTCCCACCGGCGTTGAAGTCACCGAAGTTCGCCGAGTCGATGAACAGCAGGCCGATGGTGGCCATGAACAACAGCGGGACGAACTTCAGTACGGCGGTGACGACCTGGAACGCGGCGAAGCTGCGCAGTCCGAGCAGGTTGACCAGCGCCGGCAGGAACAATCCGGCCAGCGCGATGGCGATCGTCCACCCGACCTCGTGCTCGGTGTTCCAGAACACCTCGACGTAGCCGACCCACGCCACGACGATCGCCGCGTTCCCTGCCCACGCGGTGATCCAGTAGCACCAGGCGATGAGGAATCCGGCGAAGTCGCCGAAGGCGTCGCGGGCGTAGACGTAGGGGCCGCCCGCGCCTGGCAGCCGCTCCGCGAGACCCCGGAACGTCAGCGCCAGTGCGATCGCACCGATCGTGACGAGCACGAATGCCACCAGCGAGATCGTGCCGAACACCGCCAAGGCGGATGGCAGGGCGAACACCCCGGTCCCGATGACCGAGCCGACCACGAGCGCCGAGGCCGTACCGAGGCCGAAGCGGCTCTCACCCATCACGCGCTCCTCCTCATGGGGATGTCGGCGGCGAGAAACCCTTCCAGCTCGGCCAGGTCGCCGGTCCGTGCCGCGTCGAGAAACGCCTGTACGAGGCGCTGATGCGCGGTGATGTCCACCGGCCTGCGTCGCCCGGTCTCGATGCGTTCGTGGGCTCGCCGTACGAGCTGGCGCGTATGGGCCGCGTCCAGGTGGAGGACCTCGGAGATACACCGGTAGGGGTAGTCGAAGGCCTTACGCAGGAGGTAGGCGGCCCGCTCGGCGGGCGACAGCTTCTCCAGCAGCACCCGGACCGCGAGATCGACGGCCTCGTGCTGTTCGGCCGCCGTGTCGAGGCCTGTGCTGCCGTCGTCCCTTTCGGCGAGCCAGAGGCCGGGGAACGTCTCGCGGCGCATGCGCGCGGACTGAACGACGTTGAGGGAGAGCCTGACGGTGGTCTTCGCGAGGAACGCGGGCGCGTTGACGACGGCCGAGCGGTCGGCGCGTTCCCACCGCAGCCACGTCTCCTGCACCACGTCCTCAGCCTCGCCCGCATCCCCGAGATAGCGGTAGGCGATCGCGAAGAGTCGTGGTCGTGTGGTGATGAACGCCGACTCGCGGTTGACGTTCTCGGTGAACTGGCGGATGGGGATCATTCGTGTCTCCAGCTGAGGGCGGCGTCAGTCGGAGCCCCAGCAAACGCCCGACGAGATCGGCCGACATCGCACGGATGCTTGACATCCGGGCGAAAGGCCAGGCAGGCGACGCCGGTCGCACGCCGCGAGCCGACGGTGTGATCTCAAGTCTTCGTGCGATGTCTCCCGGCCGCCGCGCTGGAACCGTTGAGCACGCACCGACCGAGGAGGTCGCCGACGCATCCAGCACTCTCACCAGCGTGCTCTGGTGCGGCCACGGGGGATCGCACCAGAGCGCGCCGCCCGGTGGCCTCCTCACCGGCCGTGTCTCATCCCGTAACGAAAGGGTTCGTCATGCGTTATCGACCGTCCGTTTGGCAAAGCACCGCCGCCGCTCTCAGCCTGGCCGCCGTCACGCTGTCCACCGCTCCCGCTATGGCCGCCAGCGCCGAGGGCACCCCACCCACGGTGGTGCTGGTCCACGGCGCCTTCGCCGACGCCAGCAGCTGGGACAAGGTCACCGCCCTGCTGCAGCGGCGCGGCTACCCGGTCGTCGCGGCCCCCAACCCGCTGCGCAGCCTGTCGGGAGACGCCTCCTACATCGCGAGCATCCTCAAGGGCATCCACGGCAAGGTGATCCTGGTCGGCCACTCCTACGGCGGCAGCGTGATCACCAACGCCGCCCGCGACGCCGGCAATGTCAAGGCCCTGGTGTACGTGGCGGCGTTCCTGCCGGACAAGGGCGAGAGCACCCAGACCGCGCTGGACCCCGAGAGGTTCCCTGGCAGCCTGCTCGGCCCGGCCACGCTGGACCAGCGCCCGTACACCGACACGGCAGGCGAGGGCGTCGACCTGTACATCAAGCAGACCAGCTTCCCCGAGGTGTTCGCCGCCGACCTGCCCATCGACACGGCCCGCCGGATGGCCGTCGCCCAGCGTCCCTTCGGCGTGGCCGCCTACACCGGCACCTCAGGCACCCCGGCGTGGAAGAAGATCCCCAGCTGGGTCGTCGTCAGCACCGAGGACAAGGCCATCGCGCCGGCAGGGCAGCGGTGGATGGCCGAGCGGGCCAAGGCTCACACCGTCGAGGTGAAGTCCTCGCACGCCATGTCGGTCAGCCACCCCTCCGCCATCACCGACGTCATCGTCGACGCCGACCGCCGCACCCGCTGACGTCCGGGTAGGACCGGCCCGCCTGCCGTGATGAGCGGGCCGGTCCGCCGGCGCATCGAACACTCAGGTGGCGACCATGGACACCGAACCGAGACCAACCCTGCACTGGGCGGACCGCGGGGCCTGCAGGGACAGCGATCCCGACCTATTCTTCCCCCTCACCTGGGACGGCAGGCCAGCCCCGCACACTGCCATGGCCCGGCGTATCTGCCTGAGCTGCCCGGTGCGCCTGCCCTGCCTGACTTGGGCCGTCGAGACTGGCGAACCGGACGGCATGTGGGGCGGCACCACCCCGGACGAACGCCGCCGCATCCGCTCCACCCGACTCAAGCATTCGTACGAGGTCGAAGATCACGCGGATTGGCAGGTTATGTCCCGTCCGCACAAGCACCACATGGGAAGGAAATGACATGCCCTACATCAAGGTCGGCGAGGAGAACTCCACGCCCATCGAGATCTACTACGAAGACCACGGCAGCGGCCGCCCGGTCGTGCTCATCCATGGGTACCCGCTCAACGGGCACTCCTGGGAGAAGCAGGAAAGCGCGCTGCTGGAGACCGGTCACCGGGTGATCACCTACGACCGGCGCGGTTTCGGCCGCTCCAGCCAGCCTGTCACCGGCTACGACTACGACACGTTCGCCGCCGACCTCAACACGCTGATGGAGACGTTGGACCTGCGTGACGCCGTGCTGGGCGGATTCTCCATGGGCAGCGGCGAGGTGACCCGCTACCTGGGCACCTACGGGTCCGGCAGGGTGTGCAAGGCCGTGCTGATGGCGCCGCTGCAGCCGTACCTCCTCAAGGCCGACGACAACCCCGAGGGGGTGGACGGGTCCGTCCTCGACAACACCATGCGGGCCGTCACCGCCGACCGGGTCGCCTTCCTCAAGGCGTTCCTGGACGACTTCTACAACATGGACGTGCTCGGCGGCACCAAGGTCAGCGAGCAGGCCTGGCAGGCGAGCTTCCAGGTCGCCGCCGCCGCCTCGGCCACGGCGACGCTGAAGTGCGTACCTACCTGGGGCACCGACTTCCGCAAGGACGTGGCGGCCTTCGACGTGCCCACGCTCGTCATCCAAGGCGACCAGGACCGCATCCTGCCCATCGACGCCACCGGCAACCGGCTGAAGGGGCTGATCAAGGATCTTCGGTATGTGGTCATCGAGGGCGGCCCGCACGCCATCGGCTGGACCCACACCGACCAGGTCAACGCCACTCTGCTCGACTTCCTCAAGTAGTCACCCGCTCGTGGCGCCGTTCGGAGGGGGGACGGCGCCACTGCGCTGGGCAGGGTGCCTAGGAGGCGAGGCTGATGGTGGCGGGGATGCCCTGCCGGGTCATCTTCGCGTACGGGCACAGCGCGGTCGCCTGGGCGAGCAGCGGGGTGGCCGTCTCGCTCTCGACTCCGGGCCAGGACACGACGAGATCGGCGTGCAGTTGGTAGCCGCCATCGGCGGGATCACGGCCGAAGGCGACGGTCGCCTCCACCGTGATGGACTCTGGGTCGAGGAGGTGCCGCCGGGCAAGCAGGCTGAGGGCGCCGTGGAAGCAGGCGGCGTATCCGGCGGCGAAGAGCTGTTCTGGGTTCGGGCCTGGGTTGTCACCACCCAGTTCCTCGGGCATCCGCAGCTCCAGCGAGAGCGTGCCGTCGGCGGAGCGGGCCTGGCCGGAGGCGCGGCCGTGGGCGGAGCCGCCGCCGATCACGGCGACGCGCGTGGTGTAGAGCGGCTTGAACGCCGAGCCGCTGTAGTCGTGCTCTGTGGACAGTAGGGGGGTCGTTCACCGGTATTCCTTTCAGCGTGGGGAGGCTGGTCACGGACGGTGCCAGCGCTGGAGTTTGTCGGGGTTCAGCACGATCCACACAGCGGTGACCTCGGCTCCGGCGACGCTCACGCTGACCACCGCCAGGGCCTGCCCCACCCGGCGCAGCACCAGACCGGTCCGGCCGTTCACGGAGCCGACGGCCAGCTCGGTGCCGGGCTGGCCAATCAACAGCGCCGTGGCCATCCGGGCGACCGCGTCCGCGCCGTAGGTCGGGTGGAGGGCGGCACGCACCTTGCCGCCGCCGTCGCTCACGAGGATCGCGTCGGTGGCCAGCTCGGCCCGCAGCACCGCCGTGTTGCCCGTACGGCAGGCCGCGGCGAACCGGCGGGCGACACGATCGTGCCTGGCCAGCATCTCCCCGCCGACCCTTACCTGGTGTTGGGTCGGCTCGGGCACTTCGGGTTCAGGGATGTGGAAGGGGGCGGCCAGAAGCTCAAGGCAGATGCTTCCCGCGGTCCGCGTCAGCCAGGCGCGCGGTGTCGCGATGCCAGCGCTTTCCTCGTCGTCCAGGGGGTACCAGCGGCGGTAGGTCTCCTGGACGATGTGGTCAGCCGCGAGCTCCGAGCCGAACATCCACAAGGCGATCTCGAGCAGGTGCTGCCGCTCGTCGAGGATCTCAGCCAGCGACTCGGCGCTCGCCTCGGTCATGGGCACCCGCCCCGTGCGCGTGACCGTTCGAACGCCTCGATCTTGGCCGGACTGACGATCCACATGAGGTGATGGATTCCACACGACGAAGCGTCGATGGTGAGCAGCGTGACACCTCTGCTTCCGCGGGGGACGAGCACGCCGGCGCGCCCGTTCATCTCGACCCACGTGATGTCGGCGCCCGGCCAGAACCGGGGCGCGAACGCCGCCATGAACCTCGCCACCCGGTTACTTCCCAGCACCGGGAACCGCGCCGCCCCTCGGAGACCGTTGCCGTCGGAGGTACTGACGACGTCGGCGGCGAAGAGGCCTTCCAGGGCACCGATGTTCCCCGTCTGGGCGGCATCGAGGAAGGCCGTCAGAAGACGCCGATGCTCGACCTTGTCGACGGGCTCGCGGCGTACGGCGGTCAGGTGCTTGCGGGCACGGCTCACGAGCTGCCGGACGTTGACGGTGCTGAGCTGGAGGATCTCCGCTATCTGCGGATAGGGGTAGTCGAAGGCCTCGCGCAGGACGTACGCGGCGCGCTCGGTGGCGGTGAGCCTTTCGAGCAGAAACAGGAAGGCGAACTCGAGGGCTTCGCCGCGTTCGGCGCCCACGGCGGGGTCGAGCGGCGCCCACGGCGGGGTCGAGGCTGGTGTCGACGGGTTCGGGCAGCCACAGCCCGATGTAGGACTCGCGTCGTGCGCGGGCCGACTGGGCGACGTTGATGGACAGCCGGGTGGTGATCAACGCCAGGAAGGCCGGCGGGTTCTCGATGGTCGCGCAGTCGGTGTCCTGCCAGCGCAGCCAGACCTCCTGCACGATGTCCTCGGCTTCGGTCGCGCTGCCGAGCATCCGGTAGGCGATGCCGAACAGCCGCGGCCGCAGTTCGATGAACGCGGACGCGGCCTGATCGAGTGCATGCATGTCTACCTGCGCCATCAGCGGTCGGCGGCGTCCAGGATGGTGGCGGTCACGGCGTCGGGCTGGGAGGCCGCGACGGCGTGCGAGGCGCCGGCGATCTCGCGGGTTCTGCACGACCCGGCCCGCTCGGCCATGAACCGCAGCGCGACGGCCGGGATGTTGAGGTCGCGCTCACCGTGGACGAACCAGGACGGTGTGGTGCGCCAGGCCGCCTCGCCGGTCAGCCCGTCGGTCAGCGCCCGCTCGGTCACCGGCCGCTGGGTCGCGGCCATCAGGGCGGCCTCGTTGGCGTCGAGATCGGCGCAGAACTGGTGGTGGAACTTCTTGTCGTCGATGCGAAACTCGTTGCCGCCGGAAGCCACCGGGTAGGCGACCAGCGCCTCGCCGAGCGTGCTGCCCTCGAACTTGCCGGACAGCAGCAGCGCGCTCTCGCCGGGTTCCGGGGCGAAGGCGGCGACGTAGACCAGGGCGCGGACCGCCGGGTTGCCGACCGCCGCCTGGCTGATCACCATGCCCCCGTAGGAGTGGCCGACCAGCACGACCGGGCGGCCGATTCCGGCGATGACGTCGCGCAGGTAGGCGGCGTCACCCTCCACACTGCGCAGCGGGTTGGCCACGGCGACCGCAGAGAGCTGGTTGCTGTGCAGGCGCTGGATGACGCGGTTCCAACTGGCCGATTCGGCGAAGGCGCCGTGGACCAGGACGATGACGGGCTGCTCGCTCATGCTCATGCCTTTCCTGGGGTTTCCTCGCGGAAGCCGATCTCTCGATGGGTACCGTCACATAGCGGTTTGTTGCCGGAGTGGCCGCAGCGGCACAGCGTCACCCGGTTGCGTGTCTCCAGTGGCCGGCCCTCCGATCGCGTCACCGGTACTCCGCCGGTGACCCACAACGCGCTGGCCAGCCCGTCCTCCTCCTCCAGCACCGAGATGGCCTGCGGAAGGTCGGCCTCTATCGTCTCGCCGCCGCGTTCGAGTGCGTAGCTGTAGGAGCCGGAGGGGCAGTGGTCGATGCGGCCCATGATCGTGGAGCGCACGTCGCTGTCGGCGGTGTCGGCGAGCATCGCGGCGATCGGCCTGGTTCGCCCGATGCAGAAGGCGGCATGGATGCACAGCTCTCCCACCCGCTGAGCCGAGATGCCCACTCCGTCGTGCACGTGCTGCAGCTCCTGGTAGGGCCGCATTTCCGCGCTCTCCGTGCCGTCGAACCCGATCAGGGCGTGGGTGCCGTCGCAGAAGGGTTTGGAGCCCGAGTGGCCGCAGCGGCACAGCGCGTAGATGTCCTCGGTCTCCAGCGGCTCTCCGGTCTTCCAGGTCAGCGCGTCGTTGCCGGCTGAGACGATCTTGCGTTTGCGCCGGAGCGGTATGCCGCCGTACACGAGGTACGGGCCGCCGCGCAGGACGACGATCCGCCGGTGGTCACCGACGCTCCACCGGCGCCGCTCGGGCGCGACGTACTCGAAGGTGGGGCCGGCCGTGGCCCCCGCGCCGTCGGGCATCCGCATCAGCGCCTGAGCCTGGGCCTTCAACGCGTACATGGAGCCGGTGGCGACCGCGAGCAGCTTCGGGCTGCCGTTGAACGCCTGCTCCAGCAGATGCAGAACTCCGCAGTAGGTGTGGTTGAACTCCTCCTGGGATTCGTGAATGGCACTGCCAGGGGCGGCGGGTCGCGGGTTGGGCCGCATTGGAAGGATACCGGCGAGATCCACCGAGATCTTCTCCCCGGTGGGCCCGGACTTCGGGGTGTCGCCGCGCTGGTAGCGGTGGCCGAGCTTGAGTTCCTGGAAGCGGTAGTAGTGGGCGACCTCGTCCCGTTCGGGGTGGAAGACGTCCTGGTCACCGTCCCAGACCGAGCCGCTGGCCGTGCCTTCACCCTGCTCGACGATCTCCTCCAGCGCGGCCAGCGCGGAGGCCAGGCCGTCCACGGCGATCAGCCGTCCGGCGGTGTGCCGGAAGTGAGCGCCGCTGACCTGCCGGGCCGGATCGCCGCAGAAGACGGCCTGCTCGCCAAGCTGATCACATAGGTGGCGCAGCCCCTGCTCGATCGCGGCGTAGAACTGCCCGATCGTCTCGTAGCCGTCGTCCTCTGGCGGCGCGCCGGGTGGTGCGGGCTGTTCGAGGCGCAGGAACATCTCCAGCGCTTCGGCCCCGAAGGGGACCAGTGACAGCTCCAGGGAACGGTCGCCATGGGGCAGGGGCCGTGGATGGGCCGCGAGCATCCTAGGCGTGTCCAGGAGCGGCCGTCCGCCGACGGCATTGAGCAGGTTCGCGGCCAGTGCCAGGTGCAACATCTCCTCGACGAAGACGCTGCTCACCACCTGGACGGCCTCGGGGTTGCGCGCAGGGTCGAGCGAGTACAGCGCGGTCAGGTACGGCGGCAGCGTCGCGTGCTCCAGCTCGATCGCCCACTGCAAATGCTTACGAAGGCTGTCGAGCGTGCCGATCCGCGTCTCAGACGACATGGCCGCCGGGCCGGGAGTCGTCTTCCAGCACCTCTACCGCGTCGCGCAAACCGCGCAGGCTAATCTCCTCGCGCTCGACGTTCGTCGGATCGAACAGCCAGTCGGTGACCGGCAGGCGCATCGCCTCTTCCGCGTGACTCGCCTCGACCTCGGTCAGTTCGATCTCGACCTCGACCTTGAGCTCACGCAGAAACTCATGCTCGCCGCTCATGTTTCCTCCATACGTGGTTTGCGTGGATATCCGGCCGGCTGACCGCGTGGATCAAACGCACGGCGATGTGCCGGGCGGCGAACAGGCCGGCGAAGCGCTCGCTCTGGCGGGCCGCCAGTGCGTATGCCGGATCGTCCCGGTGACGGTCCGCGACGACCGCCGCCACTTGCTCGGCACGTCGCGACCAGGACAGCGGCGCCCGGCCGGGCTGGTCGACCTGCTCGAGAAGCTCGAACCCGGCATCCGGGAGCAGCCGGGTGAGCTCCCGCTCGGTGGGAAAGTGATTGCCCTCCGGAACCTGCAGAACCTACGGGCCCCTGGCGACAACCACCAGGAGCCCCAGCGAGGCGCCCGGCTTCAGCACCCGGTGAATCTCGCCGAGTACCGCGGCCTTGTCCCGCAGGGTGCACAGCACCCCCAGGCACCAGGCGGCGTCGACCGATCCCGTACGGAGCGGAATCCGCCGGCCGTCCCCCGCGATGACCGGCAACCCGAACAACCGGGCGGCGGCCCGGCGGGCAGCCGGCATCGGCTCCAGCAGAATCGGCCGGACCCCCAACCGCTCGGCCGCCCAAGCCGCCGGCCCGCCGACCCCGGCGCCCACATCGAGCAGCGTGATCCGGCGCGACAGCTCACACGCTTCGGCCAGCCAGGCCAGTGCCGCCGGGCTCGCGCTGCCACGACAGGCGGCCGGTACGGCATGCCGTACCCCGAGCTGCTCGACGGCGTCGGCGGTCCAGCCCGCGACATCGTCGAACTCGGCGGCCATCGCCAATGCGGTCATGGCACCTACTTGCCGGGGGTGTTCTGGTCGAGCCACTCGCGGTAGGTGATCTTGCCGAGCATGGCGCCCTCCCCCGGCACCAGCGTCCGCTCACCCGGCACGCTGCCGAAGTAACGCGCCAGCGGGTCAGTGACCACCTCACGCGAATCACCC